>JBDRGP010000026.1:0-56315 GCA_043817645.1 Candidatus Woesearchaeota archaeon
ATAATAGAAATTGTTGTGTATTTTGTTTTTGTGAGCCGCCGCCTTTTTTGCTTCTTTTTTTCTAAAAAAGAAGATTTTTAATTCCACTTTTGCAACTCATTATAGAATGCTTTGGCTTGTTTTTCATCAAATTCGTCTGGGTCGCCTAAACATTTAGTTTCTACAAAATTCTTATTTTCGTCATAAATATTCCAAATAACATATTTGTAGGTTTTTCCTATATCTCCTGTGCCCGATATAGTTGTTTTTTCCACATAGGCATTAACATCTCCTATTCCAAAGAAATATGTATATCCCCCACAATAATATCTGTTTAAATTTTCTCCCTCCTTACTTCCTTTTCTACAAGTAGCTTGACCCTTTATAGTCCATCCATCATAAGATTTACCTCTTATGCTTCCAACTGTTCCATCGTAACTTTCATAACCATAGAAATTTATAGGAACATTCATTTGTGGACAAGTATTTACACTTTTAGAAATTTTAGAAAAATCAAGACCTCCCAAACTGAAATTTCCTGAAACCTGAATAGGATTAAGTTTACTTAAATTTGCTTCTTGATAAGTTTGAGTAATTGAACCTACAACTTTATCTTGATTAAGAAAAGCCATAAATAACAAAAGAACAATAACTATAGCAATTATTGCCTTTGTTCCGTGGTTTAATCCACGAAAAGCATATTTTAGATTTATAATTAAATGCCATGCTTTTCTTAAAATAAAGAATAATAAAACTAATTCTAACAAAGAACCAAGTTTTATGAAAAATAAAACAATTTGATTTATTTTATCAACATTAGAATAGATAATTAGAAAAACTAAAATCAAACCAATAAATTTAAGCAAGTCATGGAAAAATACATTTTTATTTAATCGGCTGTGTGGATGTTCTTTGTCTGTAAACCAATCAGTAAAATTATCCCATTTCCTTTTAGCAAAATGCTTTATTTTTTCTGAGGTTTTATTTTCTTTCATTTTACCAGTGTTTCTTTTTTAAAATCTTGAATAATTTTGGTCCTTGAAAAATTGCAGTGAAAATTATCCCTACCAAAAAGAAGCCACCACCAATTTTCCATTCTTTTGCAATAAACATAATAATCAAACCTAATAAGACTAAGTAAATTCCAAAGTTTTTCCAATCTTTCATTGTAAATTCACTTATTGGTTTCTGTTGATTTGTCATTTGATATTAGTTATATCTTATTATTTAAAAAGTTACGCTATTTGTGGGAAGAAATAAAGTAAAACCCACAAGATTAAAGCAAACCATCCAAGCATAACCCAAGTATCTCTTTTGTCTAAATTTGTGATTGTGTGATAAATCACAAGGACAAAACTATAATAAAAATATACGTAATAAATTCCGTTGATAATCAAATAAAATAAATCATAACCTGCACTAAAACCATTTAGTGTTGGAATAAGAACACTAAACCATTCCTGAACTCCCCCGATAAAAAGATAGCTTAAAGAAAATGTTTGATAATAGACATAATTCAAAACAAGTCCAATCAAGAAGATAAGTAAAAATTGCATTAAGTGAGGTTTTACATTTTCTTGAATTCTTGGATAAATGTATTTGCTCAAGAAATTTTTTGAACTAAAACTTCTATGGCGATGATATGAATGGTGTTTCTTTTTTCCGGGGACATACATTTCATAATTTCCCTCGTAAGATTTAGATTTACTTTCTTTATGTTTTGTTAAAGATTTTTTTGTTAATGGCTCAAAGAAATTTTTATGTTTAGTGCCTTGACAATCATGGGCTTCTGGAAGTCGGTGGTCTCCGCAAAAAGTTTGCCCACATCTTTTACAAGTCCAAGGCAATTCGTTTATAGTTTCTCCGCAATAATCACATCTTGCCATTATAAAAATAAATAGGGAAACTGGTATAAAAAGCTTATTAAAATAATCAGAAAAATTTGGGCGAAGCCTTTTATCCTTTGTTGGACGAAATTTTAATTTCGTGAGTTTTCGTTGGTCGGATAAAAGAAGTTTTTCTGCTTGACGAAGTCAAGACAAAATGTGCGAAGCACTAAGGCGGCTCACTTTTTTATTTACAACAATTTCTACATTTTAGGGGTGGGTGGTCGGGGGTTTTAAAGTGTCCTCTTTACTAACTTTTTACATTTTAGTTTTGGCTCACGATTGAGTTGAACAGTTCATATCTTTATCTCTTTATATTCTTCACTTTCCAGCTCTCTACTATCAAAATTTTCACTTCCATAACATGATTTTTCGTATCTCTTTAGAAGTTGCAAAACATATTTTTATTTTTATGAAGGTTGTTTTCTAAAATATATATTCTGAACGACGCATACGTGACAAACACGCGCAGCCTATATAAACAAGCTTGATTTTTAGAGTTTTAAATAAGAAATTAGGTGGAAAACCTGATGTTTGAGGTGAGTTATATGAAATTATTCCAATCTAGCAAGAGCTATCTCGAATGGAAGGATTATGCTAAACTAATTAGACAAAGGGAGTTATTGCATTTTTTACATAGGACTTCTGAGGAGAGCTATCAAAATTTGTTGAGTAAGGAGGTGATTTGATGGATATGGGGCTGATAGAGGAGATATTTTCTCGAGTATTATTATCATTGCCAATTAAAGGAGGTGATTTTTGTGAGTAATGTTTATGATAAGGAAGATTTGGATTTAATGCTTGAAAATGATGAAATTTCCTTAGAAGAAGCTGGGTTTATGACTGGATATGCTGAGTGAATATTTTTGAATATTGATAAAGTTTAAAAGTACTAAAGTCTATATGGAGGTGAATGAGAATTAGTGATGAGTTAGGGTCTATTTTAAGAGGTTTTAGGGGTTATCTTCTTAAGTTAGACTTTGGATTAGTAGCTAGGCTAAAGCAGGATGCGTACTCTTTGGCTGAAGCTGATTTTGACCGTAAAGTTTTGGCTATGAAATCTTTAATGGTCCAATCTCATCGAGATTTAGTTGCTCAGTTAGATAGGACTTATAAAAGGTTGATTGCGGATGTTTGGACGCATAATATTGATGATGTAGACTGGAAGAGATTGCGTCTTGGGGAAATGGTGGAGCAAGCCCTTAGCGCTCGTGCTGTGGAATATAAAGAGAGGTGGTTGGAAGAGGCTGGGAGAAGGGAAGTCTTAGAAGAGGAGGTTGTGCAATTAGAAAGGGATATCCTCAATTTAACAACCTCTGCAATTTTTAGAATTGCTGATTTATCAAGAGCACCTTATGCACAGCTTGCTGGAGGGGATATACTAAACGCGACTAGACATTTTTGGAGGGTCGCGGGTTTAAAAGGGGGAATAGATACCTTGGATGGTTTAGTAAACACCTTGGGCTGGGAGGACAAATCAGAATTTATGGCCGCTTTTAGTTCTGATGAACCCTATAAGGGTCGTCTTCTTTCTGGTAAGCAGGTTAGATTTTCTGTTAGTACTATTCCATTTGTCGATGATAATGGAGTTTTGATTGCGACGGGTCTGTCAATGATCCCTGAAAAAAAACGTTTTACTAGAACTTATATGCAACATGCGAAACAATTAGAAGGTGTACTCAAAGAAACTTGGGACACTTTTAAAACTACGTTTGTAGCCTTTGTGCCCGATAGGCCTAAATTGGAGCCAGAAACCGCTTAGAATTATTTTCTTTACTCATCAATATAACAGTACTTCTTTCTTGTTCATCTATGATTTTTAGGTTTGTTAATTCTTCAATTTCTTTTGCGAACTTTCTTAGTTCTTTGTGTTGAGGCATTTGTTCAGGACTTAGTCTGTACATTGCTCCGCCAATAGGTAGTGTACTTTTTATTTCTAGGTAGTCAAATTTATTTTTGTTAAAAATTTCTGCGTATTTTTCTGGATTTTTTAAATTTAATCCTTTAGCTAATGTTAATCTTATTACAGATCTTTTAAAATGTTTTAAAAGAGAAAGGCTTTCAAGAATTTTTTTCCAACCTCCGGGTCCCAAAGGATTGCATATTTCATTGTAGGTTTTTTCATCTGGTGCCGGTAATGTTACGTAAAGTTGAGTTGGTTGATGATTGATTAATCTCTTGATCATTTGAGGAAAAGTTCCATTTGTTACTAAAAAGGATGTCATGTTTTGTTTATGAATTTCTTTTATTAGTTCTGGTAGTTTTGGATACATGCATGTGTCTCCTGTTAGTGATAGAGCGATATGTTTAGGTTTTGTGCTTTCTTCTAGTTTGGTTTTGTCTATTTTATCTGCACCATAAAAACCTAAGAGTGCTTTTTTTTGTTCTTCTATGAATCCTTTTACGATGTCCTTTGGATTGTCTAAAAATTTTAGGTTTTTTGGATTATAGTCAATATCTCGCCAGCAGTGCTGACATCTTAAGTTGCATATATCTAAGGTTACGGTGGCTTGGATGCACTGCCAACTGTTTATTCCGTAGAATTTGTGTTTGTAGCAGGTTCCTTTGTCTCTTATTGCTTGTTTTGTCCAATGGCAGACTTTTATTGCGGAGTGATTGTTTACTATTCTGTACCCTTGTTTTGCTAGTTCAATTCTTCGTAATTTTAGTGTTTCTTTGCTTGATGCGTTATTGATAGAAATTTGTTCATTCTTTAATTTGATATGCAACATTAATTGTTTAGCCATTTATGTTTAAACCTATTAGAAGGAGTAAAATAAAAAAATTAATTTATAAAACTTTTTAAAAAAATAAATGAGGAGAATTATCTTCTCCTTCTTCTCGTAGTAGTTTTTTTTGCTGTAGTCCTTCTTCTAGTAGTCTTAGCAGCAGTTCTTTTTCTTCTTGCAGCCATGTTTTATCACCTCTTAATTGATTATTATATTATTTTTTGTTTAGTTTTTTATTTAAATACTTTTCTATTTTTAATTTTTGAGAAAAATTCTTTGAAAATTCATAAAAATATTTTTTTTGACTTCGTTTTCATCTAATTTTTTTATTTCTGAGATTTTTTTTACAATATATCTGACATATTTTGGTTCATTTCGTTCAATATTTTTTAGTGGAGCCCATGGTGAATCTGTTTCTGTTAACAATTGGTTGATGTTTACTTGTTCAACTAATGATTGAAAGTGTTGCTGCCTTTCTATTTTTACAGGGATGCTGAATAACCAACCGTTATCTTCTATTCTTTTTATTAGTTTAAAGTTTCCGGAGAACATGTGCATGACAATATTTTTATGTTTACAAGTTTCTAGGAGTTCAATGCAATCTAATTCTGCTTTTCTTGAGTGAACTATCAAGGGTTTTTTAATTTTTTCACTTAAGGAGATGATTTTTGAGAAGATTTCTTTTTGTTTTTCAAATTGATGGTTTTCTATGGATTTGTCTAGACCTACCTCGGAGATACAAGTAATCTTATTTTTACTCTTTTGAATGAAATCTAGCTCTTCGTCTACATTGAACTTGCTCGGGATTGAGCCAGAATAGCTACAATCTCTTTGAATTCCTATCGCGTCAAAAGGAAACATCCCTAAGGCTGCTTTTACTGTTTTTGGGTATCTTTTAGAAATTTCTAATACTCTTCTATTGGAGTCTTTATTTACACCACAGCTAATGGCCATAACTCTATGTTTTCTGCAATTGTTTATTACTTTATCTAGATCTGATTGAAATTTAGAATGGTCAAGGTGACAATGAACATCGATGTACATATTTTAAAATAAAGATAGAGACTTTTTATAGGTTTCTAAGGAGCTGCTGATATGAGTCCTGTGATGAATTTAAGGAGTTTAATTATCCATGGGATAAAATTGACAATAATTAAAAATATTATAAGGTACATTGCAAATAACCAGACTTTTTTTGCAGTTTTTTTGTTTTTGAATATCTTTAAGGTTGCTACGTGAAACATTCTGCCGCCGTCTACTGGTCCTAATGGAAGAAGGTTGAATAAACCTACACCTAAATTGATAAAAAATAACCACATGAATAACATGGAAATCCACCTAAAGGACTTTCCTTGGAATTCGCTTATGTTTTCTTTTGTTTTTGTTTTTTGAGATAATCCTTGGATTCCAATGAGACCTTTGCTAGAATTATCTGGGTTTTCTATAGTTGTGATTATGGCTGTTCCTTTATCTGTATTTAGGATTATTTCTTGGTTGGGATTTATACCTTCTGTTGCATCAACGAAATCTACTACGCTAAGTGTTTCAATGTGGTTGACTGATTTTATTGTGAAAGGTACCTCAAGACCTGATTTTTCAGCTGGGAATCCTGGTGTGAAATTTGAGACAGTTATCCCATCTGCATCAAAGATTGCTTCTGAGAGGGGCGCGAGGATAAACATTGAGAATAATAGTGCGAGTACTGCAAGGATGATGTTCGCGAAAGGTCCTGCTGCAAACATACTTAGTTGTGCTTTTTTTTGTGCTTTTGCAGTTTGTTTTTCATCTGGTTCTACAAAAGCAAGTAAAATTGGTCCGAGAAAACCTATGCCGGAACTTTTTATTTTTAATTTGTAAACTCTTGCTAGTATTCCATGTGAGAATTCATGAACTAGTGCTAAGATAAAAATAGAAATAATCCAATGCCAAAAGGATAATATCGGAAGGCCGGGTATTTTTACTCCTGGAAGTACGGGTGCTATTGTTGATTCTGCACCCTCTACGAAGATTAGAGTTATGGTTGATCTGATTAGGATATAGAATATGAAAGCCATACCAAAGAAGCCGATTATTGTTCCTGCGTGACCAAGTACCTTGATCGGTACAGCCATTAGTAATCCTATAATGAGTAAAATTGATCCTATGCCTGTGAAGTATGGTTGGGATGATGATAGGCCTATGATTGTTAGAATAAGTCCGAGTATGGTGAGTGTGATTCCTGTTAAGATTATATTTTTTTTATCTTTTCTTGCTAGTTTATCCATTAAGTTTATTCCGATTTTTGTTTTGTATAATGCGAGAATTCCTTGGATATTCCATCTTTTTTTAGTTTTGAAAAAGATAATCAGGATTATGCCATAGAAAACTAATGCAAATATTAAATCTACACTCACCATCTTTTTTTAATTAAGCAGCGCCTGCCTTTTGCTGACTTTTTTTAATAGCTCTAAACACTTTTTTTCCACACTTTCTGCATGCTACTTTTTTTTGGATTATTTTTTGAGGAGTGCTTCTTATTTTGGTTTTGCAATTTCTACATACAAATACGTTTTTAAATAACCTTGAAGCTGCTTCTGGGAATTTTGCCATTTTAAATTTGTTTATGTTTAATGTGTTCTTTAAAATCTTTTGCTAACGCATTGAATTTTCTCTCAAGAGACTCTTGTTTTGTTTTAATCTCACTAATTTTTGCATTGTTTGTAAAAAGTATGGTTAAAATAAAAACTAGTATTGCTTGTTCAAATGTTGGACTATTACCAAAAAGATACCATATAGCCACGATTATTGAAATTATAAATAAAATCCAAATTATAATGTCTTGCGGCTTCATTTTTTACTTATCCTCTGAAAAAAGATACAATTAATATGATGAATGCTAGGATTATTAGAATCCAAACAATTATGTCTTTTGTATCAACATTCCTTTTGTCTTTTGCCATTTTATTTTATTTCTTTCATTACTTTTATATCCATGATGATCCAATATAAGACTTGTGCGTTTTCTTTGATTTTGTCTTTGAGTTCGGCCGGTATTTTTAAATCAAAAGTTTCATAGCTTTCTGAGTCCATTACGTTTGCTGTATCGCCATGAATTGAGAGTATCTGAGCTGATTTTTTTTCTATTATCGGCGAGTCTAATTTTTCATGTCCTGGAACTACGATGATTTTTTTGTTGCTGTCAATCATTCCGATTGCTTCAATTCTGCATTTTGCATGGCCGTGCTTTCCTGGTTTTGAAGTCTGAACGTCTTTAACTGTGCAGGCTATGCCATCGATGATGATAGAAGTTCCTTTTTTTACACTTGTGGCTTGTATCTTTTTTATCTCACCCATAATAGAATTAGCTTGAGAGAGCGTTTATAATTTTTTTGGTTAAGATGGATGGTTTATTTTAAGAAAAAGTTACTTCTTTGTTGGTACTTTTTTTAGCTTTTCTTGTTTTTTGTTTTTTTAAAACGGATTTTGGTGCAATTTGTTTTAATGCTCTTTCTAGATAATTTAGTTTTAGATTGATGTCGAAGAGCTCTTTGCTAAGATTTGCTATTGCGACCCATAACTGGGCTTTTGCTGGACTATCTGATTCATTAAAGGCGTTTTTGTGCTTAATAGATTCAGCTATTTGCCTTTCTAGATGCGATTTTATTATAGGATCTACGTTATTTTTCCATGTCATGATGTGGAGGAGTTTGGCTTCATATATAAATGTTTCCATTGCACAGTGGGTACACTATCTTTTTAAGGGCTGTTTTTGTGGTGTAGGCTATGGGGCTGAAAAATGGGGATTTTGTGGAAATAGATTATGTTGCTTATGATAAAGAGACTGGACAGGTTTTTGATCTAACCTCTGAGGAAATAGCTAAAAAAGAGGGTATTCATGATCCTAAGGCTAAATATGGGGCTTTGATTGTGTGTATTGGAGAGGGTTTTGTGTTAAAGGGACTTGATGAGGTTTTGGTTGGAAAGGAGGAAAGTGAAAAGTTTGATATAGAGATTGATCCTGAAAAGGGCTTTGGGAAGAGAGATCCTAAGCTTATGAAACTTCTTTCTGCGGGTATTTTTAAAAAAGAGAATATTAGACCTTTTCCAGGGCTTAGAGTTAATCTTGATGGGCTGATTGGGACTGTGAGAAGCGTTTCTGGGGGAAGGATAGTTGTTGATTTTAATCATCCTTTAGCTGGACATAAGTTGTTGTATAAAGTTACTATTGGTAAGCTTATTAAGGATAAACAAAAAAAGATTGATAGTTTGATTGGGTTTTTTTCTAAGAAGGCTAAGAGTAAAGTTGTGGAAGCGGTGGCAGAGGTTAATGGTGATTTTTCTGAAGAGGCTAAGAGAGTTTTAGGTGAGAAGATAAAAAAACTTATTCCTGAGATGAAGGAAGTAAGATTTGGGAAAACAGTGACTAAAACATAATTAAGTTTAAATAGTAATTGACCTTTTTTATATGGATGGATTCTTTTAATCGACAAAGTTATGGATCTGAGGTAAAACAAGCCTATTCCAGTCCTGATAATCAGAATAAAATTTCTATTGATGAGGAATTAGAGAAGATTCTTTCAAGGCAAAAAGCCAAAATTAAGGTTATTGGTGCTGGCGGTGGGGGCAATAATACTATTAATCGAATTACAGAGGTTGGTATCTTCGGAGCTGAGGCTATAGCTGTCAATACAGACGCCCAAGACTTGTTGTATTGTAATGCAGATTCTAAGATTTTGATTGGAAGGGAAGTAACTGGTGGATTGGGAGCGGGGAGTATTCCTCAAATTGGTGAAGAAGCTGCTAGAGAAAGTGAGCATGAAATAAAAGCTAAATTGCAAGGATGCGATATGGTGTTTATTACTTGTGGACTAGGTGGTGGAACTGGAACAGGGTCTGCTCCTGTTATTGCAGAGGTGGCTAAAAAAGTTGGAGCTTTAACTGTTGCAATTGTTACTATTCCTTTTGAGATGGAAGGAAGAAGAAGATATGAAAATGCTGTTAATGGTTTAGAGAAATTGGAGAATGTGGTTGATACTTTAATTGTGATTCCGAATGATAAACTATTGGAGCTTGCTCCTGATTTGCCTTTACAGACTGCTTTTAAGATTGCTGATGAGATTTTGACAAATGCTGTTAAAGGTATTGCTGAGCTGGTTACTAAGGTTGGTTTGGTTAATTTAGATTTTGCTGATATTAAAACTGTTATGGGTAAGGGAGGAGTTTCTTTGATTGGTGTTGGCGAGAGTGATACTGATAATAGGGCTGTTGAAGCTGTTTTGAAAGCTGTAAATAATCCTTTGTTGGATGTTGATATTTCTGGTGCTACTGGTGCTTTGATTAATGTTGCTGGTGGTTCTGATATGACTTTGGGTGAAGCAAGAAAGGTTGTTGAAACTGTGAGTGAGAAATTAAGTGATGATGCTAGAGTTATATGGGGCGCTCAGATATCTGAAGATTTGGCGAATACTATTAAAATTATGCTGATTGTTACTGGTGTTTCAAGTCCACAAATTTTTGGTCCTAGGAGCAAGATGGCTGCGAAAGAGAGTGAAAGGATTGAGAAGGAACTTGGGATTGAGTTTATTAAATAAAAACCTTTATAAAACAATTTCTATAAAAATAACTTATGTTTGTTAAGTTAAAAAGCTTTATAAAGGAATCTGTGAGGGTGTTTAGGATAACTAAAAAGCCTTCAAAGAAGGAGTTTGGCATAATTGTTAAAGTGAGTTCTATTGGGATAGCTGTTATAGGGTTATTAGGCTTTTTAATTGCGATTGTTATAGAGTTAATATGATATTTACTATAAGAACAACGGCGAATAGGGAAGATCAGGTAGTTGATTTTGTATCTTCTAATGCTCAGAAGAAGAACCTAAATGTGTATTCTATTGTGAGACCGCATGGTCTTAGGGGATATATTTTTATTGAAGCTGATTCAAGGCAGACTGCTGAAGAGGCCTTTCATGGCGTTCCTTATGCTAAAGGTCTTTTGCCTAATAATGTTGATTATAGTGAGATTGAGAAGATGTTAGAGCAGATTAAGACAGATGTTAATATCCAGAAGAATGATGTTGTTGAGATTATTTCAGGACCCTTTAATAGAGAGAAAGCAAGAGTTAATAGGGTTAATCAACAAAAAGAAGAGGTTGTGGTTGAGTTGTTGGAAGCTGCAGTTCCTATTCCTATTACAGTTAAATTAGATGCTGTTAAAGTTATTAGAAGAGATGAGGATGAAGAGAAGGAAGATTAAGATGGCAGAGACAATACAGTTGATGGTTGAAGGAGGAAAGGCTACTCCGAATGCTGCAGTGGCTCAGAAATTAGGACCAATGGGAATAAATATTGGCGAGGTTATGAATCAGGTAAATGAGAAAACTGCAGATTTTAAGGGGATGCAGGTGCCTGTTAAAATAAAGATCAATACTAAAGCTAAGAAAGTTGAAGATATTGAGGTGGGAACACCACCTACTACGCAATTGATTAAAAAAGAACTTGGTTTGGAAAAAGGTTCTGGTCAACCTGATAAAGAAAAAGTTGCAAATATTTCTGTTGAGCAGTGTATTAAGATTGCTAAAATGAAAATGGAAGGTATGTATACTTTCGATTTGAAAAAAGCTGTTAAGTCTGTTGCTGGATCCTGTAATTCTTTAGGTGTTTTAGTTGAAGGTAAAAAATCTTCTGAGTTTGTTAAAGCTGTTGAGAGTGGCAAGTATGATGCTGAAATTAAGGAAGGTAGAGTTGAAGTTCCTGAAGGAAAGAAAGAAGTTTTGGAGAAACAATTAGAAGTAGTACAGAAAAAATTGGTAAAAGAGGCTGAAAAATTAAAGGCGGCTAAGGAAGAAAAGAAAGAAGAGGCTAAAGAAGGAGAAGCTAAAGAAGGGGAAAAGAAAGAAGAGGCTAAAGAAGGAGAAAAAAAGGACGTAAAGAAAGAAGAGAAGAAAGAAGCTAAAAAGGGAGAGAAGAAGAAAAAGTAGCTAGTTATTTCTTGAGATAAATTTATAAATCAAATTGGGTGGTATAAATAATTGAGTTAGGCTCTGAATGGGACTATAGATCTCTAAGGATCGTAGCATTATGCTGTAGTCTAGCTTGGAAGATGAAAACTCTAAGCAATTAGGATTCGAGGTTTGGGACCTCGTGGCCCAGGAAACTCTCAGAATGATCTTAGAGTATGGGAATTCAAATCCTGGCAGCCCCATTTTTATTTCAAAACCTTTAAAAACTCATATGGGGCTTGTAGACTCATGGGAAAGAAAACAGGTTCTGCAGGAAGATTTGGAGTGAGATATGGTAAAACTATTAGAACAAAGATACTTCAGGTAGAAAAGAAACAGAGAAAAAAACAGGTTTGTCCTTATTGTAAGAAGCCAAAAGTTAAAAGACTTGCAATGGGAATATTTAAATGTGGAAAATGTGATTCAAAATTCACTGGTAAGGCTTATTATGTGTGATTGAAATATGGTAAAATATAAATGTTTTCAGTGTAATGCTTTAGTAAAATCAGAATATGTTAAAAAGAAAATCAGGTGTCCATATTGCGGTTCTAAAATTATTTATAAACCTAGAACAACCAACACGAAGATAAAGGCAGTTTAAAATGGATAAAAAAATTGAAGAGCAGATTGAAGAGTTGCAGGTTTTAGAGCAAAATTTACAGCAAATGACAATGCAAAAACAAGTTTTACAAAGCCAGCTTATGGAAGTTGATAATGCTTTAGAGGAAATTGCTAAAAATCCTAAACAATTGTTTAAGATTGCTGGACCTTTGATTGTTGAGAGTTCTAAAGAGGTACTTGAGAAAGATTTAAAATCCAGGAAAGAGGTAATAGACGTAAAGCTTAAAAATGTAGACAAACAAGAGGATAAGCTAAGACAAAAAGCTAAGGAAGTACAAGCACAGGTCTTGAGTAAGATGCAGAAAAATGGGTGATGAAAAAATTATAGGCATTGTTCAGGCATTGGTTGTAATTGAGAATGATGAATTAGTGCCAAAAAATGTCCGAACAAGAGTGAGAAGCGCTATTTGTGCTTTGAATGATTGTGGTTGTGGAACAGAAGTTAAGATAGATAAAGCCTTGGAGGAATTAAGTGAAATTGACAATGATCCTAATTTGTCTTCTTATACTAGATCTCAAATTTGGAACGTTGTTTCTGCCTTAGAATGCAAATAGAATATAGAAATATTTATATATATGTCAAGGCATGTTTTATTATTCTTTTGTGAGGACTGAAAAATGGGTACATTTTCAAGGATGAAAAATAAGATTTTAGGTGGTTCTAGTGGGGAGTATTCTGAGGAATTTACTGATGACTATATTGAGATTGATACTAAGAAAGATGTAGGTAGAAGATCTAAGATTGTTGTTAAGCCCTTTGTTATTTCTGATTTTCCTGATGTAAAACCTGCTCTTGATGCTTTGAGAGAAGGCTATACTATTGCTTTGATTAATATTAAACCTATAAAGGATAGAGATATTGTTGAATTAAAAAGAGTTGTTAATAAACTGAAAAAAACATGTGATGCTATTGAAGGAGATATTGCTGGTTTTGGAGAAGATTGGGTTGTTGTGACTCCTGGATTTGCTCATGTTTATAGGACTACTGAGACTGCTGAAGTTAAAGAGTAGATATTTTTTTATATGTTGTTGTTTCTATAGAACTGTGAGATTGATGTAATTTGATAAATATAAGAGATGCGAAAAAAGAGGATGTGGAAGAGGCTAGGAAATTTCTTAGTGTAAAAGAACTTAGTTGGCGTGGCCAGACGTATTCTTTTGCTTATTTTGAGAGATTGGTTAATACTGCTGAAGGGGCGGTATTTTTGGTTGCGGAGGAAAATGGAGAGATGGTTGGAGTGGTTTATGGAGAATATTCTGCTAGAGAAGATTGGTCTGTGTTAATGGGTGTTGCTGTTAAAGAAGGTTTTAGAGGTAAGGGAATTGGAAAGGCTCTAATTGAAAAATTTGAGGAGACTGTGAGGGGTGAATGTATTAGTATGGTTGAGATTGATGCAAATGTAGAGACTTTAGGCAAATTTATAGAGAAATTGGGCTATGAGAAGGGCAATATCTGTGTAAACTGTAGGAAAATGTTGAGATAATTAAGCAAAATGTTTTTAAATTTATTTACTTTATTTATAATATGGATAAATTAGAAAAACAACCGTGTCCTTTGTGTCATAAAAAAACTTTGACTCTGATCGAGGATAGTATGGAGGTGCCTTTTTTTGGTAAAGCTTATTTGTTCTCTATGAAGTGTGGTTCTTGTGATTATTTTATGAGTGAGGTTGAGGCTGAACAAGAAAAAGAACCTGTTTGTTATACTTTTGAGATAAGTTCTGATAAAGATATGAAGGTAAGGATAGTTAAGTCTTCTGGTGCTATTGTTAAATTTCCTCAATTGAAAATGAGTATGCAGCCAGGTCCAAGTTCAATAGGATTTGTTACAAATATTGAAGGTTTGTTAAACAGATTTAAAGAGATTATTGAGAAAGAGAGAGATGATAGTGATGATGAGGAAATTAAGAAAAAAGCTAAAGGTTTATTAAAGAAAATTTGGAAAATAAAATTGGGTGATATGAAAGTTAAGGTGATTATTGAAGATAAAACCGGTAATTCTGCTATTATTTCTGAGAAAGCTAAAGTTGAGAAGTTGAAGAAGTAGATTACATTAAGTATTTTCTAAGTTAGATAAGTTTATAATACGATTTTGTGGGAAAAGTTTGGTTTTAGAATGGTTAAATCTGGTGTTGTTGGATTACAGTGGGGGGATGAAGGTAAGGGCAAGGTAGTTGATGCTCTTGCTGGTGATTTTGATTATGTTGCTAGGTTTAATGGTGGTGCAAATGCAGGACATACGGTTGTTATTGGTGATCAAACATACAAATTGCATGTTGTTCCTGATGGGATTTTTAGAAGTAAGGCGGTAATGGGTTCTAATATGGTTGTGTATCCACCGTGGCTAGTGGACGAGATTGTTAAATTAAGGGAAAGGGGTGTTGAAGTTAACAGGACGAATTTGTTTATCGATTTTAGGGTTAATGTGACTACTAGCTATCATTTTGAAGAAGAGCTAACGCAGGAAAAAGCTAGGACTGGAAGAAAAATAGGTACAACCTTTAAGGGTATTGGTCCTACGTATGAAAGTCTTAGAGGGGGATTTAATTTACATCAATTGGTTAGAGGGGAACATGAGGCTATTGTAAGAGAGAATCTGAAAACTAGATTTAGGGATCTTAATGTAACTGCTGAGAAAGTTTTGGAAGAATTGGAACCAACTAGGGCTTTTTTAGGATCTTTTTTATATGATACAAGGGAATTGATAAGGGGAAGTGAAAGTGTTTTATTTGAGCCTGGACAAGGACATCAAATTGGGATTTATACTGGCGAGAGGCCATACGTAACCTGCTCTGATCCTACCTTGGGGGGTGTGACTGCCAGTTTTGGATATACTGAAATTCCTAGGAGAATAGGTGTTGCTAAAGCTTATTCTACTAGAGTTGGTGGCGGGCCGTTTCCTACAGAGCTTGATAGTCAATTGGGAGAGGTTATAAGAGAGGCGGGTCGTGAGTATGGCACAACAACAGGAAGGCCAAGGAGATGTGGTTGGTTTGATTGTAGATTAGTTTCTGAGGCTTTGAAACATAGTGCTGTAACTGAATTAGTGATAACGCATCTAGATACTTTAAGCGAAATACCTGAATTGACTATAGGAATGCGTGATGGTCATTCTAAGAGTATGGGGACTTGGGAGAGGATTTCTCCGGATGTAAAGAGAAAAGAAGATCTTCCTAAAAATGCAAGGAATTATATTACGACTTTAGAAAGTGAGCTTAGCGTTCCTGTATCCATGGTTTCTGTAGGCCCTGAGAGAACCCAGCTTGTTAGGTTATAGAAAGGTTTTAAAGAATTTCTTTTTTAATAGTGTATTATGAAACGGGTTTATATTCAAGCTGAGATGGAAGTTGATTTGGAGTTTATTAAAAAGATTAAAATTCCTGAAAAAAAAGTTGGTTTGTTTACTACTGTCCAATTTGAGAACTCTGTGAAAAAAATAAAAGATAAAAAGTTTGTTTTTTGTGGTTCTGTTTTAGGATGTAATATTGATGGTATTTTAAAGGTAAAGGCTAAAGTTGATGCTTTTTTGTTTGTTGGTTCAGGAGATTTTCATGTATTGGGTTTAGGAAAATTAAAAAAACCGATTTATATTGCTAATCCTTTAACTGGAAAATTTTCTAAGGTAAGTGCTGATGAATTGGAGAAAAAAATGAAAGGTAAATTAATGAAGTACATGGCTGCTAAAAAAGTTGGAATTCTTGTTTGCGATAAACCTGGTCAAAATTTATTTAATGAGGCTGTAAAATTACAAAAAAAATTAAAAAAAGAATCTTATTTGTTTATTTGTAGTGATGTTGACGTGAATGAGTTTGAGAATTTTCCTGACATTGATATGTGGATTAATACTGCTTGTCCTAGAATTGAGCATAGAAAATTAATAAATATGAGAGATTTGCCAGATATATTTAAATAGTATAGAACTTGCTTTTTATTTTATGATATCTATAGAAGAAATGGCTGCTTTTTGTAAGAGAAGAGGTTTTGTTTATGCTACTTCTGAGATTTATGGTGGTATTGCTGGGTTTTTTGATTATGGACCTTTGGGTGTGGAGTTAAAGAATAATATTAAAAAAGAATGGTGGAAGTTTCATGTTCTTTCTAGAGAGGATCTTGTTGGGATTGATAGTGCTATAGTTACTCATCCTAAGGTGTGGGATGCTTCTGGACACCTTAATTCATTCCAGGATATAATGATTGAATGTGGGAATTGCCATGAAAGATATAGGGCGGATGTTTTAGTTGAGGAAAAGACTAAGAAAAGAGCGGATGGTTTTTCAGCCCAAAAATTAGGGCAATTGATTAAGAAGCATAAAATTAAGTGTGAAAAGTGCGGTAAGGACACTTTAGGGAAGCCTGCTCCCTTTAATTTGATGTTTGAAACTTATGTTGGTGCCAAACGGGATGAGGAAGCGAAGGCATATTTAAGGCCTGAGACTGCACAAACGATTTTTACTAATTTTAAATTGGTTCAGGAGAATGCCAGGTTAAAGTTGCCTTTTGGTATCGCTCAGATTGGGAAGGCTTTTAGGAATGAGATAAGTCCAAGACACTTTTTGTTTCGATCTAGAGAATTTGAGCAGATGGAAATTGAGTATTTTGTACATCCTTCTAAACTTAGAGAGTGTCCTTATGTGAAAGATATTTCTGATTATGAAATTTTGGTTTATTCGGCTGATATGCAGAAAAATGATTTTAAGCCTAAGAAAATGAAAATTAAAAGTGCTTTAAGTAAAAATGTAATTAACAATCCTTGGCATGCTTATTGGCTTTTCATTGAGCATAATTGGTTTGTTTCTTTGGGTGTTAATAGTGATGATCTTAGGATAAGACAACATTTGAAGGATGAGCTTAGTCATTATTCTACTGACACCTGGGATTTGGAATATAACTTTCCTTTTGGCTGGAAAGAATTACTTGGTGTTGCGGATAGAGGAGATTATGATTTACAGCAGCATATGAAACATTCTAAAAAAGATTTGTCTTTGTTTGATGATGAGAAAAAGAAGAGATTTGTTCCTCATGTTATTGCTGAGCCTTCCTTAGGTGTTGATAGGGCTTTTTTGGTTTTTATGTATAATGCATATAATCATGATAAAAAGAGAGAGAATGTGGTCTTAAAATTACATCCTAAGTTAGCTCCTATTAAGGTTGCTGTTTTTCCTTTACTTTCTAATAAAAAAGAACTGGTGGAAAAAGCTAAAGAGGTTTTTGATTTGTTGAAAGAGGAATTTAATTGTTTTTTTGATGTTGGTGGTTCGATTGGCAGAAGATACTTTAGAGGTGATGAAGCTGGTACTTTGTATGGGGTTACTATTGATTTTGATTCTTTAAAGAAAAAAGAGGTTACTGTTCGTGATAGAGATACACAAAAGCAAATTAGAGTTAAGGTAAAAGATTTGAAAGATGTTGTTAATAGATTGTTGAAGGGCGAGAAACTATCTAAATTTGGGAAGTTTATTTAGTTTTTACTGGTTTTTCTTCTAATCTTGAGACTAGAATTATTCCTATAACACCAATTATTGTAACTATTAATGCTGCTACGAACTTGTACCAACCTTCTGATAGGTTGAAATTCTCAATTAAAGTATTTATCCAGGAAGCGATTGCATCACGCCATGCTAGAGCTATAAGAAATGCGAAAGCTGCGCTAATTGCAGTGATTATGTTTTTTCTTACCTCTTTTTTTACTGTTTTTATGCCTGTGACTAATTTGTCATCGATTGTTGTTTTGTCTAAAATGTTTTTTGTTCCGGTTTTGAGGAGGTGTTTGGTTTTTTTGAGGACCATAAGATTTTTAATAAACCTCAAATTTTATAAAGCTTGTGAGGGCCCGTAGTATAGTGGTAGATTAAAAAGATCTATATACAAGCTTAAGAATCTTATAATAATACAATGAGAGTAAGAATAAAAGATCCGCAAAGTTTCTTTAAAGAACTAAAAAAAGATAAGTCTTTGAAACAATTTAGTAAAGAGAAGAACATACCTTATAGCACGATTAAGAAGTGGCACTCTGGAGCAAATTGTATAGATAAAAAAGTTTTTGATCGGCTCATTAAAAAAAGTAGAAATAAAGAGAGATGGTTAAAAGAAACAAAAATTCTATCAAATACCTGGGGCCAATCCGTTGGAGGCAAAACAACTGCTGATAAACTTGGAAGGAAAGGTCTTCAAAGGAAATTAGAAAAAGCTAGATCATATAAAAAGAACAATTATGGAAAAATCAAGTGCAACTTTAATAACAATTTTTGTGAGTTTTACAGGGCATTAATGGGCGATGGATGCATTTCAGTATACAAAAAACAAAGTGGATACTACGCCTATGATATAATAATTGTTGGTGATTTAATCAAAGATAAAAAATATTATCTATATCTAAAAAAATTAATTGAAAGAGAGCTGAAAGTCCGTGTTAAAATCAAAGAAATTAAAAAAAGCAATAGTAGAAAATTAACAATAAAGTGTAAGGGATTAGTTAAATACCTCAATGGAATTGGATTTCCTATAGGGAAAAAAGGAATAAAATTGAAGATTCCAAAAAGAATGAGCAAATTAAAGTGGAGGTTACAGCGTAATATAATGAGGGGTTTATTTGATATGGATGGATCATTTTACGCAAAAAAACATGAAAGGTATAAGCATCCTTATATCACAATAACATCAATTAGCAATATATTATTAGCTCAGTTATGTAAATCGCTTAGAAATCAAGGGTATCCTGTTTATATCAGAAAAAAAACCGGCAGAGTGAGTGAGATAGCTATGAGGGGTAATAAGAACATAGTAAGATGGATGGATGATATAGGTTCAAATAACCCACGCCATAGCCTTAAAGATGGGTATTGGAAGAAAAAAAGGGTATTACCAAGCAATACAAACTGGGCCGGTAGATTAATTAGGTAAATCGTTCCCTTGGCTTGGGAGAGACTGTGGGTTCAAATCCCGCTCGGTCCATATCTCAGCAGGTCCAAAAAGATTAGGATAATTTTAAAATGACAAAAAATAAGGCTGGGAAGGTTTTGACTAAGGAAGGGGAGCAGCATCTTTCAGTTGGAGAATCTTTTTCTTTAAGTTTGTAGAGTCTATTTAAAAACGAAAGGTTTATATAGTACTTATCACTATAGTGATAACTATGAATTTGGAATTGATTAATCCATATGTTATGAAGATTTTAATAGCTGCTAGAAGGGAAGATTCAATTAGAGCGATCTCTGGTAGGATTGGTTTGAGTTATGGATGGACTTATAAATGGGTGCAAGATTTAGCACAATTAGGTGTGTTTAAATTAACTAGGATGAAGACATATTTGAATGAAAATAATTTATTTTATAAGAGGACATTAAGCTATATAAAAATAAATTTCTTAAGAGACGTAAATTTTTATTATTCTGTTTTAAATTTATTTGGAATTTCTTATTGTTTTACGCAAACAGATGCTGTTTTTATCTGGACTAGAGGAGGGTACAATATAGCCCGCTATAAGAATTTTTATCCTATTTTCATTAACGTTAGGAAAAGAGATAAAAAGTTGTTTGAAGAATACTGTAAAAAATTAAATTTATCTAAAACTAGCAAAAAAAGATGTTTTTATCAAGTTTATTATTTAGATAATTTTGATTTTAGATATTGTGATGGAATTCCTGTAGATACTTTGGAAGAAACTATTTCATTTATGAAAAAGAATAAATATAATTTTGAGCCAGCCTTAGAAATGATAAAGGAAATGCATAAAAAGAGAATTAAGGTAAAATATAAAGAGATTATAACAAATGTTTGAACTTATTAAAAGAGAAAATGCAGTTTTTAGTATTTTGCAAGAGTTTATAGATGCAAATCTAAATTTTGTCATTATTGGTGGTTATGCAATAAGTGCTTATAAACATAGATTTTCTATAGATGCAGATATTGTGATTAAAAAAGAGGACAAATCTAAATTTGAAACTGTTTTATCAAAAAATAAATTTGTAAAAACTGTTATGAAAAAATTAGATCATGTTTATAGTAAAGAATTTGTAAGTTATAAAACCAAGGGTAAGCTTCCTGTGAGTGTAGATTTGCTTGTTGATGGTGCTGGTTCAAGGACTACGAATGCTTCATTTAGCTTTGAGCAACTAAAAGAACATTCGGAAAAGAAAAAAATTATTGGAACAGAAAAAGAAGTCAATGTTATGGTGCCAAAAAAAGAGATTCTTATTGTATTAAAGCTTCATTCAGGAAGATTAACAGATTTTAGAGATATAGTCGCATTAACTAAAAATATAGATTTTGAGCTTATAAAGAGTATTATTTGGAGGGGGGAAAAGAGAATTGTTAAGGATAATATTAAAAAATTACTTTCTTTAGTAGATGATAAGGGATTTGTAGATAGTTTTAAAGGTGTATTCGTTGAAAAAAGATATGATGTTGATTTAGAAGAGGTAAAGAAATTTAAACAATTATTGTAAGTAAAATATGGAAGTTAAAAAAATGACAAAAAATAATGCTAGGAAGGTTTTGACTAAAGAAGGCGAACAGCATTTTTCGGTTGGAGCCATAATTGAAAAAGATGGTAAGATTTTGATTATGGAGAGAAATTTGCCTCCTGAAGGTTTTGCTTGTATTGCTGGACATATTGATGTTGGTGAAACTCCTTTAGATGCCTTGAGGAGAGAGATTAAAGAAGAGGTTGGTTTGGATTTGGTTTCTTGTGATTTGATTTTGAAGAGAAAGATAATGCAGGAGGAAGACTGTGTTTCTGGTGCTAAGAAGCATCTTTGGTATGTTTATGGTGCTAGGTGTAATGGTGAGTTAAAACCTGCTAAAAGAGAAGTGAGAAGTATTGGGTATTTGTCTAAAGAAAAAATAAAAAAACTCTATAAACAAAAAAGATTGGAATATGCTTGGGCTGTTATTTTTAAGAAATTGAGGATAATTTAAAATGGAAGAATGTATTTTTTGTAAAATTGTGAAAAAAGAAATTCTTAGTGAGATTGTTTATGAGGATGATAAGGTTTTTGCTTTTTTGGATATAAATCCTGTTAATCCTGGGCATGTTTTAGTGATTCCAAAAGAGCACTATAAGATGATGTTTGATGTACCAGATGATTTGGTTTCTGCTGTTTTTGTCGAATCTAAGAAACTAATGAGTGCTGTTAAGGAGGCTTTTAAAGCGGATTTTGTTGCTGTATCTGTTGTTGGATTGGATGTTCCTCATTTTCATGTTCATTTAGTTCCTAGGTATTTAGATGATGGGATGGCTAATTTTTGGCCTACTAAGAAGTATAAGGAAGGGGAAGATAAGAAAGCGGCTGAGAAAATAAGAAAGTATTTATAGTTCTAAACTTTTTTTATTTTTATGGTGTTACTAACAATAGGAAATTTTCAGTTGATAAATGCTTTGTTGGCTGTGTTATTTGGAATTATAATAATAAAGTGGAAAAAAAGTTTGAATTATTTGGTTGGAATTTATTTCATCTTGGTGGGATTACTTGGTGTATTGACCTTTATATGATGCCTGTTAAGTGATTGAAAGTAATCCGGCATTGATCATAACTGGAAAATATGTGGATAAGGGAAAAACGAAGGAATACTTGAGTATTTGTAATTATCGTAAAAAAAATTAAGAATTAAAAGATGATTGGGAAATACAAGAATAAAATAAAGAAGCATTTTCAGGCTGTTATAAGGACTAAAAAATCCCCGCATTCAATTGCGTTAGGATTTGCAATAGGTACTTTAATTGGGATCTTGCCTACGCCTGGGTTCAATATTCTATTAGGGGTGCTTGTCGTATTGATCTTTAGAAAAGTGAGTAAATTCTCTTTGTTTGGGGCCTTGGCGTTTTGGAATCCGATTGTGTTGATTCCTTTATATTTTTGGAGTTATAAGATTGGGGGTTTGATTTTTGGTTCTGCGCCGGTGGTAGAATATGAGCTAACTATATTGGAGCAGATATATCACTTTTCTAGAAGATTTTTAGTAGGATCCATCATACTAGCTCCTTGCTTTTCAATATTAAGTTATTTTTTGATGCGAAAAATTATTGTTCTTATAACAAAATCTAAAAAATAAAAAAATTATTTCTTTTTCAGCGCTTTTCTTAGTCCAAGGCCTATAGCTGTTGCTGCCATCCCTGCTATTAAAGCTGCTTTTTTAGGGTTTTTCTTTATGTATTCTCTAACTTTTTTTTCAGTTTGTGTAAACTTTTTTTTGAGTGCCCTGTATTCTTTTTTAGCTTTTTTAACCGCACTATCTTTTGTTTTTGGATGGGTTTTCTTTGTTCTTTTTTTTGGCATTTTTGGTTATTCCTCCTTTTTTTCTTTTTTGAAATATAGGCTTATTAAAAAAGATATAAATAATATGAATAGACCTATGATGAGAAAGCTTAACCCAAAATTTAATTTGAGATATTCGTTTAGTAAGAAAACTAAGGCAATAAATATAAAGATTAGTCCTGTTATTATTATTGAAATCAGAATTAGCGAATTTATGATATCTCTTTGTAATTTGTGGAAGGTGGTTTTAATGTTTTTAAGAAAATCTTGATAAAGGTTTTTTAACCTGCTTAGTAGAAAATCAGTTCCGAATTCCTTTAGAGCAACTAATAATTTGCTATCTGATTCTTTTTTTGACATTTTGAAGATCTTTTTTGTAGACAATTGTCCTATAAGGGAAAGGTATTTCAATACCTTCTTTATCAAATCTTTCTTTTATAGATTTGTTTAGATCTGTTCCTATTTTAAATGCATCGGTAGGATTTTTAGCCCATACCCAGGCCCTTAGGTTTACTGATGAATCCCCGAATCCCAGTACTCTAACAGTAACAGCCGGCTCGTTATTTTGTTTTTCTTCTTCTGTTCTATTGTCTAAGAATAATGGGTGTTTAATCGCTTCTTCTTTCATTATTTTCATTGCTTTATCCATATTTGAATCGTAGCTGATGCCAAATTCAACAAATCTGCAAGTTTTTTCGTCTCCTATATTAAAGTTTTCAATTGTTTGTTCACTTATAACAGAATTTGGGATTATCAACCTTTTATTTTCAAAGTTTCTTATTATAGTGTGTCTTAGGGTGATATCTTCAATTTTTCCTGTATTATTTTCAACTTTTACAGTGTCACCTACGCGGAATGGTTCAAAGATCGCGATAAAAATACCAGAGACTATATTTGAAAATGCTTTTTGTGATGCGAAACCGATTATCGCTGCTAGAATCCCTGCTCCTGCGAATAATGAGACTGATAACGTTTTAAATTTTGGTATTGTCATCAGTGCTAGAAAGATGCCTACAATATAAGTAAGAAAAACAAGTAATTTGGTAAATACAACATATTTTGTTTTTTCTACTTTTAATCTTTGGGCTGCTTTTGAAAAATATTTTTTTAATGCAGTATTTGCTATCCCAGCGATTAGGAAAGTTATGAATAATGTTAAGAGAAATATAAATAAGTCTCTCATCCAACCATTGAATAAAATTTTATCCATTTGTATTATTTTTTAAAATTTATCTTTCTTCTAAACCCAACTCTTTGTCTATAGACTCCGCTATCCTACCTATATTCATAATTGCTCTTTCTGCGTCTAATTTAATTTCTTCTATTGTTTTTTTAAGACAGTTCATTCTGAGTTCGTAATCGTTACTTACTTTGACAATAAGACCTGCACGCATAAACTTGTTGAGATGATGGACTACGGCTCCTCTTGTTGGCTTTATTTTTTCTGCTATTTCATCGCTGGTGAGCCCCTCTCCCTTTTTAGCTGCTTGAAGAAGAAGTTTGAAAATCCTTACTGCTGTTTTTTCCTTGTCTCTCGTACCTGCAAAACCCAATGATCTACAGACCCATTCCATATCTACTTCTAGTCCTTTTTTTCTAGGTTCTTTTAAGGTTTTGATAATATACCTTCTTCTTTCTTGAGACATAGCTTATATTACATCTTGTTTTTATTTAAATCTTTCTATATTTTGTCAATAACTTATTGATTAGATTATATACTGTTTGACATAGATAACTTTAAATACTTAATAGATTCTTTGGTTAAATCCAAGAAATTGGAGACAATATGAAAAAAGAGGTTTGTAGGAGATTTTTATGAGGGGTTATAATGGTGTATGAAAAATCTTGCAGCCATTATCTGAGGGTAGGAGCTTGTTTTTGTTAATCCTATTCCCTTTTAGTGGTCTGGTGTTTTTGAATGTATTGGGAGGATAAAATGCAAATATTTGAAGAAAAAAAGGACTGGTCTGAGTCAATAGAAGAAGATGAAGATGATGATGACGATTCTGATGATGACTCAGAAGATGAAGAATGACGATGACAGAGATTGAGGATAGAAGCTGAAATGAATGCTTATCCCTTACTGCAATTTCAGCTTGATGGATTAAAAGATGGTTGGAAAATCTTTAGAAGAGATAGCGGGATTCAAGTCTACTGGGACGAAGAAACAGCAAAGGAGTGCTGTGAAAAATATAAAACAGGGCTTGGGGATTCTATTAAGGTGAAGTCTAAGAGAATTCATCCCAGAATAAGACATCCAAAGTATAAATGGCAAGATAAAAAATGATATTATCAATAAAACAATGTTAGGAGGAGTTTTCAATGGCTAAAAAAAGAAATGATTCATCAAAAAAAGCTAAAAACAAAGAGGAATAAACTAATTAATCTTTGAATTTTTTTTATTTTTTTATTTTTTTATAGAAAGGTTTTAAGTTGAAGATTGGCGGAGTGGTTTAAATCACAGATCTGAAAAAGAAAACTTTGTCTTCTAGGAATAGACTTATTGGGGAAAAAGAAAAGGCTAATAAGGATCTAAAATTTCAAAATGAAACTGGGATTGGGTTGTAAGAACCTAAAAAACTTTAAGATCTAGAAAAAGGATGTTCTGGTTCGTACACGGTATGAAATGGCAAGGGTCTCAAATCTCTCTGTTCTTTTTTTGGCAGTATAAGTTGATTGCTAATCCTTAACCAAGATTTTGCGGGATTAAACTCTCTTAATTTTCCATCCTCTGGAGGTTTTGCTTCGGGTGTATGATCATACTCTACTTTGAACATTACTACTTTGTGGCCATCATATTGATCGATTGCGTAGCCATCTAAACTTAGTTTATAATTTTCTTCAATCGCTCTGGCTTGTGCTGGGTCTAACTTTAATAAGGTGGTTCTTGATATTCCGTTTGTGGCAGCAGTGATTAGACATTTTTCTTCATTGCTAGATGCATAAATTGTGCTTAAATATCCTAATTGTCTTAGGAGAAATGCTGCAGCAGCTGTTGCCTTTCTTCTTCTTCCTATATGCGGGCTGAAACCGAAAAATTCATAGAATTTTCCTTCAAAACTTTCTGAAAAGTCCATATCTGTTTGGGGTTGTTCTTCTTTTTCATAAATACTTTTTGAAATGTATCTTAGTTCTTTTGCGAGTATTTCTGCTAGTTCTATTGGATTGTATTCTATGTCTACAAAGAAGTCTGTTAGTATATAACGGCCCTTTACTTTTTGAGTTGGCTCTCTTTGGATTAGGAGGGCTGAATCTAATGCGGCGAGCTTTTGCAGTAGACCTTTAAATTTTTCGGCGGATACGTACCTGTCTTCTGATTCTAGCTCTCTGATGAAATCTTCTCCAAGAACTCTATCCAAAACTGCCTCTTTTATTCTTTCTTTTGTTACTCTTGTGGCTCTTTTTATTCTTATGTTCTTTTTTAGTTCTGGCGAGATAGAACTTTCAAAAAATACGATTAGTGCTTCTGCGAACATGCCGTCTTCTTCTCTGGGTACTCTGGCTCCGGGTTTTAATATTCTCCTTTCTGGGAAGGGAAATTCTAATCCATTCTCTCTGTACTTCCAATAAGATTGGATGAGTGAGTAGTCTAGCATTATTTGGTCTAGTTCTACCCTTGTCGCCAGGTAGAGGGCTCTGGCTTTTTTTTCTAATTCGCTTAATTCCGATGTTAGTATCATTTTTTGAAGAATAGTTTTGTATGAGGACCTTTTTTGTGCATGCTTGTTTTATATTCTTTTCGGAGGGCAAACCAATATATTTTTAAAATAGGTTTTTTCTGTTAGGATTAGGCCTCGGTGGTTTAGTCCGGTAGAACACCAGATTTTTTAAGGTGAATCTCATGGGCTATAGCTGAGTCAGCTGGGGATCGGGAGTTCAAATCTCCCCCGAGGCAATTATTTTAATTTTTTTATTAATAATTCTTTTACTTTGTAGGGATCTGCTGTGTTTCTACTTAGTCGCATCACTTTTCCAAATAAGAAGTTAAGTGCTTTTTCTTCTCCGTTTTTGTAGTCTTGTACGGCTTTTGGGTTTTCTTTTATTGCTTTATCTACTAATTTGTCTATTTCTCCTTTTGAAGTTAAAATTAAGAGATCTTCTTTTTCTGCGTATTCTTTTGGTGAGAATTTTTTTTGGCTTAGTTTTTCTAGTATTTTTTGAGCTGTTCTTTCTGTGATTTTATTGTTTTGTAATAGATCTAGAAGTTCTGTTATTTCTTTTTCTGATATATCCCACTCGTCTAAAGTTAGTTTGTTATAATTTAGAATTCTTGGGATTTCTCTTACGAACCATCTGGATGTTAGGTTATGGTCTATTTTTTTAGCTGTTTTTTCAAATAGGTCTGCTAATTTTAGATCTTGGGTCAAGACTTTTGCATCTTCTGATTTTACTTTGTATTGTTTTAAGAAACGCATTTCTTTTTGGTCTTGTAATTCTGGTAATGTTGATTTTATTTGTTTTATTTGTTCTTTTGAGATTGTTATTTTTGTTAAATTAGGTTCTATGATGTAACCGTAATCCATTTCAGATTCTTTTGTTCTCATTAAGATTGAGGATTGGGCATTTGTATCCCAACCACGCGTTTCTTGTTCTTTTGGAGGTGTTGTTTGTTGTCTTTTTATTTCTGAGTTTAGCGCTTTTTCTACTTCTTTTATTGATCCAATATTTTTTATTTCTACTCTTGGACCTGTAGTGGAAATATTTGCATCTACTCTTAAGGATGCTTCTGATTTTCTGTTGTAGACCCCTAAGTATTCTAACAACGTTAGTAGGTTTTGTAGGAATTCTTTTGCTTGTGTTGGGGATGTAAACTCTGGTTCTGTGACTATTTCGATTAATGGTACTCCGGATCTGTTATAATCAATTAAAACCAGGTTTCCCTGGTGGATAAGTTTTCCAGGGTCTTCTTCCATGTGGAGTCTAGTGATATTTATACTTTGGAAGCTGCCTTTAATTGCTAAGGGTTCTTCGTATTGTGTTATTTGATATGAATTTGGTAGATCTGGGAAATAGTAGGTTTTTCTTGAGAAGAACATCTCTTCATTTATTTTACATTTTAGAGCTAATGCGACTTTTAGAGCCTCTTCTAACACTTTTTTATTGAAAACCGGTTTTGCTCCTGGTAGTCCTAGGCATTGTGGGCAGCAAAGAGAGTTTGGTTTTAAGTTTTTTTCTTGAAGATTTGCTGGATTTGGGCAACTACAGAAGATTTTAGATCTTGTATTCAATTGGACATGGCATTCTAGACCTATTTTTACCATGGGTTATATAATCTCGAGAGAAGTATATAAAATTTGTTAATGATTTAAAGCTATGTCTACTAACTCTTCTATTTTTGCTGTTGCTAGGCATATGCAGGTATCTGCTCCGCCATAGTATATTTTAACTGTTCCGTCTGATTCTGGGATTGCTCCGCAAGTGAAAACTACGTTTGGGACATCGCCTATTCTTTCATAATCTTTTCGTGGTGATAGTATGGGTGTTTTTGAGACCCTTATCAATTTTGTTGGATCTTTTAAATCGAACAAAGCCACACCTAATCTGTAAATTGTAGGTCCTTGTACTCCATGTAGTATATGGAGCCATCCTTCTTCAGTTCTAATTGGGACTGCTCCAGGACCGATTTTTATTTCGTTCCAACCTTGTCCGTGATGTAGAATTGGCTCCTGCCCGGATCTCCAGTATTTTAGGTCTTTTGAAAAAGCAACCCAAATATTTCTGTTTTCCATTGGTCTGTGATATAGTAAAAATTCTTCATTTACTATTTCTGGATGGAGAACTGCGTTTTTTGTATCTGGATAGAGTATTAATCCTTTTCTTTTAAATGTTTGAAAGTCTTGTGTTACTGCTAGTGAAACGCCAGGTCCTTGCGGTGAATATGCTGTGTGAGGGATATAGTAAGTGCCAGCTATTTCAGTTATTCTTGCATCTTCTACGCCTTTTTCGTTATGCCCTTTATCTGGGGATACTGCATATTCGTTTCTTATTTGAAACTTAATCCCGTCATTGCTTTTAGCTACTACAAAATGTGAAACTGTAGTTAGATCTTGAACTCTGAGAAGAAGTATGTGTTTGCCATTATGTCTAATTGCTCCAGCGTTAAATACTGAATTGCAAGGAAAAGGCATATTGCTTGCGGTAATTATAGGATTTTTTTCGTGTCTTTTTATCATTTGTTCTAAATCTAATTTAGAAGGTTTGGTGTTATTCCTATTAGATGGATTCTGTGCTGCGTCTTCTTCTTGATTATTTCTCATTTTTAATATGCCCAGCACTTAATTTCATTATTCATCACGAGCACAAAGCTAATTTATAATGATCACACGGTGCTGGGCTTTTTTAGTTTGTATAATTAGGTTTAAAAAGATTTTGCTGGTTTAAAGTATGCCTAGGAAAAGTCCGATTATCATTCCTATTCCTAGAAGAAGGATTATTATTCCTGCGATCAGGTGAAGTGTTTTTAGCCTTTTTGATCTCCATTCTTCTGCTTTTTCTGTTGTTGTAAATCCGAAATATATGGCTAGAGTTATTATTAGCATTGGTAATATGAAAATGAAATTGTAAAGTAATAGGAGTAGGAGAGCATAATTTCTTGTGGTGGCTTTTGCTAATAATCCTAAAATTACTATGTATGGTCCTGAGGTACAAGGAAGTAAAAATAAACTAATGATAACTCCTATTACGAATGCTCCTGGAACTGAGGTTGCGCTTTTTACTATTGTTTTCATTTTTGGTCTCCATTTTCTTGGGACCTCCATAATGAACCATTTTCCATACCATAGGTAATCCTTTAGGTTAAATAATCCAATTAAAATTGCAAGTATTGCAACTATGATATAGAACGTTCTTGTAATTCCTGCTGCTTGTATTGCTGAGTATAAACCTAGACCCATTAAGAAATATGAGATGAAGATGGCTAATGTGAATGCTAGACCTGCTGAAAGTGCTTTTTTCCTGCTTTCTGTAGTAAGTATTGCAGTTAACAATAAGATTAAAACTGCAAAGGCACACGGGTTTATCGCATCAACAGCAGCTGCTGCCACTACTGCTGGGATTGTGAGTTTTTTGTAGAGATTTGGGGCTTCTCCATTTTGTTCGGTTTTTTCTAGAGGAGAAATACAGCCTAGATCGAGACATTTAATTACTTCTTGTTCTATACTTTCTGCTGTGTGACTATTGAAGCCATTTATAACTTTTTCATCAATGAATATTGTTGGAACTCCTTGAATTCCTACTCCATATGCTTGACTCATTTGTTCGAAAAGTTCTCTGTTTTCTTGGTTGGAGTAAGTTTCAAGTTTTTGGATGTCTAATGAAGGATATTTTTCTTGAAGTTCATTCAGAAAAAGGGTCATTTTGGCGCAGTGTGGGCAGCCGGCGCCGTAAAAGTAGTATGCTGTTACCTCCTCTTCTGCTGAGACTATGGTTAAACTAAGATAGAGAAGTAGCGTTGCTATAAGTAAAAAATTTGTTAATTTCATATTGCTAATAGCGCTAGGTATGGTTTTTAAGTTTTTCTTTTAATTGTCTAATTTGAAATTTCCGCCTTTGATTCTAATTGCTTTACCATTTACTAGGGCATCTGCTACTTTTTTTCTTGCTTCTAGAATTAGTCTATGAAATGTTGGCTGAGAGATCTTCATTTCCTCTGCAGCCCTTTCCTGCTCTAAACCCACAAGGTCTTTTAGTCTTAGAGCTTCAAATTCATCAACTTTTAAGTTAATCTCTTGTAAGTCTCTTAATTTGATTTTTGCGGGTTTAAAGTAAGTTATTCCTGGTTCTTGGCATATTCTTCTGCAACGTCTTGGTCTTGGCACTATACTCCTTTCCTTCTTTGACGCCCAGTATCTCTGCAGCCTCTTCTGGGTCTGTTAGTGTCGATGCTGTCTTCTTTTGATTGTGAACAGTTTCCTAGTCCTCTTCCAGTTCTTGGTCCTTGTCCTTCGGGACCTCTTCCATCGCGGTTTGGCATTTTGTTTACCTCCAAATAATTATAATGAATATATATTCATAATACTATTTAAATGTTTCGTTTTGGGTGGGTATGCATAAATTATGGGCAGATTAGATTTAGTTACTTAACTATTTGTGCAAATTTGAGAAGCTTAGCTTCATTTAGGTGATTTGCTGTGGCCATCATTCCTACTGGTAGTTGGTTTATAGAGCCTATGTTCATTGAGAGATGTGGGAGGCCTGCTAAGTTTGGAGCTACTGTTAAGAGGTCCATTTGATATTGTTGTAGTGGGGTGAGTTTTTCTATTTCTGAAAATTTTAGTGCTGTTGTTAGTGTTGTTGGGGAGATTAAAATGTCATAGTCTTTTAAGGCTCTTTGATACTCGTTTATTATTAACGTACGAACCCTCATTGCTTTTATGTAATAGTCTTCTCTGAAGCCAGCCATTCTTGTGAATGTTCCTAAGATAATCCTTCTTTTTGTTTCTTTTTCGAAATATTTGGATCTTATTTTTGGGAAATATTCGTTGTAATAGTTTTCTATTTTTTCAGTTGCTCCGTATCTTAATCCTGTGAATTTTGCTAAGTTTGTTGATGCTTCTGAAAAAGCGATTATGTGATATGCTGGTAAAGCGTATTTTTTTATTGAAGGTATTGAGACTGTGTCATAATTTCCTATTCTCTTTTCAATTAAATTTGTGAATTCTTTGTTGATGTCTAGAGTTTCTTCTACAAAGGCGATTTTTTTTACTTCTTTGTTGTTTGATTCTTTTGCTTTTAATGAAGTTGAATCTTTTTCATCATAGCCTTTAATTGTATTTAATAAGATGAAAGCGTCTTCTGGGTCTTGGGCCATTGCTCCTATTTTGTCTAATGAGGATGCGTAATCAATTAGGCCGTATCTTGAAACTAAGCCGTAAGTTGGAGTTAATCCTGCTACTCCGCAGAAAGCCGCTGGTACTGCAATTGAACCTCCTGTTGATTCTGCTATTGAAAGATGTGGGAATTCTGCTTTTTGTGTGAAGCCTGCACAACCTCCTGATGAGCCACCTGCTGTTCTTTCTTTGTTGAACGGGTTTTTTGGGATTTTTTGTGTGTTAGTTGAAAATACTCCAAAACCAAATTCGTCTTGTGTAGTTTTTCCTATGATTATTGCTCCTTGTTTTATTGCATTTTCAATTACTGTTGCATTGAATGGAGGGTAATATCCAGAGAGCATGCGAGAACCAGCTGTGCTTTCTACGTCTTTTACGCAAATAGAATCTTTTACTGAGATTGGGAGACCTGCTAATCTTCCTTTTGGGTTCTTTTTTAGTTGTTTTGCTTGTTGTAATGCTAATTCTTCTGATATTGTTGTGAAGTAATTGTATTCTTTGTTTATTTTTTTAGTTTGTTCTAGAACTTTGTGAGTGTGCTCTAAGATGTCTATCTCTTTGTTTTGTACTTTTTTGACGAATTCTAGGATAGTGAGGTCTTCCATGATTATTGATTGTATCTTATGGATTATAAATATTTGGGGGATTCTGGAAAGGTTTTTATAAGTTGATTATATAATTATTCTTGAAAAAATGGTGTTTGAATCGCTTGTTAAGGCGAAAAATGCTGAAAAGCGGCCTTGGCTTGTTTTTTTGCTTGGTATTTTGTATAGTTCTATAGCTGTTATTTTTGGGCTTTTATTGTTTAAGAGAGATATTGGTATACTTGTTGTTTCTATCATTGTTTTTGCTTCCATACCTCTAATGTATAAGATTGTTAGATTAGAGGAGAAGAAGGATAAACGTATTTTGAAGGAAAGGAAGTTGTTAATGGAGCATAGAAAGGCCTTGGTTTCTTTTGTTGCTTTATTTTTTGGTGTTTTGATATCTTTATCTTTATGGTATGTTTTTTTGCCTTCTGAAAATGCTAAGGAGGTTTTTTCTTCTCAAATAAAAGAGGTTAATATTGTTGAAAGAGAGTTTAGTGGTAATGCTGTGAAACCTGGTGATTTTTTTAGAATATTTTTTAATAATTTTAAGGTTTTAGGGTTTAGTTTTGTGTTTTCTTTCTTTTTTGGTGCGGGGGCTATATTTATTTTAACTTGGAATGCTTCTTTGATTGCTGTGGCTGTTGGGTCTTTTGTTAGAGAAAGTTTATCATCTGTTTCTGGAAGTTTTGGTTTTGTAAAAATGGCTGCTTATTTTGGAGCTTTTTCTTATGGTTTATTGGGATATTTGACTCATGGTATTTTTGAGATTGTTGCTTTTTTTATTGCTGGACTTGCTGGCGGAATAATTTCAGTTGCTGTTATAAGACATGATTTCTTTGATAAAAAATTTAAGAGGATATTTTTGGATTCTTTATGGTTGCTTGGGATTTCTGTTGTTGTTCTTTTGATTGGGGCTTTAGTTGAAAGTGTTTTGAGTCCTTTATTGTTCTGATATTGTGATTTTAATTATTTTGTCGCCTTGTTTTATACTCTTTACTGTGTCTATTCCTTCGGTTACTTTTCCAAAAACAGAGTGTTTTCCATCTAAGTGTGGTTGAGGTGCTTCAGTTATGAAAAATTGAGAACCTCCTGTGTCTGGGCCTGCGTTTGCCATTGATAGAATTCCTTCTGAATCATGTTTTAGGTCTGGATGAAATTCATCTTGGATATTGTAACCTGGTCCTCCTGTTCCGTCTCCATTTGGATCTCCACCTTGAATCATGAACCCTCTGATAACTCTGTGGAATGTTAATCCGTTATAGAATCCTTTTTCTGTTAAATCTATGAAATTTTTAGTTGTGATTGGTGCTTTGTCTTCAAATAATTCTATTTTTATTATTCCTTTTTCTGTTTCTATTGTTGCGATTCTGTTCATTTTATTTCCTCCAGATTTTGTGAATAAGAATATTGCTCCTGCTAAAATTATGAGAATTATTATTATGGTTATTATTTGTTTTGAATCCATTTCTCTTTAAAAAAATCAACTGTTGGTTTTATGTTTGGTGCGCAATCTTTTGGTAAATCATTTATGTTGAACCATTTATATTCTTCTATTTCTTCGCCTGGTTTTACTTCGCCTTCTTTTTTAGCCAGATAGTGAATTAGAATTACGTACTCTTTTATTCCATTATGATTTCTTTCAAAAGCCATTACGTAAGGATCTTCTTGTAAAGTTACGTTTATGTTTAGCTCTTCTTTTACTTCTCTTTTTGCGTTTTCTATGAAATTATGTGTGTCTAATTGTGTTCCTCCTGGAAATTTCCAAAAAGGGTCTTTGTGTTTAACTAAAAGGACTTTATTATTTTCAATAATTACTGGTCCTGATGCTATTGTAATTTCTACTTTTTCATTATTGTTATTAATTGCGGGAAAATGTTTAAATTCCATTTTTTAGAAAGTTTTAGGTCCTAGGAAGAAACCGTCTTTTTTGTGTTTTGTGTTTTTTAGGGCTTCTTCTTGTGTTAAGCTTTTTTTAGGCGAATCTTCCCTGAAAACATTTGTTATTTTAATTGGTTGAAATGTTGGGTGCAGATTGTGTACATTTGCGGAGTCTATTTCTGAAAAATATTTTAAGATTTCTCTGAACTGAGGTATAAACTCTTCTTTCTCTTCTTCTGTTAGCTTTAATTGAGCGTTTTTTGCTACTTTTTCTATTAGTTCCTTGTTGATTTCCATGTTATCTAGTTTAAGCTTCCGATTCTGGGGTCAGTAAATAGTAGTTCAATACATTCTCTGTGTATTCCGAATGTGTCTGACGCTATTGTGCTTTGATTATGTTGTATGTGCAAAGCTCCTGTTTTTATATCTTTGCTTGGGCATTTATCGTATCTGCATCTAAAACGATTGGTTTGGAGGTATGTAACTTGTGTATTTTCTTGAAATTGGGTATGCTCTTTTCCAAGATATCTTCCAAAATAATCTCTAATTTCTTTTAAGCCTTCTAAATATTTAGAGCTTATCATTTATCTAATTTTAATTTAAGTTCTTTTAATTGTTCGTTGGATACATTTGAAGGAGCTTCTGACATCAAATCTTGTGCTGCTTTGTTTTTTGGGAAGGCTATAACTTCTCTTATGTCTGTGTGTCCTATTAATAGCGCTACCATTCTATCTAAGCCAAGAGCTATTCCTCCATGTTTTGGAAAGCCGTAATCTAGCGCTTCTAATAAAAAGCCAAATTTTTCTTTTGCGTTTTCTTCTGAAATTCCTAGTGCTTTGAATACTTTTTCTTGTATGGATTTTTTATGAATCCTAATAGAACCTCCCCCTAATTCTGTTCCATTTAACACTAGATCATAACCTTTACTTCTGACGCTTTTAGGGTCAGATGTCATTTTGTCTACATCTTCTTCGTTTGGAGAAGTGAATGGATGGTGTACTGAAACGAATCTTTGTTCTTCTTCACTATAATCGAAAAGAGGGAAATTATTTACCCATAAAAAGTTGAATTCGTCTTTTTTTATTAATGAATATTTATTTGCTAATTCTTTTCTTAATCTTCCTAATAAGTCATTTACTTTGTTTTTTCTGTCTGCTATGAAAAAGATTATTCCTTGTTTTGCTTTTGTTTGGTGAAGTAATTCCTTTTTTGTTTCGGGTGTGAAGAATTTTGATAATGGGCCTTCTAGGTTCTTGTCTTTTATTTTTAAGTAAGCTAAACCTTCTCCTTTGTTTTGTTTTATGAAATCTTCTAGTTCATCTATTTCTTTCCTTGAAATTTCTTTTTCTAAGTAGGTACATTTTACTGATTCTGCTTGTTTGAAAATTTCAAATGAAGTTTTTTTTGCTGTTTTGTCTATGTCAATTAATTCTAAACCGAATCTTAAGTCTGGAGAATCTGTTCCATACTTTTCCATTGCTTCATCGTATGTTATTCTTGGAAAAGGTGTTTTTACATCAATATTATGGATGTCTTTCATTACTTTTTTCATTAAACCCTCTAGTAATTTGTAAATGTCTTCTTCTTCTATAAAGGACATTTCTATATCTAGTTGTGTGAATTCTGGTTGTCTGTCTTGCCTTAGGTCTTCATCTCTGAAACATCTGACTATTTGGTAATATCTATCAAAACCAGAGGCCATTAGAATTTGTTTGAAGATTTGTGGTGATTGAGGTAATGCGTAAAATTTTCCTGGATGAACCCTTGATGGTACTAGGTAATCTCTTGCTCCTTCTGGTGTGCTTTTTGTTAGGAAGGGTGTTTCTATGTCTATGAATCTATTTTGATCCATGTATTCTCTTATTGATCTTGTTATTTTGTGTCTTAATAGGATGTTGTTTTTTTGTGTTTGTCTTCTTAAATCTAAGTAGCGATATTTTGATCTTACTGATTCAGAGACCTCTTTGTCTGAGTCTATTTCAAAAGGAGGTGTTTTTGATTTGTTTTGTACTTTTAGGTCTTTTACGTGAACTTCTATTTCTCCTGTTGAGAGATTTGGGTTTTTCATGTTTCTGGGGCGTAATTTTACTGTTCCTGTGATTTTTATTACGTCCTCTCTGGAAAGATGTTCTGCATGAGAAAAGGTTTCTTTATTTTCTGGTGTGAATACTACTTGAGTTAGTCCGTATCTATCTCTTAGATCTATGAAGATTACTCCTCCGTGGTCCCTTCTTGTATGAGTCCAACCGCATAATGCTACTTCTTTGTTGGTGTCCTTTCTACTGAGTTCTCCACAAGAATGAGTTCTTAGGCTGGTTTTTAGACTCATAGATAGAAAAAAGCCCTAAGTTTATATTTAAACCTTTTTCTTTACTCGCTGTGCCAGAAATGGGTTATTGCTAGGGCTAATAGGAGGAAAGCCACTCCAAGTGCTATATATGGATCTATAATACTGGTTCCTACTACTGCTCCTGTTACTGATGGAGTTGTAAATGACTTTATTACGAAATAGACTCCGCCTATTAAGGAAGCAAATATTAGAGATCTCCTTAAAATTGAGAATATGGTCTCTTCTTGTAGTTTTATTTCGATCACCTCTGGTTATTTAAGGGTTTTATTTGTTTTTAAATGTTTCTAGTGTTCTGGTTATGGTCGAATTATTTATTAACGAAATCTAAAGATTTCTAGAATACGCTATTAGTCCCTGTCTATTTCTTAAAAACGAAAGGTTTAAATATTATTACGTAATATTACGTAATATGGAAATAATAGGCAAAGTTAGCAAGGGTAGTAGGATGGACCAAATATACATTCCGAGGAATAGGATAGGTTTGGATATTGGAAGTTATGCTGTTGTTAGACCTTTAGAAGTAAAAAGATTTGATGAAAAACCCTATTTTTATAATATTAAATTTATTGAGCCACTAAAATTAGGAATAGTTGGAGAAATTATGGGCGCTATTAACAGGATGGTTGAAGACTATGAAAATATAATAGTTACTGGTTCTTTTTTGGACAAGGGATTTAATTTTAATGATATAGATGTGATAGTGGTAAGTGAAAAGAAATTAGATAAAAGAAAGATTATAAGAGAAATAGAGAATAAAATAAAAATTGAGATTCACTTTATCGTACTAAGTAGTAGAGCTTTGATAAAGGGGTTGTCTATTGATCCATTGTACCAAATGATGTTAAGTAAATGCGTTTCTAAAAAAAGATTTGTATATAGATTCAAGCCAAAAATGAGTTATAAAATTTTGGATTTACATCTCTTAAAAAGCAAATTATTAATAGATAATTTTGATGATCTAAATGGGAATGAGAAGTATTCTCTTATAAGAAATGTGGTTGCTATTTCTTTGTTTTTGAAGTATAAGAAGGTGAATAAAGAGAGAGTTGATAAGGAAATAATAAAAATTTTTAATTTGAAGAGCATTAGCGAGATAAAGGAAAACATGTTGGATAAGGGTCTCTTTTTAAAAAAATATAGAGTAGAGTATAGGAGGGTATTCAATAAACTCATGAAGGGCATTAGAAATGGTACATAATAGGAATAAACTGATTGATCTGTTTGTGGGAAACATTTCAAATTCGATTGTTCATAAAATCTTAGAAAAAGCGATTGATACTGAAGAAATTGGTAGAAGGTATGATAAGGAAGCAATAACGAGCCGGGAGATTGCTAGAAAATATAGAGGGAAGATTAATCCTATTGGAACCAGACTGCCTGAAAAAGATATTGAGTATATTCGAAATAAGATAGTAAATAAAGTTAGGGCTGAATTGGGGTTGCGGATTTCAAAAGGCTATAGAAATATTGATTTAGATTTGATTGAAGGACTAGTCGACGATACCTTAAAAAATATGAAGGTTATTTAGAATTTATTTTGTCTTTTTTAGTTCTTTCTTTTTTAGTATTTTATTCAAAAATAGGAAGATTTATAAATAAACGAAAGTTATATATATTGATAACTTTGGTTAATCCTATAAAATGACCACAAAAATACCTATAATCTTAAAATTAAAAAAACAATCTCAGAAAGATATAGCTAGAGCTCAAGATATTATCGTCGAAGAAACATTTAAAATTTTCGATAAGGCTGTTTTTCACGGCGGAACTGCCATTTGGAGATGTTATAACGGAAACAGGTTTTCAGAGGATGTGGATGTATACATTCCTAAGGATCTTGAAAAAATTAATTTATTTTTTGAAACCTTAGAAAAAAGAGGTTTTAAAATTGAAAAGAAAAAAATAGGAGAAAACAGCCTATATTCAAGTTTAAGAATTAATAATGTTATTGTAAGATTCGAGTCCCTATTTAAAACTGCTAAAGGGGAGTTAAAAGATTATGAAACAGTGGAGGGAGAGTTCATAACTGTTCACTGTTTGAGACTAGAGGATATTATAAAAGGAAAAATTAATGCATATTCAAACAGATTAAAGATTAGGGATATGTATGATATCTTTTTTTTGTTAAGATATGTTGAGGATAAGAATAAAATCAGAGATGACTTAAATAATTTTATTAGAAATTTCAAAAAACCACTTGACGAAAAAAACTTAAAAGTCCTTATTTTTGATGGTTTAACACCTAGTGTTGGGCAGATGTTAGATTATATTGGGAGGAAATAAAAGGGATGGGAAAACAAAAATATTTATCAGATATTAAAAATTTGTTTAAGAAAAGTCCTGTTGTCAGCTTTAAATCCATTGAAAGAATAATTAAAAATAAAAAAAGAGTAAAACAATACACAAAACAATTGATTAGAAATCTAATATCAAAGAATAAAATAAAAAAACTTGCAAAAGGGTACTATACATCTCATGATGAAGTCTCTTTTAGTGTTTTTTGCTTTAAACCAGCGTATTTTGGACTACAAGATGCCTTAAGTATTTATGAATTATGGGAGCAGGAAACAATACCAATAATAATTACTACAAGGAAAGTCAGACAAGGTATTAGAAAAATCCTAAAAGTTAATGTTTTAATAAGAAGAATCACTCCAAAATATTTGTTTGGATTTGATTATTACAAAGATGGGGATTTTTATTTTCCGTACTCTGATGTTGAAAAAACCTTTATCGATATGGTTTATTTTAAGCAGCCTTTAGATGAGGAGGTAATTAAAAATTTTAGAAAAAAAATCAATGTGAAGAAGTTAGGAGCTTATTTGAAGAAATATCCCAAAAAATTTAGGAATAGGGTGTTATTGAAATTGGGCAAAGGCGGGGGAAAAAGAGTCTATTCGGCAGGCGATAAGAAGTTTTAAATAAACCTGGATTTGTTTAGTTTTATGGATAAAAATAAAGAGGAGTATTTGATTCTGCTGTTTGCGTTTGTTGTTCTTGCAGTAACCTACTTCTTTGTGGATCCGAGCATTCTTGGGTTTATTGTTTATGAAAATCAAACTGTTGAGCAAATAGATACTTTTAATTATAACTCTTCTTTAATAGAATTTGGTGAAGATATCAGACTAAAAGCAACTATAGAGAATTTTACATGGGTGGAAAGTAATATTTCTTTCTATGCTGTAAACGCGGGGTACTACAATCCGGATGATAAGGTCAATAAGGTTAAGGAAGTAGACGGGTATTTGGCTATAGACGAAGATGAAATATTTAATATTGCCTTTGACCAAGAATTAGAAAACAATGATATACTAACATTGTTAATAAAAAGTGGCTCTCCAACGAATATATATTTATGCGGAGCTACAACTGAGTGTGGGTCTTCTGAATATGGCTCTATCTATTACAATGGAACAGATGACCAATGGTTAAATATATCTTTAATAAATCTGAATTCTCCTAAAAATATTTTTGGACTGGATATTGAAGAAGACATAAAAGTATACTATATTTCTTCTACAAGGACCAATCTTTCTCATGCTTACATAAATTATAATGATGAACTAAATAAAATACAGCAAATTGGAGAGGGTTACCTTGCGATTAACAAAGATAAAATCTTTGATATAGGATTCGATAATGCTTTGAAAAATGGGGATATCATTAATTTATATTTAAAAAATTCAGATGCATCACCTATACACTTGTGTAATCCTTCGATATCTTGTGAACCTCCAGGGTATGGATTAGTAGATTTTGATGGAAATGAGGGCTGGGTTAATATTGTGCTGTCTGAATTGAGTTCTCCTATGAAAATGTTTTATTTAGATCCTGTTTCTATTAAAATAGATTATATTAATGCTTCTCATACAGAGGAAACTACTTTGGCTAATCAAACGGTTGCCTATAATCCAGCATATTTAGAAACTTTCGATTTTGAACCTGAGAATCTTTCTCATTGGAATAATCTTGCATGGGATCATACTTTAAATGATCAAAATATAGTCTACATGTATTCGACTGATGGTGGTTCGATTTGGATTAATTTGACAAGTAATTCTTTATTAGGCATTAATAGCAGCAAGATAAGATTCAAAATTCTGCTTGAAACAAATGGGACAGAGACTCCGATATTGTATTCTTTAATTTTAAATTATACTGCCCTTTTTGATGTGGATGAAATTGTCGGGGGGAATGAAACCTCGGAGGGTAATGAAACATCTCTCCCTGTTGAGACTCCGCCTTCGAGTGCTGCTCCGTCTGGTGGTGGAGGTAGTGGAGGAAGTAGCCAAACTACTTTTGCAGAAGAGGGAGAAGCTACTCTGGTTGAAACAGATGAAACTGAAGAAGAGGAAAAAAGTTTGGAATTAGTAAACCCTATATTATCTTCTGAAAAAGAAAATAAACCTATTGATGGGGCTGCTGTTAAGGAAACTGAAGAGGGGGGCGATGCGGGTGTGTTTGGTTATTTTATATTGGTTTTTGTAATCTTGATTTTATTTTTGATTTATTTTTTTTGTTTTAAAAGGCGAAGAAGTAAGAGATCAACTAAGAAGAAATAATTATTTATGATATTTTTTCAATATTTTCATTACTAATTGGCCATCTACGGTCCCACGATATTTTTTCATTATATCGCCCATCAAGCCGCCTATTGAAACACCCTTGTTTTTTTGTACTAAGTCTTTTATGAAATCTTCTAATTCTCCTAAAGAGACTGTTGAGAATTTTGATAAATCTGGTTTATTCCCGGTTAATAGGTCTTTTAAGATTTCAATCGAGGCTTCTTTTGGTACGTTATTTCTCTGTAGATTTTCTAAGATGAAATCAAAATGTTCTTTTTTTGGATCTTTTTTTATGCTGAATCTTGATTTGAGCTCTTTTGGCACTTCTAATAATAAATGTGCAATGAACTTTGGTTCTATTTTGTATTTTTCTGCGTAATAATCAAAAGGAATGTTTTGTTTTAAGATTTCTCTTGCGTATTGGGCTGAGATTTTGTATTTTTTTTCAAAGTTTAATGATCTTTCTGTGATTAGTTCTGGGATTTCTATTGATTTTAAGAAATTATTAGTCAATGGGAATGTTTTAAGGTCTGTGTCTGGATATAAACGAGAAGAACCTGGCATTGGTCTTAAGTAGGAGGTAGTGAAATTTGGTTCTACTTTTCTTACATGCGCTTCTTCTTTTTTATTTTTTAATTGTCTCTGAATTTCTATTTCAATCACTTTTGGTATTGATCTCAGGTCTTGGAATCCTTTTAGTTCAACTCTTTTTTGACCCTTGATTGAGATATTAACATCTTGACGTACAGCGCCTATGCCTCTCCTGGCTTTTCCTGTACTCTTTACAATCATTCCGATTTTTTCTGCTGTTTCTTTTACGTGTTTCGGGTCCTTTAGATTTGGAGCTGTTGCAATTTCTAGTAAAGGGATGCCTAACCTAGATAATTCATATGTTGTTGTATCCTTGTCTGTGCTAATTTTTTTTGCAGCATCTTCTTCTAAGTATAAAGTTGGAATTCTTATTCTACCTTTTGAGGTTTCTATAAAACCGTCTCTTGCGATTAAAGCTGTTCTTTGGTAGCCTGATGGATTTGAGCCATCAATTACGAGTTTTCTCATAATTATTATTTCATCTACTGTTTTCATGTTTAGTAGAGTTGCTACTTGGATTGCTACTTTAATTGTATCTTGATTTATTGGATATGGCGGACATTCATCTAGCTCAACAAGACAAGAACTTGTTTCTGCACACTTATAGATAAAAATTTTATTTTTAGTTTCTTCGTATTTTGCCGCGATGTCTTTTTTTCCTAATTCTCCTTCGAAAGCTCTTAATTTTCTTGAAACTTCGAAATTAATCGGGTTTGGATCATTAATTAGATTAGGACAGTGGCAGAATAATTTCCTTGTTGAGAGTTGATAGTGTACCTCTAAACCAGATTTAAATCCTAAATCTTTGTGGTTTGTCATGATTTATTTGTTTAATAAGAATTTTATATAGTTATCGATAAGATTACCTTTTCCAAATTATTACTCCTTTTTTTCTGATTTCTCTTATTCTGTGTAATGGGATTGTTTTGTTGTTTGTTATGAAGAGGTTTTCTTCTATTGTTATGTTTTTGAATTCTGCTGGAATTAGTTTTTTTATGAATCTGTCTTGGTAACAGATTGTTATTTCTTTTGGATTAAATTTCTTTGAGTATTTTATTTTATTTAGGAATTGTTTGATTGGGATCATTGGATTTCTTGAGCCTTGTTATGAAGTTCTTTGGATTTGCTATCTTTTTCGGAATTCAGAATGAGGAAGGTTATTGTTAGGCTGAATAAAGTCGTGAAGATATTGCTAGTTGCAGTATACACCAGGCCACCTATACCGATGGTTACTGTAGCTAGAGCAATTAAAATTGCATTATATTCTGTGAGAAGTCTTTTATGTTCCAGTTCAATTTTTTTAACCTTTTGCATATCTCGCATATAATAAGCCTCCTATAACAAGTACAATGCCAGTCCAAAAATATATCTGTCTTGAGGCTTCTATACTAAATGAATAAAGAAAAGTAACTACTCCCATGAGAGCGAGGACGATTCCTATTGTTTTATTATCCAACTTATTTCACCTCCTTTTTATTCTAAATACTGGGAAACTAAAATACGTTCGTTTAATTCTCCTCTTAGATTTTTGTTCCAAAGTGTGTAGAATTCTTTTTTGTGATTGCTTAAGAGCCATGCTGCTTTTATGAATGCTGTTTCTGTTGAAATATCTGAATGATTATTGATGACCCCTGCTTCAGTTAATTTTCTTCCTGAAGAATAAACGTTCATATTTACTGTTCCAAAGATACATTGAGAGGTCATTATTATTGGCATTTTTTTTGCTAATCTTTTTATTGTGTTGAGTATGTTTGTGTTTTCTGATGATTTAGAGTCAATCTTTTCTACTGGAGCGTGGCCTAGTCCAGTTCCTTCTAAGATCAGAGCATTAAAATTTTTGTAGTTGTCAATTTCTTTTGCGTATAAATGCGGATGTGTTTTCAAGATTCCAATTTTTATGTTTTCTTTGATTGGTTTTAGTTTGAATTTTTCTTTTGGTTCTTGTGGTTTTTCTAAGAAAGTTATTTTTTCTCCTATTGTTGCTATAGGCTGGGAATTTATTGGTTTAAATGCATCTCTCCTTGATGTGTGGAGCTTTCTTGTTTTGCATGCTGGCAAAATTGCGGATATGTTATCATTTGGAGAGAAATGCATGCAGATTGCTATTCCTTTGAAATTTGTTTCTTTAATGAATCTTGCAGCATGGATTAGGTTTAGTGCTGAGTCTGTTGATGGTCGGTCTGATGATCTTTGTGAGCCTACTAAGATTACTGGGATTTGAATATTTTCTAGGATAAATGCCAGGGCAGCTGAGGTGTAATGAAGAGTGTCTGTTCCGTGAGTTATTATGATGCCTTTCACATTGTTTTTTAGTTCCTTTTCAATCTCTTTTGCGATTATGTTGTAGTTGTGGAACCTTATGTTTTCGGATAGAGTATTTGATATCAATCTGGATGTTATATTTGCTATTTTTTTTAATTCAGGGAATTTTTTTAGGAGATCTTGTGGTGAAAACTGTGCAGAAACTGCTCCGGTGTCATAAGATACTCGAGAGGCGATGGTTCCTCCTGTATGAAGTATGGATATTGTTGGAAGATCTTTGTTTTGAGTGATTTTTTCAGGTGTTTCCTGTTGTTTTTGGTGTTTTTTTAGTAGTTTTGTTGATTTTATTTGTGATTTTTTGATGGAAATGTTGTAACCGGAGTCTAATTTTAGGGAAATATTTTTTTGATTTTGAGAGGGAATAAAAATACCTTCTATGTTTTCATTGACGGTGGTGACTTTTATGAAATCACCTAGAGAAAACTGTATTTTTTTCATAATAAGCAAGGAAAAGAAGGCAGTTAAATAATCATTTATATTATGAGAAATATATTTCTAAGTTAAGTAATGTTTAAATAGATATTCATTGTTTAAAAGTAAACTATTAATAAAAATAGAATAGATATGATTTTAATTTTAGGCGATTAAAATCATTAAATTTTAGGCGTGTAAAGTTTGAAAATAGTTAGGCAACTATTTCTGTAAAGTTTAAATCATGAATCATTAAACTTTATCAAAACTTTTTCTGAAAATAAGAAAATACAAACTGAAATATAAATATTATGGTGGTATAGAATATAATAAACTAAACAAGGGGGAGATAAAAAAATGGAAGGATTGATTCAAGACGCATTACAAAACCAGGCAAATCTGATGCCGGAACTAAAGGTGGGGAAGGCGGAGATACGTGTTATTGGTGTAGGTGGTGCTGGTTGCAATATGGTTAACTGGTTACATAAGAAGGGCGTTGATGGTGCGCATGTTTGTGCAACGAATACTGATAAACAACATCTTGATATTACATCTGCTGATCATAAAATCCTTATTGGCCGAGAATTAACAAGAGGGTTGGGTTGCGGTGGTTATCCTGATAAGGGAAGAGAGGCTGCTAGAGAAAGTTTACAAGAGTTGAGACAGGTCCTGAAGAATTCAGATATGGTATTTGTTTGTGCTGGTGAAGGTGGTGGAACAGGTACTGGTGCGGGTCCTGTTGTTGCTCAATTGGCTAGAGAGTCTGGAGCTATTGTTATCGGCACCGTGACTATGCCTTTTGATATTGAAAGAGCTAGAGTTGATAAAGCTGAATTTGGGTTGCAGCAACTGAGAGAGGTTTGCGATACTGTAATTGTGATCGATAATAACAGATTAGTTAATATTGCTGGTAATTTACCCATACAACAGGCTTTTGCTGTTGCAAATGAGTTGATAAGTACTATGATTAAGGGTATTGTTGAGATTATTGCAGTGCCTTCATTGGTGAATTTGGATTATGCTGATGTTAGAGCTATAATGGCTAATGGTGATGTTTCAGTTATTGGTATTGGCGAGGCTAATAGCGATAATAAAGTTGATGAGGCAGTAAGAAGAGCCCTGACTAATCCTTTACTTGATGTTAATTACCAAGGATCTACTGGAGCTTTAATTCATATTAGTGGTGGAGAAGATTTGACTTTGGATGAAGTTAGTAAGGTTGGTGAGATGGTTACAGAGGCTCTTGATGATGATGCAAATGTGATATGGGGAGCAAGAATTGATCCTTCTATGAATGGAAAAGTTAGGGTTATGACTATTATAACCGGAGTTAACTCTCCGTATATTTTGGGGAAGGTGAGCCGTAGGCAAGCCACCCCTGCTGCTCTGGCGATTAGTGATGAGTTAGGCATTGATATGCTGATACCTGGAAAATAATACTCAAAGGGCAAACCCCCCTATAGAATTGCCCTCCAAGCTTTGTCTTGCTGGTACTCCTTTTGGAGTGCTAGCATTTTTTCTTTTTTTAAAAAATAGAAAGAGATTATTTTTTTCTTTTTTTGATTAATTTCTTTTTTAATTTATCTAGGTTTTTTTCCAAGGGAAATGCTGAAAGATTGGTTTCTCTTTTTGTGAATCCAAATTCTTCGAAATACGTTACAAGCTGAATTTCATTTCTTTTTGTTTTTTTATAAGCGCCTTTTTGGTAGCCTAGAGTTATTAGGTGAGAGGGGACTAAGTGTGGTGGCAATTTTAAGCAATTTGCTGCCTCATTTTTGTCTGAGATGTCTACCCAACAAGTGCCTAGGCCTAATTCTGTTGCCTTGAGCATCATTTGAGTTGTTGCGGTTGCTGTGTTTTGAATTGAGAATTCTACTGCTCTTTTTGGGTATAGGCTCTGTATATTTCTGAAATCATAACAAATAACAATTAGGGCTGGTGCTTGGGCTATCCAATCCTGATCTAAGCAAGCAGAGGATAATCTTAACATTTTGTCTTTATTTCTTACAACTATAAAAACCCAATTTTGAACGTTACCTGAAGATGGAGCGGATTTTGCAGCTTCTAGTACTTCACAGACTAAATCATGCTTTACATCTTTGTCTTGATAGTCTCTTATGCTGTGGCGCTCTTTGATTAATTTACCAAAATTCATAGTAATATTTAAATGGTGGCAGGTATTTAAATTTTGTTATGGATTACTCAAAATTGGTCGAGGTCTACTTGGAGCTGGAGAAAACAAGCAAAAGATTGGAGAAGGTTGATATTATTTCTGATTTGTTAAAAAATTGCGGCAAAGATGATTTAATTAGGATTGTGCGCTTATTGCAAGGAAGGGTTTTTCCTTTGTATGATGAAAGGAAGATTGGGATGAGTTCTAGGTTGATACTGAAGGTTATTGGTCAGAGTGCTGGAGTTTCTGTTTCTGATGTTGAAAAACTTTGGAGGAAGAAGGGCGATTTAGGTGATGTGGCTGAAGAGTTACTTAAACATAAAAAACAAACTACTCTTGCACAAAGAAAATTAGATGTCCAAAAGATTTTTGATAATATTAGAAAATTAACAGAGATGGAGGGGGAAGGCACTGTAAATAGAAAAATTGGTTTGATTGCTGAACTGTTGACTAGTGCAAGGCCTGTTGATGCAAGATTTATTGTTAGAACTGTTTTGGATGAGTTAAGAGTTGGTGTTGCTGAAGGCGTGTTAAGGGATAGTATTGCTAAAGCCTATGGTTTTGATGCTAATGATGTTGAAAAAACATTTGATGTTTTGGTTGATTATGGCGAGGTTGCTGAAAAAGCTAAGGAAGGAAAGTTAAGAAAATTAAGTTTGGAGGTTGGTAGGCCCTTGAGAGTTATGCTTTCTATTAAAGTTGATGATGTTGGGGAGGCGTTTAAGGCTGTTGGTAAACCTGCTTTATGTGAACAAAAAATAGATGGGTTCAGGGTTCAAATTCATAAAAAAGGTAAGGAAGTTAAATTATTTACTAGAAGATTAGAAAATGTTACTAAACAATTTAAGGAAACTGTTAGTGTTATTAATGAGCATGTGAAAGCAAATGAATGTATACTGGATTCTGAGTTTGTTGGTTATGATCCTAAAACAAAAAAGTATTTGCCTTTTCAGAATATTTCTCAGAGGATAAAAAGAAAATATAATATTGAGAGCGTAGCTAAAAAGTTTCCTGTTGTGATTAATGTTTTTGATGTTTTGCATTACAATGGGGAAGATTTGGTTAATGAAGAGCAAGAAAAAAGAAGAGAACTTTTGGAGAAGATTGTTAAAGAAAGAAAGTGGAAATTTGTTTTAACTGATAAATTGGTTACTGATAATGAAAAAAAGGCTATGAAATTTTTTAAAGAGTCTTTGAAGGAAGGACATGAAGGTTTGATGATAAAAAATTTGAAAGGAGTTTATCAGCCTGGTAGGAGGGTTAGTGGTTGGGTTAAATTGAAAAATGTTTTGGAGCCTTTAGATCTTGTAATTATCGGAGCTGAATGGGGTTCTGGAAAGAGAGCGGGTTTGTTGAGTAGTTTTGTTTTAGGGTGTAAACATGGGAATGAGTTTTTGGAATGTGGAATGTTAGGTACTGGAATTAAGGAGAAGAGTGAGGAAGGTGTTTCTTTTAAAGAATTAACTAAACTTTTGAAGCCTTTGGTGGTTAAGGAAGAAGGTAGAAAAGTCAAAATAAAACCAAAGGTTGTGATAGAGGTTGGATATGAAGAAATTCAGAAAAGTCTTACTTATTCTAGCGGGTTTGCATTAAGATTTCCTCGACTGTTGAGGTTGCGGTTTATGGAAAAAAGCCCCCGTGATACAAATACTCTGGAAGATATTAAAAAATTCTATAAACAACAGAGAAAATAAACTTTTTAGGATAATAATCTTTATATAGTGGTTTGGTGTTACACCATAGTAAATATAATCTTTACAAAGTGAAAAACAAGAGCTGTATTCATTAGTAGTTAATGGATATAACTGTCCATATTATAGAAAAAAGGTGGGTGATATTGGCCTAGGAGGTCTGTATAATGATTATGAAGGATGATTTTTTAGTTAAATTGAGACAATATTTCGGTCTTAATTTATATGAGGTCCGGATTTGGACTGCGCTTCTTTCTCGTGGTGTTTCTACAGCTGGTGAGTTGAGCGATATTGGAAATGTTCCTAGAAGTAGGGCTTATGATGTTTTAGAGAGTCTAGAGAAAAAGGGCTTTGTTGTGATGAAATTAGGTAAGCCGATTAAATATCTGGCTGTCGATCCTGGTGAAGTAGTTGAGAGAGTAAAGAAATTTGTTCGTATTGAAGCTGATGTAAAAGCTAAAAGATTGGACTCTTTAAGAGGCTCTGATGTTTTGAATGAATTAAATACTTTGCATACTCAAGGTATTGAATTTGTTGAGCCTTCTGATCTCTCTGGGGCAATAAGAGGCAGGCATAATTTGTATACCCATTTAGAACTGATGGTAAGAAATGCTAAGAAGAGTGTTACTTTTATGACTACAAGTAAGGGGATGATTAGAAAAGTAGATGCATTAAAGCCTGAATTAGAGAAATTATCTAAGAAAGGTGTTAAGATTAGAATTGCTGCTCCGATAACAAAGGATAATGAGAGAGCTGTTAGAGACGTTATGAAATTTGCTGAAGTGAGAAATAACAAGAACGTTAATGCGAGATTTTGTATTATTGATAACAAGGAGTTGCTCTTTATGGTTCTAGACGATGAAGATGTTCATCCTACGTATGATGTAGGTGTTTGGGTGAATACTCCTTTTTTTGCTAGCGCATTAGATAACATGTTTGATGCATGTTGGAAAACTCTTGGAAGTGTGGAGCAAGCTTTAAAAGGTAAATAGTCATAATTTAAAAGAGAGAGGTGAGTAGTTATGGAGAAGAATGTTCAAATTCTTTTTTTAGCTTTGGGAGTTATAGTTGTGATTGCTTTGTTTTCTGGTAACTTTACTGGAAAGGCTTCTAGTAGAGGAGTGCATACTTGTTATGATACTGATGGCGGATATAGGCTTATGAATCCTGGGACTGTAGTAGTGAATATTGGTGGCCAGGAAACTTGGTATGAAGATGGATGTCGTGCTAAGGATAGACTAAAAGAGTATTATTGTGTTGGTACTGATCAGAGATTTAGAGAGGACTGGTGTCCTAGTGGTACAACTTGTTTGACTAGGCAAGATACAGGTGGAGATCCACCTTATGGAGTTACTGCTTATTGTGGCTAGAAATGAAAGATAAAAACTTTGTAATTGGGTTTATTTTTTTTATTTTTGTAATTTTTCTTTTTAATAGTTACTTTGGTGTTACTGGAAAGCAAGTTGGAGGTAGGTATTGCGAGGATAGTGATAACGGAATTATGATTTATACTGCTGGCAGGGTTTTTTCTGATATTGGGACTTTTAATGATAGATGTTTTGAAAATTTAAATGAAATTAGGGAGTACTATTGTACTGAAGGAAGATATGGTGGCGAATACCAGGTTGAGAACAGAGTTTCGAGTTGTGGTGTTGGTTATAGATGTGTTAAGGATATTTCAGGCGACTCTGATGCTTGTATGCTTTTATAGAAAGAGTTAAATAATTCTGTTTTTGTTTTTATTGTATGGAAGAGGAGATTAAAAAGGCATTAAAGAAGATTTTGAAGAAAGATGTTGAATTAGAGATTCCTCCGGATTCTTCTTTAGGAGATTATGCTTTTCCTTGTTTTCCTTTAGCTAAGGAATTTAAGAAAAATCCTAATGATATTGCTATCGAGTTGAGTGAGAAAATTAAAGGAGATTTTAGAGTTGAAGCTAAAGGAGCCTATTTGAATTTCTTTGTTGATAAAGTTAAGAGAAGTAAAACTATTTTGGGTAAGATTTTTTTAGAGAAGAGCAGGTATGGAGTTGTAAGTAAAAAGGGTAAGAAGGTTTTAGTTGAAAGTCCTGGTCCAAATACGAATAAGCCTTTACATTTAGGACATTTGAGGAATATTTTTTTAGGAGTTTCTGTTAAGAATATTTTGAGTGCTCTAGGAAATAAAGTGGTTATGGTTGATATTGTTAATGATAGGGGTGTTCATATTTCTAAATCAATGTTGGCTTATAAGTTGTATGGAAAGAATAAGAAACCTGATATGAAGTCAGATCATTTTGTTGGTGAATATTATGTGATCTATAATAAAAAGGCTAATGAAGAAATGGAAAAAAAAGCTCAAGAACTTTTAGTTAAATGGGAGAAAGGTGATAAGGAGACTGTGAGTTTATGGAAAGAGATGAACAAATGGGCTTTGGATGGCTTTAATGAAACCTATAAGAATGTAGGATTTAAGGTTGATAAGGTTTATTACGAAAGTGAGCATTATAAGGAGGGAAAGAAATTAGTTCTAGATGGTTTAAAGAAAGGAATTTTTAAAAAGAATGAAAAAGGTGCTGTTGTTATTGATCTGAGTAAAGAAGGTTTAGGTGATAAGGTTCTTTTACGTGAGGATGGAACTTCTGTTTATGTTACCCAAGATATCTCTTTAGCAATTAAAAGATATAAAGATTTTAAGATGGATAGTATGGTTTATGTTGTTGGTAATGAGCAGATATATCATTTTAATGTTTTATTTAAGATTCTTGAGATTTTGGGTTATAAATTTGCTAAAAATTGTTACCATTTAGTTTATGGTATGGTTAATCTGCCTGAAGGCAAGATGAAGTCTAGGGAAGGTAAGGTTGTGGATGCTGATGATCTTATTTCAGGTATGATTGATTTGGCTATGAAGGAAACTAAGAAGAGGTATGAAAAAATTAGTAAAAAAGAACTTTTAAAGAGAGGTAGGATAATCGGTTTAGGCGCTTTACGATTTTATATTTTGAAATATGATCCTTTGAAAGATATTTTGTTTAATCCTGAGGAAAGTATAAGTTTTGAGGGTGATACTGGGCCCTATGTTCAATATGCGCATGTTAGATGCTCTTCTATTTTGGGACATGGTAAGTTAAGTGGTAAGATTGATTATAAGTTGTTTAATGAATATGATCATGAACTGGTTAAAGTTTTAAGTGAGTTTTCTGGAATAGTTGAGAAAGCTGGTATGGACTATAAACCTTCATTAGTTGCTAATTATTTACTTGAGTTGGCTAAAAAGTTTAATGAATTTTATTCTAGGAATCCTGTATTGAAGGCTAAATGTGCTTTGAAAAATTCTCGGTTGAAGTTAGTTTATTGTACCAGACAAGTTTTGAAGAACGGTTTGAGTTTATTAGGGATAGATGCTCCTGATGAGATGTAAGTTTTTGACGACACATTTATAAACTATTTTTTTGTTGGTTTTTTTATGGAAGAAGTAAGACATGTGGAAATTGATGGGAAGATGAGTGTTGGTGAGCTTGTTAGGAAGATGAGAGCTGCTGGTGTTATGGGTGGAGGAACAATTGGAAAAGCAGTTGATATCCTAGAAGAGATGGTTAAGGATAAAGAGTGTAAGGTTTTTTTGGGGTTGGCAGGAGCAATGGTTCCTGGCGGGATGAAGAAAATTATTATTGATATGTTAAGATCTGGGCTAATTGATGTCTTTGTTACTACAGGAGCAAATTTAACGCATGACATAATTGAGTCTTTAGGGCACAACCATTTTCAAGGAAGGGCTGATGTTGATGATGTTGAATTAGAGAAAAAAGGGATTGATAGGATTTATGATGTCTTCATGAAGGATTGTGTGTATGAGGACTTGGATAATTTTATTATTAGTTTGAAGGACAAATTTGAGAAGAAAAAGATGAACATTAAAGAATTTTTGTGGGAGATTGGGAAAAATGTTAAGAGTGAGGATTCTATTTTAAGGGTTTGTTATGAGAAAAAGATACCTGTCTTCTGTCCTGCAATTTCTGATTCTGGATTGGGTCAGATGAGCTTTATGAATTTGATTAATAGAGGAGTTATTGAAGTAGGGGCGTTTGGGGATTTAAGTGAAATACAGGATATTGCTTGGACTGCTAAGAAAATTGGTGTGATTTATTTAGGAGGGGGCGTTCCTAAAAATTATATACAGCAGGCTATGCAGTTTATGCCTACTAAAGCGAATGAACTTGGCGGGGCGAATTATGGTGTGCAGATAACTATGGATCGGGCTGAGCCTGGAGGTAGTTCTGGAGCTCCCTTGAGAGAAGGTCTTAGTTGGGGAAAAATGAATCCTGGTGGAAAACATGTGACTGTTATTTGTGATGTGACTATAGCTCTGCCTCTGATTTATGGTGCTTTGAAAGAAAGAGTTTAATTGTGAGGAATTTCGTCTATATCCAGGGCTTCGTAAAACCTCATAAGTGTTTTTTTGTCTTCTATACTCATTTTTAGTTATCCTCTTTTTCTTGGTTTAGAGCATCAAAAAGTGTCTTGTTTTTCTTTGTTTCTTCGTAAGAAATCATCTTTGGTTCCTCTTTTTCTTTATGATAAATTAGTTTATATATAAACATTTACCAGATGTAAAATTGTTTTTTTGAAATTCTCTTTTTGACTTCTATTTTTTAAAACCGAAAAGGGGTAGCACTAGTGAAAAGTGTATATTCTTTTAGGGTGAAGTTGCTTCTTTTACTGCTGCTATTGCTACTTCTAGTTGTTTTGTATCTGGTCGTTTTGTTGTGATTTTTTGAATTAGCAATCCTGGTATGGAGATGAGTTTTATTAATGGATTTTTTTGTCTTTTTGATGAGAATTTTAGTATTTCATATGATAATGAGGCTATTATCGGGATTAAGATTATTCTTTGTAGAAACTTTATGAAGAAATTTTCTGACCAGACTATCGAGAAGAGAATTATCGAGATGATTAATACTAGGAATATGAAAGATGTGCCGCATCTTGGATGAATTGTGCTGAACTTTTTACAGTTTTTAGGGGTTAGTTCTTTTTTTGATTCATAGCAATGTACTGCCATGTGTTCTGCTCCGTGATATTCGAATACTCTTCGTACTTCTTTGCTTTTTGAAATTATTATGATGTATCCTATGAAAATGACTATCCTTAGGACTCCGTCTAGAATGTTAAATGTGAATCTCTCTTCTGTAATCAATTTTGAGATAACTAGTGGTAAGAAAATGAAAAGGGCTATTGCGATTATGAATGAGATTGTTATTGTTAGGGTTAATGCGAAGTTGCTAATTTTTTCTTGCTCTTCTTCTTGTTCTTTTGCCGAGTATATTAAGGCCCTTGTTCCCAGGATTATTGTATCTAATAGGACTACTATGCCTCTTAAAAAAGGAATTTTTGAGAATTTTTTTGAGATACTTGATGTTTTTTGTGTTTTTGTTTTGATTTTATTCTTTTTTCTTACTGAAATTGCTACTTTTTCTTTAGATTTTATCAAGATGCCTTCTATTATTGCTTGTCCACCTATCTCCATAATTCTTGGATATTTAGTTAGGTTTTTAAATTTACTTATTCTTATTTTTTAGTATGGCAAAGAAATGTGAACTTTGTGGGAGCAAGATAGAGACAACTTTCTTAGGTAAGTTTGTTGGTACTAAAATAGGTAAAAAATTTGTGTGTAATGGGTGTCAGAGTAAATATAAGGATGATTTGAAGAAGAAACTGGGTAGTTAGTTTTATATATGTTTTAAAGTGATATTTTATTATGGATAAAAGAGGTATAAGTGCGTTAATAGGAATTGTTTTACTTATTGGTCTTGTTGTTGCTTTATCTGCCCTTATTATTACTTGGGGTGGAGGATTTTTAAGAGGAACTCAGGAGGATGTTGAAGAGCAGGTTAGTTTAGGATTAGAATGTTCTAAAGTTAATTTTGATATTGTTGATGTTAGTTGTGATGCTGGTGATTTGACTGGTGTGAAATTAAAAAGTAATAGTGGTACTGAGTTAGTTGGATTTATTATTCGGGCGAAAGATGTTGATGGCAGTATTGTTATTGATGAAGTTGATGATGTTCTTCCTGGCTTTGGTGGTAAAACTGTAGCCTTTAATGAGGATATTAGTTTATTAAAAGAAGTTGAGGTTCTTGCTAAAATTCAAGTTGGGAATCAACCGGAACAAGTTTGTGAAGCAGCAAGTGTGAATTTTATTGTTCCCGAAGGACATGAATGTGCTGGTGGTGGAGGACTGGTTGATACTGATGGTGATGGTGTTCCTGATAGTGAAGATAATTGTCCTTATGATTATAACCCTAATCAATTGGATTTAGATTTTCCTTCTGATGGCGTGGGAGATGTTTGTGATAGAAATGAAATAGTTGATTGTGGTTTAGATAGTGGATATAATGAGTGTTTTTGTGATGATAGAGTTGTAGGGGATTTTACTATGGTGAGAGACTTGAGGGGAAGGAATGGAGAAGGAACTTGTAGTGGTGCTGGGTTGATAGTAGGGGTTGATGGGGAACAGGTTGGTGCTTGGAGAGTTGTTTTGGATTGTGGAAGTTTTGAAATGGCTGGAAGTGGTTTAGGGAGGGGTGTTACGGTTGCAAATAGTTATGAAAATCATTTGATTGATAATTGTAAAATCAGAAATTTTGAAGACGGGCTTTATCATATTGGCGGAGGGAGTGCGTTTACGTTGCAGAATTCAGAAGTTTATGAAAATGAGAGGCTTGGAATTGCGATAGTTGGCAGTGGCGATGTGAATATTTTCAATTGTGAAATCCACGACAATGAAAATTCTGGGATCTATTTTGATGAGACCTTGAGAGTTGAGCTAAAGGATAGCTGGATTTATGACAATGGCGGGAGTGGAGTAATATTTTATTGCCAGACGCCGTGGACACGGGATTTGAGTGTGGTGAAACAGGATTTGCATAATGTTCATAATAATTTGATAGAAGACAATCAATTTGCAGGGCTGAGTTTTAGGGTTTGCAGTCATAGTGTTGTAAGCAATAATGTGATTAAGAATAATGCAAAGGGTTTTAGGTTTTTTATTGGGAGGAGTTTGCATCGAGAGTGGGTTGACGGGCAGGAGCATCCGGTTGATTTTGGTTATGGAACTGACAGGACAAATTACAACACAATTAGCGGGAATGAGATTTATGGAAATTCATTAGGGCAGGACTTTATATTTGAATGGGAGATTGGAAGCCTTGGGCAGGAAATAGATTTTGATGCGACCTATGATGTTGATGAATATGATTATGCGCCGTATGAAAATACTTTTGAAGATAATCTAATTGGCCCGACTTGGGAGGAAGGGAAGGGAATTAGTTATAACTATGATGTTTTGGATTTGGATTCTGGAGTCCAAGACGTGAATTCGTTTGTTTGTTTCGGATGCGAGAATGTTGATGTCGGAAGTGCGGATGAGAGGTCGGAGATGAGGGAGATGCATTTTACTTATTCTAGTGGGGGAGAGGTTGAAAATGTTTTGTCTGATGGAGGGTATTACGGGATTTACAAGCTTCATGCTGATCAGATTTCTTTTAGGGATATTGAGTTTTCGAATAAGGGTTATTATGATCCGATTTATGAATTGAATTCACCAAATAATACGTTTGATAATGTTGGCTAGGAATCATTTAATTCATGCCCTCGTAGCTTAGTTAGTGGAGCATCGCTCTCGTATTTTTGAAAAACAAGCAAAGCGAAGGTCGGGGGTGCAAATCCCCTCGAGGGCTTTTATTTTGAGAAAAAACTGAATAAATATGATAGAAAAGAAGTTTCTTTATTTTGTTCTGTTTTTGGCGAATCTGGTTCATAACAAGTGCTTCCCGTGATTGTCTCTTTGCCTATCTCTAGGTGAGATCCATCATTAAAAAATGCATCTACGAATAGGTTATGCTGTTCATTCTTTTCTATGGTACGAGGAAGTTGAATATTAATTCCCTTGGAGTACTGTTCATATTCTTGTAAGAGCAATATTTCTTCTTTTTCTACTACATTTAAGCTTGGAATACTTATTCTAATTATAGTTCCTATTTCTTGTTGTCCAATATTCTCTATTTTGATTTTTGTCCAAATACTTGAACTGCAATAAGGTCCTTCCACTTTTAATTCATTTAATCTTAGGTTATGGTTGACTGTCCCTTCTTTTTTAGTGTCTCCACGATCTTCGTCTTCTATTTCTTTTTCCTCTTCTTTTTCCTCTTCTTCAGGAGCTTCTGTGTTATCTCTTCTTCCTAGGCAATCTGGATCATCTTGATCAATTAAACCGTCATTGTCGTTATCTTTGCCATCATTACATTGGTATTGACCTTTATTTGTTTCATCTTGGTCAGTTGGACTGAAACATCCGAAATCATCTGGGAAGTCTGTAGAACCATCTCCATCATTGTCTATTCCATCCTGACATTGCGTTGTAGCGTCAGATTCATCATCATCTTGATTGTTAGAACATCCAGGATCATTTAGATCTGTTAAGCCATCGTTATCATTA
>JBDRGP010000027.1:0-3899 GCA_043817645.1 Candidatus Woesearchaeota archaeon
ATAGAAAAATATATAAGTCGTGGGCACCTCTATATATCATGTATATTGAAAAAAGAAAATCTGGCAAGAATACCAAATATTATTTAGTTCATTCTTATAGAGAAGGCGACAAAGTAGAAAAAATTAGAAGATATCTTGGAATCAATCTTTCAAAAGAAAAGCTAAACAAAAAAAGAGAAAAATCTGAAAAAATTATTTTGGATTTAATTGAAGAAATTAATACAAGGGTCTTCTTTTTTACACTTACCAAAAAACAAGTTGAATCACTGAACAATTATAATGACAAAATAGAAGTTCTTCATCTAAGTGAAAAAGAATGGAAAAATTTTACTGAAGATTTTGTCTACAATACTAATGCTATTGAGGGTTCAACAATCCAACTTGAAGAGGTAAAAGAACTTTTAGAAAACAAAAAGAAACCTTCTGATGAAGAGGAGTTAGAAACCAAAAATGTTGCCAAAGCAGTTAAATTTATTAGAAATGCAAAAAAGGAACTATCTCTTGATTTATTATTAAAGTTGCATGAAATTTGCTTTGACAAAACTAAACATTTTGCTGGAAAATTTAGAAATGTGGATGTTGTAGTTAGAAATTCCTTAGGAGAAATAATTCATGCAGGAGTCCCAAAAGAAGAATTAAAAAATTATCTAAATGACTTTATTGAATGGTATCATGAAAACAAGAATGAATTCAAACCTTTAGTTTTAGCCGCAATATTACATAATCAATTTGAGCATATCCATCCTTTTCAAGATGGAAACGGAAGAGTAGGAAGATTACTCTTAAACCTCATCCTTCTAAAGAACAATTATCCTCCAATAAACATTAAACTTGAAGATAGAAAGGAGTATTACCAAACCCTTCAAGAATATTCTAAAAAAGATAATCTAAAACCAACATTAAACTTTTTAATTAAACAATATAAAAAACACTGAAAGAGGTGACCACAAAGAATAGGGAAAAATGATTTGTGGTCACCTAGTTTTCCGATTACTCCCAACAAAACCCCACTCACTCCCCTCGCTAACGCTCGGCTCACTCACTCAACAACCAAAGGAAAAACTATAACTAAACAGAAAAGAATGGTTTGTAAATTTCATTACTGCATATTTTTTCTAAATCTTTAACTAACTTATTCAAGGATTCTTTTTTCTTCCCCTCTTTTGTATCAACCGACATCGTCATCCATGTCGACTTGAATTGTTCTACTAAAGGGCGAATTCCTCTAACCAATAAAGACTCTATGACAAGGGTATTATTTGTTTTAGTGAGGGATGCCAAATCTTTCACAAGACTAAGGATGGAATCATTAACATTCAAAGAAATCTTACTTCTAGTTTCTATCGGGCCTTTAATCATTCTTTCCATATTATTTAAATAATATCTAAGTATATATAACTTTCTGTGTTTGTCTGGAATACTTTAGTAATTATTAAATTACAACATAAAAGAAAAGTTTATAAAAACCTAATCTCCCTAATATCATGGAACTTGAACATTTGGTTCAGGGAAAAAATAGTGTTCTGCTTGATTTTGGATCATGTACCTTACTTTATGAAAAACTATCTAGTACTATCCATTGCGGAAAAAGAGATAAATTAGAAGACTTACAGGGAAGAGTTGAGGCCTTGGATTACGGTCCTTCTTTTGAAACAGAATCTCTAAGGAGGCTAGAAAACAAACCTTTAGGAGTTTTATTCTTGGAGGCAACAGAACAGTGTAACCTTGGATGTTCATATTGCATTTATTCAGATGATTATCCTTACGAAAGACAGGAGACTCCTAGAGAGATGGCTTTTGCTACTGCTAAAAAAGCCATTGACGATTTAGCTCCATTATCTGGGCATAACCTCATGATTGGTTTTTATGGGGGGGAACCCTCCCTAAATATGGATTTAGTAAGAGGAGTAATAAGATATTCCCGAGGAAAGTTTCCAAATAAAGAGCTAGACTTTTCAATGACCACTAATTTTTTCGATGTAGAGGAATATATCCCTGAGATAGTCGATGAGGGAATCTATATAAATCTCAGCCTCGATGGACCCGAAGGGGTTCACGACAAATCGCGTAGGACTAAGGGAGGTAAGCCTACTTACCAGAAAATAAGGGAGAATCTAAGAAAAATGGAAGATTATTTTCCAGGATATACAGACTCACATGTTTTTGTTCTTTCAACGTGCGAAGATCCTAATGATCTGCAAGAAATAGTCGACTTCTTTGAAGAAGGTGAATTTTTTGTGACACATATAAATAGTCCAGATCCAAAAGGAAGAATCTCCTCAAGAACAAGAATCCCTGGAAATTCTAGTGGATATGATTTAGCTGATAAATTTGTTCAAAGAATCCTAGTGGGAGAAGATCCAAAGGTTCTAAGGAGATTATTTGATCAGGATTTAAAATCTGTGGCAGTAAGAGATATGAGATTAATGCCTTCTGAATTGATGTTAAATGGTAGCTGCTATCCTGGAAAGAAAAGGGTCTTTGTAGATGTTGGGGGGGATTATCATCCTTGCGAAAGATTTGGTCATCGATTAACAATTGGCTCTGTTGAAGAAGGTATACTCGATGAATTTATTGAAAAAACAATAGAGTCATTCGCACAAATCAGAAACGAACTCTGCAAGACTTGTTGGGCCCAGAGAATGTGCACCCCTTGCATGCAACATGCAAAGGATCCTGAGGGCGAAATTTCTGTGAAGGGTTTGTCTGAGATCTGTGAAGGCAAGAAAAGGCAATTGATGATTGTCTTGAGAAATTATATATACTTGGTTCAATCTGATAAAGAGAGAGTAGAAGCTTACGTAGCGTCAATAAGTCCTTCGTTTGAAAGGGGGTTAATATAAGATGGAACAATACAACTTAAGGAGCCAGGATGGAGGGGTAGAAAGCTTGCTAGAAGACTTACAAGGTTCGCCTTCAAGAATGTACGATTTGGAATCTGTGAGGTATAACTTTGACAATTGCGAATGCCCTGAATGCCCATGCTGCGATCCGGATATGAAATTTCTTTGGCCTATTGGCGTAGGGGTTCTTGCTGCAACAACTCCTATTCTGGTTGCCACAACTGCTGCCGGGAAATAGTTTTAGGAGAAGTCATGTTACCTTCAAGAGATGTTTTAGTAGGGGGAGTCAGATATTCTATCCACGGATTAATCCATGGAACTCCTTGGATAAGGATAGATCCTTCATTTAAATCCCTAATAGCGAAGGATCTCTGTGATCTATCTGTTATTTGTGAAGATGGATTTATTTCATGGGTTCCTTTCGCAGTCTCTATGGATGAGACAGAATACTTCGGTTTTGGAGAATCTTCTTATCTTAAAAAAATTCGAATCCTAAGCTCCTTACTAATGAGCTATTTATCTTCACTTGGACGAAGAAGTTCTGAAATTGAAGATAGAATAAAAAGTATGGATTCTCTTGATGATTTATTTCAAATAAGGGAAATCTTGTTTAGGGGGTATCACCCTGAGCCTGAGGGGATGAATGTTTTAATGAAAGAAGCTCATAGTGGAACAATAGATTCTCCTCGAGGAAGAGTCCCCCTTAGGGTTAGAAGATATATCTATGAAGCCAAGAGGTCTCTGGATTATGCTCGTGAAAAAGGATTGGATAAGTTGCATTTAGTTGTTGGGTGCGCACATGAACTTCCTCTGGAGTATCTCTTAAAAAATGAGCCCGTGTTAGAAAAATATTCCTTATAGTATCCAATCATAGGATCAACAACCCACTACTCACCTCGCTAACGCTCGGCTCACTCAATAAAAAATAGAAAATTATTTAAATATCATTTACTACAACTCAATGTGTCAATTGCTAGGGCGTTCATTAGGTTTAAGTCCTAAAGGGCAAACTAGGGTTCGGCTACGAGTCCTCTTGGCACACTTATTTTCTTAAGA
>JBDRGP010000028.1:0-63091 GCA_043817645.1 Candidatus Woesearchaeota archaeon
TAGAATACTAAAAGTTCCTTCCTTTGGAACAGAAGGTTCTTCTACAACACTTTTATCAGAACATTTTTTTCTTCTTTCTTCACTAAAGGCAAAATTGACCATAGCCTCTTTACCATCATATAATGTAAAATGATATTCACCATTAGAATTCTCTAAACCACCATACCTATCTGGATAATATTCCCATTCAGAATAAAGTTCCCTAATCTCAATCTTTCCTCCCCTCTCACAAACATTCGCACTTCCAACAACTTCACCATTCACATAGAGATCAGTATCACAAATATCAAAATCACATAGTTCTTCTCTAGTAATTCTACCAGTAATATCTTCCAACCCATCAAAATTAAAAAAGAAACTAAAACTAACTAAAAGAATAAGAACAATAAAATATATCTTAGCATAACCTCTTGTCACAAAACAAACATATCTAAAATCTATTTAAACTTTCCTAATCAGGAACTCTCGGAGCAAGGATAAAACTTAAATTCATTCTATCCTTAACTAAATAATCCAACTTTAAAGGATAATCTTTACTAAACTCAATCTTTACTCTATTAGATAATTTAGAAGCCTTAATCATTTTCTTCAAATACTCCAAAGAGTATCTAGAGGTCACAGTACTACCTTTCAATTCAATAGAAGTATTACCATCACTTTTAAGTTCAACTTTAGCAGAGTGTAAATTAGACTCAGAATCCATCACCAATTTATCAGATTCAGCAGTCAAAGACAAAGAATCAGCTATAACTCCCATATCTTCAATAGCCTCATCAAATACATTAGTAGACATAACGATTTTAACAGGGAAATTTAAATCAGGAACTTTATGCTCTTTTTCATCCAAATTTATCAAAGCCAAATTAAAACTCCTAATGCTCTCACCCACAATCTTAATCCCTAGTTTATTTTTCTTTTCATCCAAAGATAAAGTAATGCTATCAGAACCTTTAGCCCTTCTTAATACCTGCTTCAAAGATTCAAGATTAACTGATAATTTACAAGGCTTATCAACACTATATTCAGAAAAAGCAGAAGAAAGTAAAGTAAAAGCAATCATGGCAACATTAGCAGGATCCATAGCTATAAGCTCTATCCTATCCTTATCCACTTTTAAAGTGACTTCATTAACCAGCTCAGATACAATAGAGATACTATCTGTAAAATATTTTGGCTCAGCTAAAGTTAATTTCATCATTACACAAAAAACAAAAGCTACTTTATATATTTATTTATGAGCCAATGGGTATTTTCTAAAAACTAATAGACTCTCCAAGTATGCCCGCATTTAGTGCACCTGAAAAATCTTGTAGCCGCCTCATCAGCAGATCTGGTTTGCAGCAAAGAATAATATGCTTCTGGGTTTTTACACTTCGGACAGGCCTCTTTAGTTTTAGGTAAAGTTTCTACCCTCTTATCAACAACCTCTATCCTATCCTCTTTCTTCTCCACAACGTCTTCTTTCATAACCAAAGAAATCTTATTTTTTTCTTTATAACCACAAGAGCATACCATCTTTGTTTTTTTCCCAACTTTTTTAGGAACTAAAATCGCACTACATTTGGGACAGAAAATTATTATCACCCTCCTGGATTTTTTCAAATAACTTTTTTAAACTATATAAATTTGTTGATGTTACATCTCATAAAACAGATTTAATAGGATTCCATATTAAGTCCACAAAAAGTATTTTTACATAGCCTAGATAAGGAATTCTTAATACGGCCTTTCCTATAATATTTTCTTTCGGGATATTACTTTCAAAATCATGAATAGCATTATTATTGTCCCCCTTTGTTTGTAAAAAACTATTAGTTTTCACCAATCTATGAATTATTGGCGGACTATTTCCATCTCTATTAAAAACAACCACATCACCAACTTTAAGTTCTTTAGAACCCCTTAACACCATTATATCTCCCTTACTAAACCCGTTCTTAAACGAAAAATCTCTAAACCCCTCTTTACTTATACCATTATCAATATACCAACTACCTTTTTGCGACCACCAATCATCAAATTCAAAATTATTATGCTCCATACTTCCAGAAACAACTGCAACTAATGGATGACTCGTCATAAATATCAAACCAAGTCCAGGATAAATAACAAACTTAACAAGAACCAATGCCAAAACAATATTCACAATCCATGACAAAGCAGAATCATCATGCCATATAAAATCCCATAGTTTTTTTAACCAATGCATAGTACTGCCTTAAAAATATATGTTAAAAAAGTTTTGCTTTTTATTTTGCAGCCTTAGGAAACTTTTGACCAGCTTCCTTAACTAATTTTTTCAATCTCCCTGTAGCATCCACTAAAACCTTCTCAGGACCTTTACCTTCGGTTTCCAATATAACTATAGGAGAACTTTCTAAAGTATGCTCTATTTTATATCCAGCAATCTTAACAGACCTATCATTCCAGAGCTCCTTTCTTAACAAATTACAAAAAGTATGACCCTCTCCTCTAAGCCTAAATTTTACACTATTTTTAGATGATTCAAGAACTTCTAATTCCATATCTTACTTGCTTTTTAAAGCGTTTTTAAAGGTTTCGGGAGCATAAAGTAGGTTAAGAATCCTCTGAATTGTCTGTAAGAGAATTACAGTCTGAATCTCCCCCATACCAATACTCATGATACACTACATCATTTTTCCAACAACCATTGTAATCACAGAAACCATCCCCACCATTATCCTTCCCATCATCACATTGGAAGTCTGGAGTAAGTTCTGTAAAATCTTCAGGAGAAGTACACCCAGGATCACAATCGGTCTCAGGATGAGATACACAATCCAGAATGTAATCCCGCAAACCATCCCCATCATTATCCGACCCATCCTCACACTGAAATCTATCCACAAACTCACAAGACTTTAGACAACCAGTGCTAAAATCTATTTCCTCAGCAACACACACATCGGCATAAGCTCCTGCACACGGGATAAGTGCTAATATGCCTATAAAAAAAGCTATATCTAATTGATTAAAAGCGCCATCACAATTAAGATCTTTTTCTCTACAAGGAAACTTCCTTTCATATGTTTCTGGAGAAGTCCAAGCTTCTTGAAGACCGTTTATGTCATAACCATCACAATCTTCTTCATTATTAAAATTCCCTCTTTGATACCGGGAATGACCACTGCACATAAATTTTCTAGTTCTTGCTTGAACTTCAGCTGCTTGTAGCTCTCCAAACTGATCTCTAACAACAGGAACAACTACTACCTTATCAGCATAAAAATCTATATACTCATAACCAGGAAAATGAACATCAAACCTTTTTATATCGAAAGGATCCAAACCTTCACCAACATCCGTATTACTGTAAACCGTATCGTAAGCATAAAGTTGCATAATAAAATTCTCTATCTCTCTTTCTTTCAGATTCTCAATTTCAACATTAACATAATCAGAATCTTCAGGTACCTCATGAAAAACTCTTACGTTTTTAGCAAAATTAACTTCAATTCCAATTTCCTTAGCAAATTCTAACTGAACATCCTTTTCTTTACTAGCACCCTCAGTTGTTTTCCTCAAAACATCCGAACTCCAAGTTATTGTAATCGCAGCCAAAGCAACAACAAGTCCAATTAAAAGAACAACTCCGATTAAAGGACTAATACCTCTTTTCATAAAAATAAAAAGAATCTTCAAGATTTTAAAGCTTTCTCAACAAAAAACACCCTACATCCACAGCATAGCTCTCTTTTTTATGAAATTCCTGAGTTTTCTTCAATTTGAACTTAAACTTAAACAAACTTTTTAATTTAAAACCATGATCTCTAGCAAGAGCATCTACAAAATTCTTGCTCTCTAACTTATGAAAGGAATAAATACTCTTAGCGGTTTCCATAGACTTAATCAAAAAACCCCTATCAGCATGCTCGTCTTGTACACCAAATGGAGGATTCTGAACCACAGTATCAACCTTATCAACAAACTCAGAAACATCTTTATTAAGATAAATAGAATTTTTTAACCCAAGATCTTCAAAGTTTTTTTTAGCAACCAAAAGTGAAGAATTATCGCAATCCAAAAATACGACTTTTTTAGCACCTAACAAAACAGCCCCAATACCAAGAATACCATTACCACACCCAAGATCCGCAATAACTTTATCCTTAATATCACCATTCATACCACCAAACCATAAAACTTCTGCAGCAGCACTTGCAGGAGTCGGATATTGTTCTAATTCAACCTTAGGAGATTCAATTTTATTCAGTTTAGAAAGAGCAACTTCAAGTTCTTTTTTAGATTTCATTTTTTCTTCAGCTTAAGCAAGTCACCGATAGTTAAAGAACTATCTGAAAAATCAAGACTTTTCTTTCCACTTTCCCTATATCTCTCAATAAGCTTAATCTTCAAAAACTTCTCTAACTTCTTAGCCAGAACAAAAGAAGGTTCTAATTGACCAGACTCCAAGTGATGGATAACAGATTCTTTTTCAGCAATTTTTTTAGCAAGTTCTTCCTGTTTCAAGTCCAATCTCTCTCTACCATTTTTAATCAATTTAGAATAATCTGGATTAATAAACTCTGTTTCCTCCTCTAGAACTATCTTTCTAGGCACTCTCCTACCAACCTCTTTTTTCTCTGGAATAGCAATAACATTCCCAAACTCAGTACATTTAGAACAAACAGAAAGTGTAGTCCCTTCGATAATAACATCCCTTAACTTATCATGTTTTCCACACAACTCACAAGCTTCAAGTCTTTCTTGCATTTTTATTAACTAACCTTTCTTTAATTTAAATTTATTTATAAGGTACATTACTAATGTTCCAGCCAAAGCCCCCAAGAAATTATAATTTAGGTCTAGCATAGTATTTATCCAGCCACCTCCAACTATATCCATAGCTCGTAAATTTTCTTCATTAAAAGGAGTATCTCCTAACCCACCAAATCTCAATAAACCAGCGCCAGTCCCAAACTTCAAGTATCCAACATATTCCACTTGCTCGATTATAGAACCTATTCCCAAACTAGCAAAAAATATCATCAGAAGCAATACAAAATTTAGAAACCGCTTCTTACCAAAATATGGCTTCAAAATATCGAAAACAACAGCAGATATTGCAAACAATCCAACCAAATGGGTTACATGATCATATTGGAGAATAAATGGAGAGGCATTATACCATCCAAATACCCCAGACAAATGTGAAACTGCACCAAGTATCACTAAAATCAAGGAAAAATTACTTAAGTTTAATGCTCTATTAACCAAAAAAAGCACGATTAATAGACCAATAAGAATAACCGAATCTGAGATATAGTCAGTCACACCAGAGCTATAACTATACCAGGCATAAAATAAAAATACCAATATCCCAACCAAAAAAATAATTAATGTAGATTTTTTCATTTACACGCATCTATCGGATCTTTATACTTCGAACATATCTTCTCTTTTAATTCTTCTTTCTTAGTAAACCCCTTTATCAGCTCATCATTTACAACAAGAGTCGGAGTTTCAGTAATCCCAAAAGAGTCTTTTAACACACTAACCATTGGTTCTTCCTCAAATAAGGAATCTATTGAAAAAATCAATAAGTTGCTTTTAAAGGTTTCCTTAAGAGAAGTCAATACTGCACCTTGATTCGCACACTGTTCACAACCCTCACTCGAATAAAAATACAACACACTAACTACATCATTCTCCCCGCAAATCTTTTTCGCACTTCTAGACAAAAACCAGTATCTCAATTCAGACAAAATATATTCTCTTTTTACAGCTCTTAGCTTTGTTTCATCATCTTTTTCTAAATAGTTCTCTAGTTTTACCCTAATAGTATCCAGGTTTTTAAGATTCTGATCTAAGGTGTTCATCACAGCAGGACAATTTTCATCTGCCAAAAATTCAGTAAGGTAGAGATATTGCAATTGCAAACTATCGTACTCTAACCTTTGTTGTTCAGTTAAATCCTGAGTGAAACTCACTCTTGAATTAGTTAAAGCAGTACCTATCAAAACCCCAAGAGAAAAAATTAGAATAGTCAAAACCAATGCAAAAACATATCTAGATTTTTTTAAAGAAGCTCTTACCATCGTTGTGTTTTCATCTTTAGAAGATCAAAAATTACATACCACCACACTATAAAGATCGTAATAGAGTAGATAAAAAGAAAAGCAATTGGAGAAGATTTCCTTTCCTTGAACAACTTCTTCTTAGTAACCTTATGCGCCCAGACTATAAGAACTAACTGTATCACAATCAATAACCAAAACCAAAACAGCATATCAAAATTTAAATCAAGTATTGAAAAATTTCTTAACCATTCAAAAAACAAACCAAAATTAATTCCTCCATAATAATATGCTTGAAGTTTCTTAAAAGCAGGTACAAGCAGTTTATTTATAGTAATTATAGTAAACACCAACACTGATAAAATTGCAGCTCCAGGAATAAATGGCATCTGCAACATTCCAAAGTCCCCGTATTTTCTATTCAATATAAGATCTCTATGCTTAAAAATATTAAATAAGGCACCCTTATACCACCTATTCCTTTGATTAAAATAATCTTTAAATGTATGGGGAGTGATAGTATTCGCTTCTACATCTGTTGTTTGTATAATCTTATAATGGTTCTTCTGTAATCTCACAGCAAGTTCCATATCTTCTGTAAGGTTCTCTGCATCGAAACCACCAACTTTCTCAATAACGGACCTTCTATACAAACTAAATGGCCCAGGAGCAGTATACAAACAATCAACAGCCCCCATCATCTTTTTGAAAAAGAAAACCACAACATACTCGCAATATTGAATCTTTTGAATAAAATTTTTAGGCTCACTCGGAATTATCTTAGGTAAGACTGCTCCAAGCTCTTTATCCTCAAAATAAGGAAGCATCTTATGTAAGGCATCCGGCTCTATTGACGAATCAGCATCTAAACAAGCAACAAATTCTCCTGTAGCAATTTTAAGCCCAAAATTAACAGCCCCGCCTTTCCTTTCTTGACCTTTTCGTCCATATGTAACTACCTTTACACCTTCCCTATATCTGTTCATCACTTCTAGAGTATTATCACTAGAACCATGATTAACCGCAATAATTTCTAATTTCTCTTTTGGATAATTTAACCGTAAAGCGCTCTCTATTGTTCCAGCAACCTTCTCTCCTTCATTATACGCTGGGATAATAACAGATACTTTTGGAAAAGATTTCAATGGTTTTAAAACAGAATCCTTATAGCCCTTCTCTAATAAAACTAAAATCCAAAATATTACAAAATATAAACTAACAAAATAAGCACTCCATATTATATAGAATGACAAATCAGGCATAAAATAATAATCATAGCCGCATTTATTAAATTTTCCTAAGTTCAGTGTTCTATTTCAGATAGAATAGCTCTTAAAATCCCTATTTAGCTTAGTTTTGGGAGCTCATCAAGAATAATTTTAAAATTGCTAGGAATTACCTTAGATAATTGTTCTTTAACCTCTTTTTCACTTATATCAAAATAATCATAAAAATGAGAAGTTAGCTTCAACAATCTTGTCCTTCCTTGTTTATCAGATGAAATCAAACCAGAATCTTTTAAATGCTTAATATGATCGTACGCCTTATTCCCTCTTATCTTAATAATCTCTGATTGACTAATAGGTGATTTATAAGCGATAACAGCTAAGGTTTTAGTCGTCGGAGAGTCCATATCTTTTTCTTCTAATAGTTTATTTGTCAAAAATCCAAACTCTTTTTTAATATTTAATTTAAACAAATTATCCTGTTGATGAATACTCAAGGAAGAGTCTTTTTTTTCATAATCTCCTTTTAGCTCTTCTAAGACCTTAATTACATCTTCAGAACTAGACTCCGCATGCCTAGCTATTTCATCCACAGATACAAACTTCCCTAGTGTAAACAAAATAGCCTCTACTTGCTTTTTCAGTTCCATACTAAAAAGAATAAAGAAAGTTGTTTTTAAAGGTTACTGGCGTTTCTAAGAAAGAGAATACCTCAGTATAGCACCAACACCACCAAGATCCCTTAATTGTCTCCCTTCTTCAGTATCAACTGAAACAATATGGAACTCAGAATTTGTTCCTTCAGCTAATGCTTCAAACTCATCAATCATTTTATCATCCAAGCTCTCACACAAAATCAATTTTTCAACAGCACCATACTCCAAGGCCTTCTTAACATTTCCATATCCATAAGCAGTTTTTTTAGGATATTTTGAAAGCATCTCAAAAAATTCAAGTAAAAGTTTTCTTTCTTCAGCAATAGCTTCCTTAGCTAAAGTATCTTGAGAAACCTCTACTAAATATTTTAATCCAAACTCATCTGTGTAGGTAACATCTTTTACTGCAATAATCCTCTTTTTAATTTCATTATTCAAATATTCCATGAATTCTTCTTTTGTAGGTCCAGGCCCACCAATAATTATTCCTTTCAAATCTTTTTTACCTAAAAATTCTTTATTTGCGGCCTCAGAAATTCTTTTATAAAATTCTTTAGCAGCCCCCTCTCTTAATCTACTAAAACGAGCAGCCGATTGTCCTCCCGCTCGGATCTTGCCAGGAACACCAGAGGTCATATGAGTTAGTTTTTTTACTAACGTGCCCTGTAATAAGCCCAAAGTAGCTTCTCTTTTGTCCATAACAATAAGACCATAAGATTCTTTAACTTCAGTCATATCTTCAAGCAAATCAGTCATAAAAGTTTGATCACATCTATACAGTCTCGTCTTCAAGGGTTCAGGAGGCTCAATGCTCCAAACCTTAATATCTATCTTGCTATCAGTTTCAGAAGCATTACCAGCAAAAACAGCAAGTCCATTGGGAGGCGTTCTCTTAAACAATCTAAGATGCCTGATCAGTTTCTCTAAAGAATCAATAACATTTCCCCTTGTTCTTGCATCTTTTATATTAGAAGCAGTTCCTTGCTCTTGCTGTAAATGTTGAATAATCTTAATCAAATCATAGTCCGCAGGAACATAAACAGAAACAAGTTCAGTATGCCTCCCTCTAAACGATTTCAACTCTCTAATAAATCTCCTCAATTTTTGTTTCTCTTTTGTATTCATTTTAAAAAGAAATCTTAAACTTCCCGAACTCTATTTTCTTTGCAAAAGTCACAGCCCCTAAGTCCCCTATGAAAGGCTTGAGTATCTTCTCATCTTTTTTATCTAAAGTTAAATAAATCTCTTCTTTAAGTGATTTCTTATTTTTAGCTTTAAACTTTCTAACCTCGGAAATTATCTCTATTGCTCTATCCCCGCCTTTTTCTATATCTTTATCTTCCAATTTTTCAATTTTTGGCCACATAGACACATGAACGCTTTTTTCTTTTTCACGTTTAGAGTAATACATTTGATAAATCTCTTCTGTAATAAAAGGCATAATAGGAGCAAGTAATTTTATTATTGCTAAAAAAGAAGTATACGCAGTGTATTGGGCAGATACTCTCTCTTGTTTTCCTCTTTTTTCAGGGTTATACAATCTATCTTTAATGATCTCTAAATAATAATCAGCAAAGGTATTCCAAAAAAAGTTCTCAACTCCTAATTTAGTTTTTGAATACTCATAATTTTCAAAACCCTCAGTAGATGTTTTTATTATTCTGTTTAATTTAATCAGGACCCATTTATCAAACCCTTCCAGTCTAGTTTTCTTTAGTTTATAACCTTTCAGATGCATAAATGAAAATCTCGCAGCATTCCATAATTTTATAACGGTTTTTTGCCCAGTAAGCACGTCTTTTTCTTGGTAAGGCAAATCATCTCCCAATCTAGATCCTGCTGCCCAAAACCTAATAGCATCAGCAGGATATTTTTTCAATAATTCAATCGGATTGTAGGGACTGCCCTTAGATTTACTCATCTTCTTTCCTTGAGGATCCAAGCCGTGTCCAGAGATCATAACATCTCTCCAAGGTGTTTTTTTACCATGCAAATACGACTTAACTACTGTATTAAATAACCAAAAAGTAATAATGTCATGCCCCTGCGGTCTTAAATCCATAGGATAAATTTTCTTAAACAAGTTTTCATTATCTTTCCACTTAGCATTAATCTGTGGAGTTAAAGAAGATGTCGCCCAGGTATCCATAATGTCCTTCTCAGGAACCACCTCTTTAGAACCGCATTTACAAAATTTTTTTGGCTTGTCTTTTAATGGATCAACAGGTAATTGAGAGTCTTCTGCTAAAATAACTTCACCGCATTTTTCACAATACCACACTGGAAAAGGGATACCGTAATATCTCTGTCTCGAAATCAACCAATCCCATTGCAAACCTTTAATCCAGTTATCATACCTAACCCTCATATGCTCAGGATACCAATTTAATTTTTTTCCAAATTCCAGAAATTCTTTTTTCAAATCTAAATATTTAATAAACCACTGTTTTGTAACCATAAATTCTATCTCAGTTCCGCACCTTTCATGAACATTCACAACATGCGTGATATGTTTTTGAGTTGTCAACAATTTATTTTCTTCCAAATCTTTAATTATTTCTCCTCTAGCTTCTTTAATCGATAAACCTTCATACTTCTGAGCCAACTTATCCATAACACCATCTTTTCTAATAGACATCCTCAAGGGCAAATTATGTTTATACCACTTATCAACATCATCCACATCACCAAAAGTACAGCACATCATTAATCCAGTACCTTTTTCAGGATCAACATTTTTATCTTCCAAAATTGGAACTTTATAATTAAACAAAGGAACTTTCGCCTTTTTTCCTTTCAAGTGTCTATACCTTTCATCATCTGGATGAAAAAAAATAGCAACACACCCAGGAAGCAACTCTGGTCTTGTTGTAGCTATTGTAACATGTTTCCCTTCAATCTCAAACAGAATATCATTAAATGTAGAACTTAATTCCTTATCCTCCAACTCGACCTGAGCAATCGCCGTCTGACATTCAGGACACCAAATTGTCGGAGCCTCTTTTCTATACTCTCTACCTTTTTTATACAACTCAATAAAAGATCTCTGACTTAATCTCTGAACTCTTGGTTCTATTGTAGAATATAATAAACTCCAATCGACGCTTAAACCCAACTCGCCCCAGAACTTCTTAAACATATCCTCATACTCTTTTGAAACCTGCAAACACATATTGTTAAACTTTTTTCTAGGCGTATCTTTAGCTCTGACGTTTTTCTCTTTCTCAACCAGTCTCTCAGTCGGAAGCCCATTATTATCAAAACCAAATGGATAAAAAACATTAAACCCTTGCATCCTTTTATACCTAGCAATAATATCTGTATGTGTATAAGAAAAAGCATGTCCCATATGTATGCCACCAGATACGGTCGGTGGAGGCGTATCTATAGAATAAATCTTTTTTTTAGATTTATTATTAAAACAATAGACTCTACTCTTTTCCCAATGTTTTCTCCATTTTTCTTCCGCTTTTCTAGCATCATAATTTTTAGACATTTCCATATTAAAATAAGGATTCTACCATCTTTTTAAAATCTTTCCATCAAAAAACTTCTAACCTAAAGTTCCCTTCTAAAAACTCTCGGTCCTTTTCTATTAAAAACAAGCACTATTCCAACAAAAAACACAATAGCGCTTCCAACAATAGCAATCAACCACGCCGCCACAGGGTCCACAATTTTTTCAGGGTTCTCTTCACGCACATTTTGTCCAATGAGCGGTCCATCTCTTCTAGTCCCTATCTCCACAGGAGTTTCTTCTCCAACATCCTCTTCAACTTGAGGCTCTGATTCAGGTTCCACAACTTCTTCGATAACGCCCTTAAGAGTAAGATACTCAATATTATCTCCATCAATTATGCTCTCAGCAATTAATTTTAACTTTTCTCCATAAAAATCTAATTCAACCTCTTGGTTTACATATAAATATTCATACACTCCCATCCCAGAACTTCCGATTCTAATCATCGCATATTCTTCTCCTTGACCATCAAAAGCCACATCTTTTACCTCTAGGAAAAAGTTTCTTTCTCCAATAGTAAACGGAATTCTAGTCCCAATAATACTGTAATAGTAAGTAGCCTCTTTCTCTCCAGAAAAGTCTAAAATCTCCATGTTTTTATCTCTCAAAATCAAATCAGGATACCTTTCAAAATCTGGTTTTGTAAATACGTTTACAGTAGGCATCCCAGTAATAACAAAAGATGTAGTAAGAACACCCAATGCAAATACGCAAAATACTAAAATTACCACAAGAACTTTTGTGCTGGCCATCTTTTTAATCAACAAAATTGCTTTTATTCCTATTAAATATATCGTATAAGAAAATGTGGGCCCGCGGAGATTTGAAGACCGGGATTAAAACCTCTCCGGATTTAGGAAAGATTGCAATTTCTGCAAGCCCTTTCACCTAGATCTTCAGTCTAGTGCTCTCCTAAGCCAACCAAAGGTTTCAGGCTGAGCTACGAGCCCATAGACTTTAGAGGCTCTTTCCTCTTTTTTAAACTTAACTATCCTTAAAAAATATCCCCTTAAAGAATCTCCAAAGTCTCTTTATCAAACTTACTTTTTCCTTCCCCTCTTCTTCCTCTAATCCAACAACATCTTTTTTTAAATTCTCCTCCAAGAACTCTATTCCAACAATCTCGCCTTCTCCCCCATCAATACAATTTTGTATTTTTTCATTAAAACAATCATTATTCCTACATTCATCTGTAGTACATGCCCGTCCATCATCACAGTCAGAATTATCTATACAAACAGTCATAGCATAATTTTTACATGTTTTAGGCCTACTCCCTATACACTTATCTAAGGTGTCTTCATCGCTATCATCGCAGTCAGAATCAGTATCACACTCGTCCTCAACATGAACCAAACACTCCCCATCTACACAATCATAACCAGAATTACATCCGCAATCTTGACAGCAACTTTCTTTTGTTTCAGGACCATCACAATTCCCATCCCCACAGACATACAAAGCAGAAATATCTATTTTAACGTTCCCTTCAGATTCACCAATATACAAGATTTCATTGAGTTTTATATTAACACCCAAAATCGTTTCTTCTTCTTCAATCTCAAAAATAGCAGATTCACCATTTACAGAAATTACAGCTTTATCAATCTTCAAATTCTTTAATTTTATATCATACCCTTCAAATTCCTGTACCTGCCCGACTTCTAAAGTCATTTCAGTAGCAAAAACTTGCAGTACTAAAACAAATACCAACAAAATAATGACCGCTTTTTTCATAGAAATTTGATATGCCCACAATTTATTTAAGCCTTTCCGATAGAAACCTATATAAATAAGTTTTTAACATGTATATTATAATGATATCAAATAAAAGGGGTGCCGTAGAACTTTCTATAACTACAATTGTCGTAGTTGTTATTGGTATCACTTTACTTACTCTTGGTTTGATTTGGGTGAATAATATTTTTGATAGATTAAGTGGAACAACCGGAGGAGCTTTTGAAAAGGCAGATGCACAGATTGAAAATATTCTGGGTGCTGGATCTGATGAGAGCCCATATAGACTAGTCCCTGGTACAGTCACATTAAAACCAGGAGATTCAACAAGAGTTGTGGCAGTTTTTTCTAATTCCTTTGAAGGAGACATATCTGGTGTAACAGTGACAGTAGCATCGGTCGATAGCACAAAGGTTAATTGTGAAGCAGGAGATCGAGGTGGCACATCTTCAAAAAGTTATATGGTGAAAAGCGCAACAGCACTAAAAATACCGATTTTTGTAAAAGTAGATAAAAATTCAGGAGTTGGAGACTATCTCTGTAGGATAACAAGTCCAGGAGATTTCGGAGGCCACGTCAGCTCTGGAACTGTAGAGTTATTAACAGTAAAGGTAAGAAAATAAACATTTAAAAACATCCTTTCTATTTCTTTTCTATGCTTAAATTGTATAACACCCTAACAAGAAAAAAAGAAGAATTCAAACCATTAAAAGGAAAAAAAGTAAATCTCTTTGTATGTGGGCCAACTGTCTATTCAGATTCACACATAGGCCATGCCAAAACATACGTTCAATTTGATATTATTGTAAAATACTTAAGATACTTAAAATACAATATATTCTACTTACAAAATATAACAAACATAGATGATAAAATAATCCAAAAAGCAAAAGAACAAAATCAAGAACCGTTAAAACTAGCAAAAGAATTTGAAAAAAAATTCTTAGAAGACACAAAACAATTAGGAATAACTAGTGTAAACAAGTACGCAAGAGCAACAGATTACATAGAACAAATAAAAAGCCAGGTAAAAAGATTAATAGAAAAAGGCATTGCGTATAAAATATCAGATGGTTACTATTTTGATTTAACTAAATTCTCAGACTATGGAAAACTAGCAAAAAGAAAACATGAAGAGGCGGAAGATGCAGTTTCAAGAATAGATGAAAACAAAGAAAAAAAGAATAAAGGCGATTTCTGTTTATGGAAATTCTCTAAAAAAGATGAACCTTCTTGGAAATTTGAAGGGGACGAAGGACGCCCGGGCTGGCACATAGAAGATACTGCAATAACAGAAAAAGAATTTGGTCCACAGTACGATATCCACGGAGGAGCAGTAGATTTAATCTTTCCACACCATGAAGCAGAAATTGCACAAATGGAATCAATCTCCGGAAAAAAACCTTTAGTGAAATACTGGCTCCACACAGCATTCTTAAATTTAAACAAAAAAAAGATGTCTAAATCACTAGGAAATCTTGTAACAATTAGAGAAGCATTAAAAAAATATGATCCCAAAGTAATCAGATACTTCTTCGCATCAAACCACTACAGAACACCAATAAACTTCTCCTATGATGTACTAGAACAAACTAAGAACTCTTTACAAAGATTAAATGATTTCACAAACAATCTAAAAAATTCAAATAAAAAGGATGATTTAAAATTAATTAAAAAAACAAAAGAAGATTTCTTAAAAGCAATGGACAACGATTTTGATACTCCTAAAGCACTTTCAATAATATTCAACTTCATAAGAGAAGTAAACAAAAAAGGCGGTTCAAAAAAATCATATGAATTTATGTTAAACATAGATAAAATCTTTAATATACTAACAATGCAAGACATTAAAATACCAAAAAATATTCAAAGTTTAATCAAAGAACGAGAAAAAGCAAGAAAAAACAAAGATTGGAAAAAAGCAGACTCTATAAGAATTAAAATAAAAAAACTAGGCTACCTACTTGAAGATTCTGAAAAAGGCCCAATAATAAAAAAGAATTAATATACCTTATCATGGTGCTCAAAATCTGTAAATAAAATGAAATTATTCTTTTTATCTACCCTAAAACACAATACAAAATGTTTATCAATATGGACTCGCTTCCTATCTTTGAGGCCATACCTCAAATTTTTATAATGCTCAATTGTCTCTAAGTCATTATTTATGATATCTTTAATTTTTTTTGCAATTATTAACGAAAGTTTTTTGTCTTTTTTATTCAACTTTTTTATTATCGCTTTTAACTCATCAGTAAAGTCATAATCAAACATTTAATTCAGCTCAAATAATTCATTAAATTCTTTCTCACCCATTTTTTTATTTTTATACTTTCTAAAATGAGCCTTCTCAATCTCAATCAACTTTTTAATATACTGATCATTAGCTTCTTTTTCTATAAATTCATCTCCAAACATATCTGCAAATCTGTTTAAAGCCTCACTTTTATTCTTTAATCCAAATTTCTCTTTGATTACTCCCAAAATCCTATTGGTATATTCAGAGATATTTAATCTTAAATTTGTTCCCATTTTGTGTGTTTATATCACCTAAAGTGAGTTTAAATCACTTATAAATCTTTCTATTTTTAAAGCAAATCTTTATAAATTACTAATCGAAATTCTATTTAAGCTATAAAAATAGCTAATCTAATGCCGAAAGGTGTGCAAAAATGCCAAACGTATTTGATATAAATCCAGGAGAACTCATTAAGAAAGCCGCAGAAGAGCTAAAAAAGGTTGAAGTAATCAAAAAACCAGATTGGGCTAAATTTGTAAAAACAAGCGCAGCAAGAGAAAGACAACCAGTAGATCCAGATTGGTGGTACATAAGAGCGGCCTCAATTCTAAGAAAAATGTATACTTTTGACAGACCTATAGGGACAAATAAACTAAAAGGTTTTTATGGTGGAAGAAAAAATAGAGGCCATAAACCAGAGAGAGTTTACAAGGGTGCTGGAAAGATTATACGTGTAATTCTCCAACAATTAGAAAAAGCAGAACTAATCAAACCAATAAAAGAAGGCGCCCATAGAGGAAGAAGAATCAGCAATAAAGGAAAAAGCTTCCTAGATAAAGTAATGAAAAATGCAAAATAACGAATTTCAAGAAAAAATGAAATTGCAACAACAAATTGAACAAATAGAAAGAAATGCGAAATTATATCTAAATGATAGGGCTTTACAAAGATTTGGAAATATTAAGGCAGCCCATCCAGAAAAAGCCATACAAATCGCAGTAATGATTTTTCAAGCTGCACAAGCAGGTCAAATAAAAAACCCTTTAACAGATGAAGAATTCAAAAACATACTAATCAATCTACAAGAACCAAAAAAGGAATTTAAAATTATGAGAAAATAAAATGGCAACAATAACTCCTCCCGCAAAAAAGAAGAGGTTAAACAAGAAAAGAAAACAAACTAGATGGGCTCCTTTTTGGACTGTGGTAAAGATTTATGGTCGGGGACGAAGAGTTCATCCAGGTAGACATACCGCTATAAAAAGAAGCTGGAGAAGGACTAAATTAAAGACGTAAAATGGCTGATTTAGAAAGAACTTACAACATCCCATTAAGAAAGGGTATAATGAAAGTCCCAAAATACAAGAGGGCAAATAAAGCAATCAGAGTAGTTAGAGAATTCTTACAAAGGCACATGAAAAGCCAAACTGTTAAATTAGGCCCAAACTTAAATTCAAAGATTCTAGAACACGGAAGAAAGAATGTTCCTCACCATATTGAAGTTAAAACTGTAAAAGATAAAGATAATATTGTGAAAGCAGAACTTGCATCAGCAAAAGACTTAAGCTTCTTAGAACCTAAAAAAGAAGAAAAAGAAGAAAAAGTAAAATTAAAGATTCCAGGTCTTGGAAAGAAAAAAACTGAAGAAAACAAGGAACCAGAAAAAGAAAAAGCTCTTGAAAAACCTAGTGAGGAAATAGAAAAGAAAATAACAAAAGAAGAAAGAGCTCCAGAAGTAAAAGTGGATAAAGAAAAGTCCATAATGACAAAAGAAGACAAGGTTTACGGAAGGTCTGATAAAAAACCTAAAGTGAAAGAGAGAGCAAAGAAATATAAATAATTCTATTTAACAATCATCGTGGAGGTTAAAGTGGGAAAATTACCTTTCGAAAAAATAGAAAGAAAAGTTTTAACAAAGAAATCTGCCAAAACAGATCCAAAACTTGGTAAAAACCCGGAAGAGAGATCCACTGAAGAATTAATCAAATCTGGAATTATTAACTTAAACAAACCTCCAGGTCCAACTTCTCACCAAGTAGCAGACTACATAAAAAAAATTCTTAATATAAAAAAAGCTGGACACGGAGGAACACTCGACCCAAAAGTAACAGGCTGTTTACCAATCGCTTTAGAAAAAGCTACAAGAATAGTTCAAACCTTGCTTCCAGCAGGAAAAGAATATGTTTGCCTGATGTATATTCATAAAAGAGTAGAAGAAAATAAAATAAAAAAAGCATTTGAAAAATTTTCAGGAGAAATAAAACAAATCCCCCCAATAAGAAGCGCAGTTAAAAGACAAGAAAGAACAAGAAAAATCTACTACATAGAAATTTTAGAAATTAAAGAACAAGACGTTTTATTTAGAATTGGTTGTCAAGCAGGTACTTACATTAGAAAATTTGTACATGACTTGGGTAAGGACTTAGGTATAGGCGCACACATGCATCAGCTAATAAGAACAAAAGCTGGCCCTTTCACAGACAAAGAAATGTACGCCATGTATGACCTAAAAGACGCCTATGAATTCTACAAAGAAGGTAATGAAAAAGAACTAAGAAAAATCCTAAAACCCTTTGAAACAGCAGTTAATCACCTAGGAAAAATCTGGGTTCTAGACTCTACAGTAGATCCCCTATGCCACGGAGCTGATTTATACTTAGTAGGAATAAGCAAATTAACAACAGGAATCAAAGAAAATGATCTAGTAGCAATATTTACACTAAAAAATGAACTAATCTGCATAGGCAAGGCTGTTTTGGACTCTGAAACAATACAAAGGCAAGAAAAAGGAGAAGCAGTAAAAACAACAAAAGTCTTTATGGATAGAGGAATATATAGTTTGAAGAATATAGATTAGAAAGGTTTAAAAGGCCAAAATTCATTTTATTCTCTATGGCAGAAGAAACTTTTATTGGGTTGCGTAGAGCTCTAGCCAAGCTTTTCAGTAGAGAACTAGCAGATAGACCTTTGGAAGATATAATAAATGGAAGTATTGCGAAAAAAAGAGCAAAATTCAAGCTATCTCACGAGGATATCCAAACTTTCTGTATAGGCATAGGAGACAATAACCCAATTCACAGATCAGGGAGATATGCCAAACTCATTTTAGGAGACCAAATTGAAAAGGAAACTATCGTCGCACCAGGAACACAGCTTACTGCACTAGCTGAAGCATATATTGATGATGCAATAGAAGCAATGCAAGATGCATGGGGAGTTATTCTTAATTTTACAGGATTAAACATAAAGTTTAAAGACTGGGTTTTTCCTGACGAGCCAGTTTATTGGCAAGTCCTTGGCTATAGAGAAACTTCACGAGGTACAAATTTAAAAATAGGGGGTTTGCGCAGAGTTGGCAAAGATGAAACACCCAAGATAGTAATTGAAGCTATGCTTGCTAAAGATAACAATGGAAGATCAATGACTCAGGCAGGCCCATTATGGACAAATCATTATTTTATAACTAATGAAAAATTAAGGTTCTTTTATCCTTCAGTAGGCGAAACTATCGCCCCCATGATCCCTTGGAGTTATCCTATCTCTTTTGTAACTAGTTCACTTTTAGACAAATCAATGGACAATGATGGAGTCCCAACTGGTATTAATAGAGAGATGCAGTTTGATTTCTACAAAAAACCAGATTTAGGAAAAATTAGTGTAGATTTTTTCTCTGCCGAAGAACCAAAAGAATTAAGAGGAGGCCTTGGATTTAAATATACATTTAATACTACAATTAGTCAAAATCATGAGCCTTTAATTTCAGGACAGGTTGTGGCTCTCTCAAAAAAACAGATTGTATATTGAAAATGACCTTTTTCACAGCAGAAGAATTAAAGAGAGAAGGATTTGTCCCAGGAAGACCTGGATTCCATTATGATTTCAGTAAAGAGACCTTACCAAGATACATGTGTATGCAAGTCGAGGATGTTCCAGTACTTTTCAAGCGAATAGGAGATGGTGACAATTATGATTTATATTTTCCTGACTCAATCTATCCGGAAGAGGTTCTAGGGATGGAGTTAGATGATTTACCTGTAGGGGGGATAGTTAGAAAACTTGTCGATGCATTAAAAGGCAAGACAATACTTAATAGTTTATTATGAAGCACCAACTATCCTCGCAGGAAAATAAAACTAATTCTAAGACAATTAAAATCACAAAACAATCAGGAATTCCTTTAATAGGTTGCATAGCTTTCGGAATTCTTGACAGAGGAACTAATCTTTTACAAGTTCGCTGCACTTCTATATGCAACGCTAATTGTGGTTTCTGCAGCACCGACGGAGGTTCTAATTCTAAATGGCACAAAACAAATTATTTAGTAGACATAGATTACTTAACAGAAGAACTCAAAAAAATAACAAAAATAAAAGGAGATAATTTAATCATTTTTTTAGATTCAGTAGGAGAACCATTAACACACCCAGACTTCATAGAATTAATTAAAAAAATAAAACAAATTCCAGAAGTAAAAGAAATAATAACAATAACAAATGGAATCTTGCTAACAAAAGAAAAAATAAACGAATTAGAGAAAGCAGGCTTAACTAGAATAAATATAAGTTTACATGCAACAGATCCAGAATTAGCAAAAGAACTTTTTGGAATGCCTTCTTACAATATAAATAATCTTCTTGAAATAATCAATTACATCAAAAACACAAAAATAGACCTAATGCTAACACCGGTATATCTGCCAGGCATAAACGACCAAGAAATTGAAAAAATAATACAACTATGCAAACAAATAAACTGTAAAATTGGCCTACAAAAGTATGAAACTTACAAATATAGTAGAAAACTAAAGCAAGCAAAAAAAATAAACTATTGGAAATTCAAACAAAAATTAACAGAATGGGAAGAAAAATACAAAATCCCTTTAAAAGTCATCAAACAAGACCTAAACATCGAAAAAAGGCCCAGAATCCCGGAAATATTCAAAATAGGAGAAAAAGTTAATGTAAAAGTCATAGCTCCTGGCTGGCTCCCAAATCAGATGATTGGAGTAGCAAAAGACCGATGCATCAGCATAAATAACTGTAAAAAACCCATTGGAGATTCTGTGAACATAAAAATCCTCCAAAACAAGAATAATCTATACCTCGCAGAGTAATCACTTGGTAGTCCCAAACCTTTATATACATGCTAGGCCTTACTTAGACTTAGAATTTTATATTTTATAGTAAACGAATAAGGGGGGATTATTGCATGGAAAAACTAGGAAATTGGGCATTTATTATCGGCCTGATTATAGCGCTATTAGTGGGGTTATTCACAGAAGCCACAGGCGTTGTAGTGTCGATACTAGTTATTTTAGGGCTCATAGTGGGGTTCTTGAATATAACTGATAAAGAAGTCCAGAGCTTCTTGGTTGCTTCCGTTGCCTTAATCGTAGCAGGACTTGCAGGAGAATTCTTAGCAACAGTTCCAGCCATCGGCAATCTACTAGAAAGGATACTAAATAATTTTGTTATCTTGGTAGTTCCTGCAGCGATAGTAGTGTCAGTTAAGGCAATTTACGGAATGGCAGGCTCTAAGTAAACTTTTTATTTCTTCTTATTTCTTTATTTTTTAATGAAACAGGTAAAAGTAATAATTAGCGGAGTTGTCCAAGGAGTTTTCTTTCGCTCTTTTGTTAAAGACACTGCTAATAATTTAGGACTAAAAGGATGGGTTAGAAACACAGAAGATGGAAAAGTAGAAGCTGTTTTTCAAGGAGAAGAAAAAAATATAGAAAAAATAATATTATACTGCCACCAAGACCCACCACCAAGCCATGTTAAAGATATAAAGGTAATTGAAGAAAAACCAGATAACTCTTTAACTAGATTCAAAATAAAATACTAAAATGGAAAAAATAGCAACTTGCATCCAAGGTTTTGAAGATATTGCAGCAAAAGAACTTAAAGGAAAAAAAGTCTGTAAGGGAAGAATAATATTCTCAACTAACCCTAAAAATCCAAGAACCCTAAACAACATCTATGAACTTTTTAAAGAATTCAAATTCAATACTATTGAAGACACTACTAAAAAAATAATTAAGTTTAAATTAAATAAAAAAATAAAAGTATCTTGTAACAGGGAAGGCAATCACAATTTCAAAAGCGTTGATGTTGAAAAACTAGCCTCAAAAAAATTAAGAGAATTAGGATTCCAAGTTGACTTCAAAGACTATAAAGATACCTTTTACATAGACATAATTGATGATTATTGTTTTTTTGGTAAACTCCTAAAAGAAAACTTATGCAAAAGAGATTATAGAGTAAAACTAATTTCTGGTACAATAAATGCATGCTTAGCAGCTTCTACATTAAAATTAATAAATCTAAAAAAAGGAGAAACCTTTTTAGACCCATTATGTAAGGATGGGGTTATCGCAATAGAAGCAAGTTATCTAACAAGCAAATCACATGGTTTTGGCCTAGACGTTTATGCAGCAAGAATAAATGCAAAAATTGGAAAAAGAAAAGTAAACTTCGAAAAATATGATCTAGACTGGCTTACAACAAAATTCACAGAAAACTCTGTTGATAAGATAACTACATTCCTGCCAAGCCCTTCTAAAAGAAGAAAAAGTGTAAATTCTCTTTATAGAAAGTTCTTCCATAGTGTTGAAATTATCTTAAAAGGAAAATTAGCGATAATATCTCAAAAGGCTGATTTATTAGAAAAATTTACAGATCTAAAATTAATAGAAAAAAGAGAGGTTTACTCAGGAAATCAAAGGTTTTTTATCTCGGTCTTTGAGAAAGCCATGTAACTTCCTTTATTTCTATTTTAAACTTTTTATTAATTCAGGTATTTTAACAAGAGGTTTACTTGATGTTATTAGAACATAAATAGAAGGAGTTAAAACAATAATGCTAAAAATCCCCAAAATAGTCATTTGAAAATAATCTCTTAAATTTAATTGTTTAGTCATCCACGCAATAACGATCGCAGCAACATATGTGAAAGAGATAATTATTGCAGTTGTTTTATACTGAAAATGTTTATTATAATTTAAATTAAGTATATCCTCCTTCAAGCTATCGCTTATTTTAATCCGAGAATCCATAAATAGCAAGTATTATCCCAACAATAGCTATAACCGCAAAACCACCAATCCCGACAGCAAATTTATTTAACGCAGGGGGATGGTTCCTGTAATTCCCGCCAAGATAAGAATTATTCCTATTACCCCCATAATGGTCTTTTTATCTTTCCTATTCATATACTTCAATAAAGATCATAATTATATAAACCTTTTTGTCTCCATCACAATCATAATTTTTGAGAAACCTATATAAATAAAAATTCAATTTAAAATATCATGGAAGACATCCACTGGGCAGATTATACTGCTACAAGAGTAATAAAAGATAAAGGTAATAAAAAAGAATATGTGTGCGCTTCAGGAATAACTCCCTCAGGACATGTACACATTGGAAACTTTAGAGAAATAATCACCACAGACTTAGTAGTTAAAGCATTAGAAAGAAAAGGAAAAAAAGTAAAATTTATTTATTCTTGGGATGATTTTGATAGATTCAGAAAAGTTCCTGAAAATGTCCCAAAAGAATTCAATAAATACTTAGGAATGCCATTAATCAAAGTCCCAGATCCCTTCAAATGCCATAAATCTTATGCAGAACATTATGAAACAGAACTTGAAGACTCTATAAAAAAATTAGGTTTTGATATAAACTATATCAAACAAGGAGAAATGCACTTGAAATGCAAATATGCCCAAGGCATAAAAATAGCCTTACAAGAAAAAAAAGAAATAATTACAATTCTAAATAAATATAGAAGAGAACCATTAGAAAGTTCTTGGTGGCCAGTAACAATTTACTGCGAAAAATGCTGGAAAGACACTACAAAAGTCTTAAACTACGACAAAAAATACCAAATCGGTTATGAATGTGATTGTGGATTTTCAAACGAATTTGATTTTAGAAAAAAAGGAAATATTAAGCTTCGGTGGAGACCAGATTGGTCGTATCGTTGGTTATATGAAAAAGTTGACTTCGAGCCAGGTGGAAAAGATCATTCAACTCCAGGAGGAAGTTATGACACCTGTAGCAAAATTATAAAAAAATTATGGAACAGAAACGCTCCAACATATCAAATTTATGAATGGATTTATATCAAAGGTGGCGGAGCATTTTCAAGTTCAACAGGGAATGTAATATTGCCAAAAGAAGTTTTAGAAATTTATGAAGCTCCAATTATAAGATATCTATTTTCCGGAACAAAACCAAACAAAGAATTCTACATAAGTTTTGATTTGGATGTTGTAAAAATATACGAGGACTTTGATCATCTTGAAAGAGTTTATTTTAATAAAGAAAAAGTAAAAAGTGAAAAAGAAAAAAAGAAACTAAAAAGAATTTATGAATTATCCATGGTAAAAACTCCTAGTAAAATGCCAGAACAGCCATCCTTTAGACATATGACAGTCTTAACCCAATTATATGAAGGAGATATTGGCAAAGCAAGTAAGGGTTTTAAATCTACCAGAGTAAAAACTAGAGCCATCAACGCTTGGAATTGGATACAGAAATATGCCCCAGAAGATATGAAGTTCAAAGTCCATGATAAAATATCTGATGAAATCAAAAAGACCTTGACTAAGGAGCAAAAAAATGCATTAAAAATCTTAGTTAAGAAATTAGAAAAAAAGAAATACACGGAAAACAGCCTTTTCAATGAATTTTACAGCATCATAAAAGAAACCGATATCAACAACAAACTCTTCTTCAAGGGAGCCTATTTAGCCCTAATCGGCAAAGAAAAAGGCCCAAAACTAGCAAATTTTATCCTTACGTTGGGCCAAAAAAGAGTTTTAAACTTATTGAGGCAAATATAACTTAATAGTAATAAAATGGCTCTAGACAGCCTCTACTATCAAAAAACAAAAGGTTTATAAACAAACAAACACCTTAAATTAATGAATTTGGGCTTTAGAAGCCTTCTAGACCCAAAATTTTAAATGATCATATGGAGGTAATCTAAATGGCAGATCTTTTAGTGGTTAGGTCAAAATTAAAGGAATGCACTAAGTGCAATGTAGCTGGAGATGTTGCTGAGGCTCTGAGTGATAAAGTAAGAGCAATGATGACAGATGCTGAAACAAGAGCTAAAGCAAACGGAAGAAAAACTGTTAAGAGACAAGATCTCTAATTCTTTTTTCTTTTTTTAATTAATTTTATATATCTCGACCCTCTTTCTTTAGGTATGGGTGTTAAATCAATAGAAAGATTCTATAATGAATTTGATTTTGAAAAAATGATAACAGGCCCTCCCAGGCCAATCCAAGAATATTTAGATGAAGAGGTCAACTTCTTAAAGAAACATATCCAACCAAGAAAGAATATTCTTGAAATTGGTTGTGGGTATGGGAGATTGCTTGAAGTGCTCTCTCTAAAAGCTAAAAAAGTAATAGGGATAGATTATAGCAAACAATTACTTAATAAAGCAAAACAGAAACTTATTGGTAAAACCAATGCTGAATTGAGATTAATGAACGCAAAAAAGCTAGATTTTGAGGATAATTCCTTTGATTATGTGGTTTGTTTAGATAATACTTACGGCAATATGCCCGGAATTGAGTTTCAGGTGCTGAAAGAGATGGTTAGAGTCTGTAAGCCAAAGGGAGAAATTATCATCAGTGTTTTTTCTGAAAACGCCAAAGATGTTCAAATAGAGAACTACAAAAGAATAGGTTTAACAAATGTTAGAAATAAAGGAAATGCTATCCATACGGATGAGGGTTTTTATTCAAGAAGATTTACTAGGGAAGATCTGATGAAATTATTTTGGAAAGCGAGATTGAAGTCAAAAATAACAAGAGTATGTTCTGTAAACTACATGGCTTTTGCTATAAAACAGATAAGCAAGGAAGATTTCTTAGTTAAGAAAGAAAGCGAGATTCATGGACACGGCATATTCGCTAAGAAGAATATACCAAAAGGAGAAATTTTCTATAAAGTTCCTATCAATAAAATTAGCAAAAAGGCGAGACCCGGGTTGGCTTACATTGGCGGAGGAATATGGGTCAATGACGAAAAAGTTCTTAATTGGGTAAATCATTCATGCAATCCAAATACATCTTTAGTGGTAAAAAAACCCCTACCCCTTTTGCTAGCAATAAGGAATATTAAAAAAGGGGAAGAAATAACCTGTAATTATAATAAAACTGAAATTGGAGGGATTGAGGTTCAGTGTAGCTGCAAGGATAGAAATTGTAAAAAATACTTCCTCAGGAAAGAATGACAAACAAAAAGCCAATAATCGGTGTTTTAGGAGGAGTTGGTCCAGAAGCGACAGCAGAATTCTATAAGAGGCTAATATTAAAAATGCAAGAGGGAAGAATCGTTAAGCAAAATACTGACTACCCCCAGATAATCATCAACAGCATACCCGGAGAAGAATTATTCAGAGAAAATGTTGATTTAGAACCCTATTTTGACGGGTTAAAGGAATTAGAAGATATTGGAGCAGATTTTATAGTGATAGTATGCAATACTGCGCATTATTTTTTTAATAGATTTCAAGAACGAGTGGATACGCCCTTATTAGATCTTAGAGAAGAAGTAAAAGGATATTTGAATCGGAAAAAAATTAAATCAGTTACGGTTCTCGGGTCACATATCACAATTAATTCCAATCTTTTCAATTTAGAAATTCCCCAAAATAATCCCAATAAACAAGAAATAAACTTCCTTGATAGCATAATAGAGAGTTATTTGGCAAGAGGAGAAAAGAAAAACATAGCAAGGTTTAACAAACTAGTTGAAAAATACTCTAGAAAGTCTGACGTTATTCTCTCGGCTTGTACCGAATTGAGTCTTTTGTTGAGAGAAACAAATATTTCTTTTGTGGACACAATGGATATTCTTATAGACTCTACAATAAAGTTTTGGAAAGGGAAGTAACTCTTCTCCAATATATATATTCCAGACGACGCATACGTGACAAAGACGCGTAGCCCTTATAAAGGACCAAGTCTTAATGGCCTATATGGGGAAAGAGACCCATCTCTCGGATTCTTTAGTCAAGTGTATGCTCTGCAATAGATTAATGAAGCGCGTAACAAATAGCCACTTGAAAAGGCATAAAATAGATTTTATTTTGTATAGGGATATATTCCCGAATTCTGAAATTGCTAGTATAAAATCTAGAGAAAAACAAATAATAGCAATGACTGGTAAAAAACTCAGCGAACAAACTAAACAAAAACTTTCTATTGCCCATAAGGGTAAAAAAATCCCAGAAGAGATGAGAAGAAGGATAAGTCAAACACAACAAGGAAGAAAAAAATCAAAAGAAGCACTTGCCAAATTAAAGGCTTATTATCGGACCCATGACTCTCCTATGAAAGGGAAAAAGCATACTCCTGAAGCTAAACGTAAGATAAGTGAGGCTGGTCTGGGAAGGGTCCCTCATAACAAGGGCAAAAAATTACCTAAAGAAATGAAAAGGAGAATAAGCAAGAAGCTAAGGGGCATTAAATTAAAATTAGAAACTAGGAAGAAGATGAGTCTTGCTCAAAAAGGAAAGGTTCTAAGCGAAATTACCAAAGAGAGAATAAGTAAGGCTAAAAAAGGAAAACCTATGACGATAGAGCATAGAAGAAAATTATTAAAATCCAGATTTGAATGCCCCAATAAGTTCGAAAAGAAATGTATTAACTTATTCAAGGAAAATAATCTGCCCCTTAAATTTGTAGGAGACCTAAAGGATGAAGAATTCTATATAGACGGAAAAATCCCAGACTTTGTTTCCACAAACGATAAAAAAATAATAGTGGAAGTATTTCACGACTATTATAAAATTAGGAGATATGGTTCAATAGAAAATTATAAAAAAGATAGAGAGAAGATATTCTCTAAATATGGATGGAGAACTTTATTTGTCACACTTGACGAAATAAATTCCAATCCTCAAGAATGCTTAAATAAAATAAAGGAGGAGCTCATATAATGGGGAAACGTAAAGGGTCAAGGGTTGAAAGAGAATTGTTCCACTTATTCCACTCAACAAAAACACACACCTGTGCTAGGATCGCAGGTTCGGGCAGCACACCAAAACCAGCACCAGATCTTTTAGTAGGCGGAAGAGGAAGAGTTTTAGCAATAGAATGTAAATCTGGAAAAGGTAAAAGAAGAGATATAAAAAAGAAACAAATAGAAGAGCTTCAGGAATTTTCAAAATTATTTGGAGCAGAACCCTGGATAGCAGCAAGATTTGATAACATGCCCTGGTATTTTTTAAAAGTAAAACAATTAGGTGTGAGCAAAGGAAATAATTATTTTATTAACCCAAAATTAGCAATCAAAAAAGGCTTACGTTTTGAAGAAATAATAGGAAAATACAGGCAAAAGAAATTTGGGTAAAATTTACCACCAATCCAGCATCAAACACATTTAATAAATCTAAAATCTCCTTTTATTCTATGAAAATATATTTATTCTTTCTCCTATTACTCCCAATAGCTTCTGCAGAATTTTACATCAATGAAGTTATGTACAATCCTTTATGAGCTCTAGGATTATACATCCCTCTTTGATTACAATCTATATAAAGCTTAGTTGCACTTTAATGGTAGAGGTATTTAGAGATAATAAAAAATAATTGACAATTACTCATACCTCAGGGCATCAACAGGATTCATTTTAGAAGCCCTATAAGCCGGGATAATACCTGATAAAATCCCTATTAAAACTGATAAACCAAGAACCAATATTACAATTTGGGGAGTAACAATCCCACCTCCAAAAGCCATTCTTCCCATACTCATCCCTCCACCACCAATTCCTCCATCAAAGAGGGAAGAAAGTAAGCCCGAACCTAAAATACCAAAAACTCCGCCTACAATACCTCCTGTTAATCCAATCATCCCAGAATTTAATAAAAATATAGCCAAAATAGTTCTATCTTTTGCACCTATTGCTTTCATGATTCCAATATCTTTTGTTTTTTCCAATACAGTTGTAAACATAGTATTCGCAATCCCAACAGCCCCTACTAATAATGAAACTGCAGCAATGGCACTTAAGAATAAACTCATAGTGCTAAGTGTTTCTGATATTGTTTCCTGCATAGCTTTAATCGAACTAACACTAAAATCTTTTGTTCTCTCACTAACAGCCCTAACCAACATTAGTCTTGCTTCTATTTGTTCTATTGTTTCATCAATTAAATCTACATTTTTTATTTTAATTTCTATTGAATCAAATTCTTTATCCCCTACATCTTCCAAAACAATTCTTGCTGTTTCAATAGGCATATAAATCATCGAATCAGAAGAACTCCCCATACCACCAGATTCTTCTAAAATCCCTACAACTCTAAATGGCTTTCCTTCTATTGTAATCTGCCTATTTAACGGAATAGCCTGTTTAAATTTATCTTTTGCTATACTATTTCCTATCACTACAACATTTTTATCCCCTTGAGATAAATACCTCCCAGCTTCCAACTCAGTGGTCTCAATATTTTTCCAAACCCTTGTGTCCACTCCCTTTACTGAAGCTTGGATTTTTTCTTCTAAGTAACCTACTTCTCCTCTTTCAGAAACAACTCCTTGGATATAGTCTATATTGGAAACCAGTTTTAAAGCCTGAACTTCCTTATTAGTAATATTTTTTACATCCAAACCAGGCGCATCATTACCATTTCCTCCAAATCCTCCTCTCCTAAAACCAGATTGCGCTCCTGAAGCCCTAGAGAATCCTGCAGATACTGTAACCATATCGGCCCCTAAACTTCCCAATCTCTCCTCTAAACTTTGTTGCATTCCCTCTCCAAGAGCCATAATGGCAATCACAGAAGCAACACCAATTACAATTCCTATTATAGAAAGCCAACTCCTTATCTTACTATTATACAAAATATTAAAAGCTAATTTCAGAGTTTTGAAAAATCTCATTTTAGGATATATACTTTAATCCTCTACGTTTTCTGTAGATCTTTCTAATCCTTTTTCTTAATAGAAAGATTATCAAAACTATTGAAACCCAAAACCAAATATTTGTATAAAATTTTGATTCTTGACCAGATATAACTCTCCCCTGCATTCCATTCTCACCCAGACCTGTTCTACTCAATGAGGAAGGGTTCAACAGAATCTGTTTAACAACATTCCTACGCACACCAAAGGGATCTGTATAATCTATCTGAACAAATAATTCTTGTGTCTCTCTAGAATCCATTTGTTTAGGCAGAATTTTGAATGCTGCTATAGTATAATCGCCACTATCTAAATTTCCAACAATTGAAGCTGAAACAAGATCCGTCCTAAAATTATCTTGTTCCGGTATGCTAACCGTAACAGCATTAGCAGGATTTTTACCAATATTTGCAATTGCTATAAACACTCCTTCAGAAGAAATTTCTTGCAAAACAACCTCAAACGCAGTCTGAAACTCTATAACCGTAATAGGCATACTTCTTTCTTTCCAAACGCAACCAGAACAGTCTTTATACTCAAAAGCTAGATTATTATCCCCCTCTTTAGCCTCTTTATCTACCCTTACTTTAAAACTTTTTGTAACCCCGGTGTTAGGTCCAAGTTCATTTATAATTACAGTATCTTCTTCTCCCGGATCTAATGAAAATGGGTAAGTTTGTTTTAATCTAACACTGCTACCTTCAGTAGAAGTATCTTCATGATTAGTTATCCTTAGCCATATTGTAAAATAGTCTCCAGCTTCAACAGGTGAAGGATAATAATTCTCCACAGAGATATCTATAGCATTTACAAAACCGATACTTAAAATCATGCTAAACGATATTAAAAGCACCATAATATATTTATTTTTCATTTGTTAGCCTCCATTTTTGTGTTTGTGTATTTCTTTCTCAATTTTTCCATCTTTTAATTGAATAATTCTTTTTGCAAACCTGGCGAGTTCTAAATCGTGGGTTACTGTAATCACAGTTTTTCCTTCCTTTTTGTAAAAATCATATAAAAAATCCATGATATACTGACCAGTTTTGCTATCTAGATTTCCTGTGGGTTCGTCAGCCAAAATTATCTCTGGATCATTTGCTAAAGATCTTGCTATGGCCACTCTCTGAGCTTGACCACCACTTAACTCAGTGGGTTTGTGGAACATTCTGTCTTTTAATCCAACTAATTCTAATAATTTTTTTGCTCTGGATTTCATATCACCAAGACTTTCCTGAAACTCCATAGGCAACATAACATTTTCTAATGCTGTTAAGGTGGTAATTAAGTTGAATTGTTGAAAAACAAAACCAATTTTTTTCCCTCTTATTCCTGCTAGTTGTGATCTACTCAATGAAAGGATATCCTCCCCTTCTAGTAAAATAGAACCTTGTGAAGGAGTATCTAAACATCCGACTAGATGCATCATAGTGCTCTTACCACTCCCACTTGCTCCGGTTATTGCAACAAATTCACCTTTTTCTATTTTCAAGCTAGTTCCTCTAATAGCATGCACCTGAACTTTGCCCATCCGGTATGTTTTCCACACACCCTTTAATTCTATGAGTGTATTATTCTTCATTTGACCTATCAAAACCTTCTGGAAATGATATTTTCCTAGCGGTATTAAATTATTATAAATTTCATGATTTTTTTACCTCTTATCTCTGAAAAGTTTTATTTATTGTATTTATAAATAAAATGGACTTGAAGTCCACAAAAAAAGAAAAAGAAGCTCTTTATTGAACCAAATTTTTATTGAACATTCTAAAATGTCCTCTTTCGTAAGGTTTGCCTACAATGCCATATTGCTCTTTGAGTTCTTCAATCTTTGAAAAGTCACCAGTTTCACGAGCTTCTTGCATGGCATCTCTAAATTGGACTCTTTGTTGGTGCATTTCAGTTATTTTGTTGAAGTTTTCTTCTGTAATACTTTCTTGCATTTTGGCAATTTTTTCTTGCATTAAGGAGCTCCAAGCCTCGTAATCACCTTCAGAAATAGCAGTTTGCATAGCCTCCCTTTGTGCTTGTAATTCTGTTTTTTCTTTGTCAGTTAAGTTAGAGTTCATAAATCCCTTGCCAAATCCAACTGCAGAAACCGTACTAATTCCCAAAAGAGCAATCAATGACATGACAAGTATTCCTAAAGTTGTTCTGTTCATTTTCTTTTACCTCCTCATAATTATGGCATTAAATGTAAACTAAGCTATTTATAAACAAGATGGACCTCAAATCCACTTTTATTATAAATCTTTAAATAGATGCTATTTTTAGTATTAATAAAAATGAGACTTTTTGTAGAACCTTTTTTAAGAGGAGGGTTTGGAGTAGAATTGATTTATTCTTTTGTTATTATAGTTTGCAGTTTAATGGTTTATTTCGGAACCAAAGAGCTTTATGGGTTAAGTTCTCATAAAGGAATAAAATATTTTAGACAAGCTTTTCTATTCTTTGCTATTGCTTACTTTTTTAGATCACTTATCAAGTTTCTTTTAATCTTTTTTAATGTTAGGGCAATTTTTGATTTTTCTCCAAGAGCTTTTGGAATCTTAACTTTGTTTCTTTTCATGTATTTTAGCTCTATGGCAGTTTTTTATCTTCTTTATAGCGTTATGTGGAAAAAATGGGATGGGAATTCAAAAAAGGTTTATTTATTCCATCTCTTGGCTTTGGTTATTGCCTTTGGTAGTACCATATCAATGAATCTTCAATTACGTCTTGGTTTGAATATCTTTCTTTTCATTTTTGTTGCCTTTGTTGTTTACATTGCATATAAGAATTCTAGAGAAAAGAAAAAAGGATACAATTTGTATGTAATTTATACTTTACTTTTTGCTTTTTGGATACTAAACATACTAGATATATTAATTCCAAATTTCTTGCAAACCTTCCAATTATTCATTTACTTAGCATCATCTGGGATATTCCTATTGATTCTGTATAAAGTTCTTAAAAAGACAGGTTCCTGATCAAAATGGAAAAGAGGGGAAAATTAAGGATAATAAAAGACATTCTCCAGATAATCCAAGAGAACCAAAACTCTATAAAATCTACACCATTATTGAGGAAGTCCAATCTTTCATCCCAAAGATTTTCCGAATATTTAACCATGCTTCTAGAAAAAAAACTTGTAAAGGAAATTGAAGATAAACAAGGAAAAAAATGTTTCACTCTAACTGACAAGGGATTCAAGTACTTAAGGAGGTATGAAATTATTGTTGGTTTTATCGATGAGTTTGGATTGTAGGTCAGTAACATTAATTAAAGTATTTTTTTGAAATAACTACTTAATAAAAAATAATCCGATAATTTAAAAATACTAAAAAGGATTTTTTTTCAAGAAGAGAGCTCGTTAGAAAAAAGATGTTGTGCCTTTTTTAAGAATATTTCTAAGGATTTGCCCCTTTATTCCTCTATCTAGGTAATCACCCACCAAATAGTTTTATTAACCACCACTTACACACAAATAAAACTTATTAAGGTATAAGTTTCTTATTTTTCACATGAAGAAATATGTTTTCCTAATCTTATTCCTAATACCATTTGTTTCAGCAGAATTTTACATCAACGAAGTTATGTACAACCCCCTAGGAGCAGATAACAACAAAGAATATATTGAAATTTATACAGACTTAGATCTATCCGAATTTACTGTACAAGATTCAAAATCTTCAGACATCTTAGAACTAATTAAATCTTCCAGTACAAGTTATTCTCTAATAGTAGAAGAAGAATTTAATTCTTCAGACATAAATGCAAATATTTACAATGTCGGCAAAACAATCGGAAATAACCTAAATAACGATGGGGATATTATAATAATAAAAGACCTAACTGAGACAATATTAGATGTTTTTAGTTATACAGAAGAATTTGGAGCAAATAATAATGGTTTATCCTTATGCAGAATTCCAGACAAAACCGGGCCATTCCAAGAATGCACTCCAAGCCCTGGAAATAGCAATGAATTAAGACAGCCATTCAATCTAAAAATTACAGAAATCCTGCCAGACCCAGAAGGATATGATAACGCGCCATTGCCAAATGGAGAATGGATAGAAATACACAATCTAGAAGATTTTGAAATTGACCTATCAGGATTCCATATCCAAGACGAAGCTGAGCATAAACTTTACATCTCTGATTCAAATGTAATTGCAACTACGAAAATAAAAGAATTTGAATACAAAACCATATACACAAACGGATTTAGCGGTTTATTAAACAACGAAGGATTTGAAAGAGTAAAACTATACGACTCTGATGGATACTTAGTTGACAGTATGTCCTATGGAAATGCTCAAGAAGATACTAGTTGGGCCTTAATAGACGAAGTGTGGCTAAAAAGCAAACCCAGTCCAGGCAAAGAAAATCCAAAAACCGAAGAAGACACAGAATTAGATTCAATTATAAAAATAGAAGAAATTTACATAGGAACAGACGATAAAGCAAAATGGGGAGACAATCTCAGAATAAAACTAAACATCTACAAAGGAAACACCTCAAAATATTCAGTCCAAGCCTGGATATATAGGGAAACAAAAACAGTAAGCAAAAGAACAAGAGTGAATGTCCATAAAAGCTTTGAGGAACAAACATACACCTTGCCAATCCAAATACACCCAAACTGTAAACAGACTTACGAAGATGGGGAGTACACTTTAATTATAACAGGCTTAGGCGCAGAAACCGAAGAAAAAATAAAAATTAGTGGAATAAATTATGCGTTATGTGAGAAAACTTCACAAGAAAAAGATTTTTCATACGAACTGATAGAAAGCCCAAGTTTAATTTCTTCCGGAGAAAACTTTGACACTACAATTAGAATCACAAACAATCTGAATAAGATCCAGGAATTTGATGTTTGGACCCAGGTAAAAAAAGGCAAAAAGACCATTTCTAAGAAAAATAAAGAAAGCGCAACTACCATAGAAATCCCGCCCCAGGGCTCTATAAATCTAAGATTCGATAACCTAGTAGACACCTCAGAAGAAGGAATATATGACTTAGATATCAACATCCTAAAATCCCAGCAAAAAACACCCAAAAGGATAACCACAGAATTAGAAGTATTAGCCAATAAAAACCCGCCTATAGAATCCGAAATTAATTTAAATGAAGAACCTGAGAATCAAATAACAGGCAATGTGGCCTTCGAATCAAAAACAATAAAACAAAGGAAACTTACGTTATATTTCCTTATGTTCGCAGTAGGACTTATTGCCGTATATGGAGCGACAAGAAAATGATTAAAACAAAGATAATAAGTGAGATTGTAGGTAGCCCAGAAGAACACGTAAACACTACAATGGGTTTGTTATTAGATAAAATAAAAGAAAGCAAACAACTGACAGTCACAAGTGAAAAAAAATTTGAAGCACAAAAAATACCAGAAAAACCATTGTTTAGCGCATTTATAGAATATGAAGCCGAATTTGAGGAACTACAAAAATTGATTGACTTTTGTTTTGATTTTATGCCTAGTTCAATTGAAATTCTCGAACCAGCGGAAATAAGATTAAAGGCAGAATCTTCAGCAGATCTCTTTAATGAATTACTAGCAAGATTGCATCAAAACGATTTATTCCTAAGAAATTTAATAGCAGAAATGAAATTATTAAAAGATAAACTCGGACAAAAATAAATTATTTCTTCTCTATTTTTGATACATATTCCTTAAAAGATACGTCCCTTTTAGTTGATTTTTTTATTATAAAATAAACCATTATAATAAGAATTATAACCAATATAGAAACTATCACTTTGTATGGAGGTTCTTTTTTAGCAACAAATTTTGGCTCCTCTTCTTTTTCTGTTTCAGCAAAAGGGAAAGCAATCTCTTCATCAGATAAAGGAGCTATTTCCTCTGAAAACAAAGTCTCCCTTTCTCTTCTTTTTGGAATGCCTTGAGAGGTATCTTCTCTTGAAATTACAAAAATCATAGAGAAACTTTCATTTAATTGGTCAGATAAAAATATTAATTTTCCTTGATACTCATCCTCTCCAGGATACTTATATTCATTAACTGTCAAAGTTTGTAACATAATTTCTCCAACACCAAGCCTATCCGCTCTTGAAATACTTATCTTAACTATTCCATTAAGGTTACCAGTTAGACGAAATCTAATATTCGTTAGTTCATAATCTCCAGTATTTTTTATATAAAGCGCACCACTTAAATCTTGTTTTTCATTTAATTCAGGATTTACTAAAGAATTTACAGTTACTTCTGGTCTATTGGGATCTTTAAAAAAAACTATAGAATAGCCCATCCTAGCACATTCTCTTTCCTCACTACACAACTCACTATCGCATTCTTCACCACAGTTATTCACATCAGAACAACTCCTAATCTCAACCCCATTAACACATCTTCCCCACTTACCACATCTCCAGCCAGGAACACAAACACCACAATCTATAAAACTAAACTCAGAATAATCTCCAAAATAACTCTCACCACATTCATTAACATCTAAAACCAAATCACATTCTCTTTTATCCCCACTACATTCTCCATAACCAACACATTCCCAATCAGGATCACAAACTTCACAAACCCTTTCTTCAACACATAGCTCGCTCTCACAATCCTCACCGCAATAATTGCCATCCACGCAAGTTCTCCTTTCTACATTGTTAACACATTCTCCCCAACCAGAACATTCCCAATCAGAAACACAAACACCACAATCTATAAAACTAAACTCAGAATAATCTCCAAAATAACTCTCACCACATTCATTAACATCTAAAACCAAATCACATTCTCTTTTATCATTCCTACACCCTCCATAACCAACACATTCCCAATCAGGATTACAAATCTCACATTCTCTTTCCTCACTACACAACTCACTATCGCATTCTTTACCACAGTTATTCACATCAGAACAACTCCTAATCTCAACCCCATTAATACAATTTCCCCAACCAGAACATTCCCAATCTGAAGTACAACTAGTTTTCATTAAATAAAAAGGAATTACATAATCACCAAACTCAAATAATTCAATACCACTGTTAACGATATTTGCAGGATTAACTAAAATATAAAAATTTTTTATCGATCTTCCAGGTATCTGAAGCAAATTAACAGTAGGAGTTAATGTAGAGCTACTAGGAAGCTCAAAACTTACAGCACTCTCTTCTAGATTAGAGACTCTAATTTTAAAAAAAGACCTTTCACCTTCTCTATGAACCACTGCTCCAGGCAGGATCCTAATGACATCATAATCTCCTAAAACAACTTCAAAGTCTTCACGCACATCCATAAACCTCAACTGACCGCCTTCTCTATATCTAATACCATTTATTTGAAAACTATACGTACCAGCTTCAACATTTCCTGGCAAATCAAAAAAAGCAAAATAATAGTCCTCTTCAATTTTCAACAAACTAATCGGAACTCTTAATTCCTCTCCAGAAGGCTTCAAAACAGATGCTTGAGTACTTTCTAGATCACCAACGATATCAACTTCAAACTCAATCTCTAATTGAACAGTCTCTCCAAAAGAATAAGACTCTTTAAAAAAAGTCGCCTGTGCAGAAACTACAGGCAGTAAAAATAAGAATAAAAGGAAATACCTCATTTTCCTAACAATCTTTTAGCTTCCCTCAAGGATTTTTCTAACTCCGTATCTAACTTGCTCTCCTTAGGTCTTACAGGCGCTCTTATCTGTCTAACAGGAGGCTGGTTAGATCCAAATAAAGCAGGCCTCTTAGGCGCCTCTGGCAAGTTAAATCCGGGTTTTTTAGCTTTCCCTTTTGGTTTTTTAACAAGGAAAAAATAAATTCCACCCAACACTAAAAGCAATAACAAAATAATTATTATTATCCAAAATGATCCCCCGCCAGGTTCTTCCGCCTCATCAAATCCATCGCCTTCATCAATATACCCATCCCCATCATCTAAAGGAGGAAGCGAATCATCCTCATCACCTAAACCTGCAAGAGGACAGTCTTCAGGACAATTATCATTATCCTCCCCATAATCTGTCTCACAATAACCATTTACATAACAAATCAGGCTCTCTTCCTCTTCATCACCATCCCCAGTCCCATCGCTAGTATCCTCTCCAGTATCGTCTCCTGTATCGTCATCCTCATATTCATCCTCATCAGCCTCAACAAAACAATCTCTTTCTTCTAAACAATCCAATTCAAATTCACCACACGCATAACCGCAACCTTCTCTGTCTGTACAAGTTCTTACTTGTAGTTCATCATAGCAAGTAGACCAATCTCCACATTGCCATACCGGAACACAACTACTACAGCTTCTTTGAGTTGCACAACCATCTCCAGAACATGGAGGACCACATTCATGCGAATCCCAGCAATTTCTTGTTTGCGCATCTGCTCCGCCTTCACATGCAGGAGTCCAATGAGTACAATTCCAAGAAGAAACACAATTATTATCTTCTGTATTATCAGTAGAATTATAGCATCCAGTATCATCAGGCCAATCAATTAATCCATCCCCGTCATTATCAACATCATCATTACATTTTCTTGTTCCAATCTCAGGAGGTTTTAACACATTTAACTCCGCAGAGTCATCAGTTTCTTCATCCCCATTCACAACCCTAGCAATAAAATAATATTCAGGATTATCCTCAACCAAAGGCAGTGGATTATCATCAAACCAAACAGGATCCCATTCCACACTTGCTTGCGCCTCTTGCTCGCTAAAAATAATAGGCCCTAATACACCTACAGCCCGATCTTGCCCAGGCTCAGACTCAAATACATCAAAAGCTATTGAATCACCTCCGCAACCACCTCCACCAACAGAAAGAATTACTCTGTCTCCTCTTTTGTATCCTTCTGCATTTCCTACAGCCTGAGTTATTTCTGCTCCAAGGCGGTTTAACCATCTCGGATTCATAAGTGTACATTCAAGAGGAGTCTCGCTACACTCAACATCACAGCAAATACCAACATCAGAAGATTCTAATTCATCTCCAGGACAATATTCATCAGCATCACACAAAAAACCATCTTGCTCATCACAACTAGGAGCTGGCAGAGGCTCAGGAACATTTCCTCCTTCAAAAACTCCATAAAGTATCATTGCTGTTGTTTTTGCATCACCCATCCAAGAACCATCAGGTCTTTGTTTTGTACCTAATGAACTCTTTAACAACTCTAATCTCGCAGTTTGACCGCTTGTTTTTAAAGCCAAACCAGCTAGTCCATTTTCAAAATCATTTGCATCATCAAATCCACCAAAATTAGATTGTAAAGTAATTAAATTATTTATATACGCGTTATCTAATGTTGATAAATATAAAAGTGCATTATCCACAACAGTATTTTCAGCATTTTTCCTTAAGTATATCAAAGAATTTACTTTGCTATTAATTGACTTAAGTGCCCAATCAGCATAAAGCGTATTTAATTTATTTCCGAAAAAACCATTATTAATCCTCATCACCGCTCTTCCTATTTGCGGTTCAGAAATAAGATAAAAAGTATTACCTTCTAAATAAATTAAAGATATCTCTGCATTAGGCAAACTAGTAACACAACTTACATCAACAAGAGTAGAAGGCTTACTTGCTAAATTAGTTCCTAAACAATTATTGCTAGGGCCCCCTAAAATAAAAAAGGTTTGATCTTCACAACGACCATATGTAATCCTACCAGCATCAACATTCAATCGAACTTCACTTTCTGCTTCTCCTCTTTTTGTATATCTCAAATCACAAGTTCCAGAATCAGTAGTAACTATTTGCAAGATCCATGTCCCGCTTAAACTAGCTAAAGATTGTTGCTGAATAAACCAGTCTCTAACAGCATCTCTTATTTCCTGAGAACTTCTTCCATCACCAAGATTTAATCCTATTCTTGATTCTGTTATTAAAGCTAAGGCAGTATCTTGTATATCGCACCCACCACTAGGCCAACAATCACCATTAGCATGAATTTCAGACCCAATAAAATCTAAATAAGGCCCAATTTTAGAACTATCTGCATTATTTACAGCTAAAGCACTCAAAGCAGCAGTAAAAACATCAGTATTTGGTCTCTCAACTAGCCAGCCATATGCCAAATCTACATCTACCTCATCTGCTAAAGCAGGAATAGCGAATAATAGTAATATTAACACCAATACTCTTGTTTTCATGATCGACCCCTTTTGAAGTAAATTTAATGGTTATTTATTTATATAAGTTTCTGTCAAGTTTAACTATGAAAATAGCTAAAGGTAAACGTGGCAAGGTCTATAAAATACTTAATTTTGCAATAAAAGTCAAAAACAAGCAAAGCAAGGCTATTGGAAGAATTCAGAATGAAGCAAAATGGCTAAAAAAATTAAATAAGCTTAATATAGGCCCGAGATTATATTATGGAAATAATAATCTTATGATTACCTCTTTTATTAAAGGAGAAAACATACGTGACTTCTTTAAATCTTGTTCTGGAAAAGAAAAATCTGAAGTTATTAAAGAAGTTTTTAATCAATGTAGAGTTTTAGATACATTAAAAGTTGATAAATTAGAAATGCACAGACCATTTAAGCATATAATAATTCTGAAAAAGAAACCAGTTATGATTGACTTTGAAAGATGCAAACATTCTCAAAACCCAAAAAACGTTACCCAATTTGCACAGTTTTTAATTAATATTGGAATTCAAGTTAATAAAACTAAATTAAGAAGTTTGTTAAAGGGCTATAAGAGAGATTACTCTGAAGATAAATATAAAGAGATAGTTAGTTTGTTTTTGAAGAAAACGTAAGGTTTATAAACTATATTCTGGAGTATATAGATTGATTAAAATGGCTAATTTACCTTTAAAGCTAGTTCAGGTGCTAGTAAGTGAAACTGAAAATGAAGCAGAAAAATTGAGAGAAAGGGCACAAAAACTAGAAGATTCTGCTAAAAGCGCAATAGAGTCCTTACCTTTCGAAGTGGTTAAGGAAGAATTAATGCAATTATCAAGGGATGCATGGAAGTTTGAACATGGAAACAAAAGAGCGTGGTCTTATAGCACTAAGGCCTTTAGTCCTTTACATATACACGTTTGGCCCGATAGGATAAATATAACTTGGGGTGAAAAAGGCGGCACTTACTATGAAGGTGATGAAGCAAAACAATTACATGCCTATCTTACTCACCTGAGAGTTTAAGGATTTTAATTTTAGTTCTAAACAACCCCCTTTGTTTATTTAATATCAGCTCATTAATAATTCTTTTTTTATTTTTATTTGTCCACTGAGCAACCTTCGAGTATAATTTCAGTCTGTGCAACTTGGCTCTCGCAGGATCATTTAAAAACATCCAATACTGATAAGAAAAATCTTCTATAGCGCCAGCAATAAGAATGTCGGGTATAAACTCAATTTCCTTGCTAGTTAAGGAACGATATCTTTTATATTCTCTCAAAAAATACCTAAACAAACCAAAATCAAATTTGTAAGGAACTTTTCTATCTCTACAAGAATATTGAAGCATAACAACAATGTCCTTTACAAATGGTTCATTTATTTCACTAACAGTTTCAAAATCAATAAGACCGACCAACACACCGTCTTTCCATAAAGTATTCTCGGGGTTAATATCTCTATGTAAGGGATATCTTCTAAGTTTACCATACGCCCCTACATTCAAACTCTTCAAAAGTGGAACTAACACCAAAAGCTCATTTAAAAAAACTCTATCTTTTTTATCCTTCTTTCCTTTCTTAAGTATTCCAGATTTAAATTTGTTTAATTCTCCTAAAACAGTATTTTTACAAAAAACGTTTCCCTGCCCCCTTCCATTATCTAATTTAGATTTTTCAATCAAGTCATGATAAAGAGCCATCATTTTTGCAACTTCTCTTAATTCATTCCTATTAAATCGTTTAATGTCTCTGCCTTCAATAAATTCATACACCCAAAAATAATTTTTCTGAAATTTCGATAAGAACATCCTATCCTTAGTCAAGAGAGGAACAGGAATTTTATACCTAAACTTTCGCTTTTTAAGATAATTCAAACATCTCAGTTCAAAATTCAATTCGCTTAGTTTTTTAAAAAAAGCAACACCTCTTAAAACATATTTTCCTTTAGTAGTATTTACAATCCAATTATGATTTACAACGCCCTTAAACGCTTTCTTAAAACTAACCACCTCGCCAACATTCCAATTTTCTAAAATTTTTTTAATTTGAGTCTTTGAAAGTTTCATTTCAACCTCTTTTCCTACAAACAAAAAACGTAGGTTTAGTCCCAGACTGCTCACTGACACCTTTCCCAATACTAAGTATCTGAAAACCCGAATCATTTAGCTGTCTACTCGCTTCCTTAACACTTCCAACATGAATATATTGTTTTGTTTTAAATTTAGCTCCACTCATTTCTCTACCAAAAAATCTATCCCCAAAATCCAATTCATCAATCTTAAAGCCAAGAGATTTCAAAATATAAAGTTTAAACCACATCCAAGACCAAAGAGGAAGCCATTTAAGAGAGTACTGTCTTATATGGGCGCTAAAAATATAAACCCCCTCTTTTTTCAAAACCCTATAGGTTTCTTTCAAAGCCAAAAATCTATTTTCCTTTCCAGGAATTTGAGTCCATCCCTGATTTGAAAACAAGGCATAATAAAAAGTCTTATCCTTAAAATTAAGGTTACAGGCATCCATTACCCTATAATGTATCTTTAATTTCTTCTTTTTAGCTATTTTTTTAGCATTCTCTATCATTTTAGGAACTATATCAATTCCAATCACTTTGTATCTTTTTTTCACTAAAGCAATTGTAGTCCTACCAGTTCCACAACCAATATCCAAAACTTTGCCCCTTTTCTTAAAATATCTATCAATAAGTTTTTCCTCACTTTTCCAAAGCCCGTCTTCAGCCTTCTGAATATAAAGTTCTTGCACATCTTTACCTGAAAATTCATCAATTACAAGTTTTTTCAATTTTGTTTTCATCTCAACCTCTTTCTACAATATTATCAATATCCTAGATTTAAAAGATTTACTTAACCAAACTCCTCTCACAAACCTGATTCAATTGACAAGCCCTGCATTTATTACTATTAGAAGTAGGAATAGCCTCTTCCTCTTTCAAAAGAACTTTTCGTATCCTATGAAAAGCTAATAAAAAATCCTCCTCAAGTTCTTTACCATATTCGACTTTCCAAGCAATCTCATTACTATCTCTATCACGTAAAACAGCATATAATTTTTTAGAACTAGGAAAACTTTCCTTAAAAATATAGCAATAAGCAGTTATCTGTCTTTTTACAGAATTAAAAGGTTTAGCTCTAGGTTTATCATCAATTATAAAAATAGAATCTTTATCAATAGCAATCTCATCCACAATACCAAGAACTAAAGCATCCCCAATTCTTTTCTTCAAAGAAACCTCCTTACTTATAGTTAATTCCTCAGACTTCAAAAAATCATCCCAGGTTCCAGCCTCAGCTTTCTTCAAAAAATCCACTTCTTTTCGCTTATGAATAGCACTTCCAACAAGCATTTCTTGAGTTTTAGGCACCGTCACACCCAGAACTTTCTCCAAATACAGTTTATACTCACAATATCCCTGAGTCAGGAACCAACTAGCTCCAATTACAACATCCCTCACTTTTTCTTACCTCTTTTTGTATTCTCCAACTTAATTTTAACATAATTCACAGGATTTTTACATTTACAATTCAAACATTTTATCCCCATTGTTTTGTAATAAGACTCATGATCGCAATTAGGAGGTAAAATCTTCTTAGGTTGGGCCTTAAACCACCTAATTTGTCCAAGAATATATCCTTCTCTTAAAGGCTCATAATTTTTCTTATTCCATCTAAGCAAAGCCTTCTCTATAGATTCATAATCCCAGCCCATATGCTGTAAAAAACCAACTAAAATAAAAACCCCTCTCTTCCTGCCATCCTGTTTCAAACCCCCTAACAATTTATTAATACAATCAGGAAAATAACTTTCTTTTATAGCAATCTTAGGAATTTCATAGTCTCTTTTGATTTTTACTTCCACTTTAGCTTCCTTCTGAACAAAATCCATAGCCTGAATAAAAAGAGTCTTTGCTTCTTCCAGCTCTGATTTCTCTAACTGAAAAAAATCCTCAGAAACTTCTACATTTGACATTTTAGCCTGTTTTAAATTAAATTCCTTTATTTTGTTTATATCAATCGGAACACTCACCAAATTGGTTTTTTCATTAACAGAGTAAACAGACCTAATCATATGCCTGGAAGAGATCAATTGCGAATCAATGTCTATAATTTTAAAGGGATTAAATTCATTTTTCTCTTTTAAATCACCAATAGCTATCTTTGTACTTTTTGATATCTCTTCTAAAGTACTAAATGAAAGAATCTCTTTTTTCAAATAAGGTTTAATCAAATATTTAATATACTCCGCCATTGCTTTAGGTATCTCAGGAAAAAGTAATCTTGTTTCTTGTCCGTTTACTTCTTTTGGAAATGATTCAAATGGAACTAAAATATGTATCCCTGTCCCACCGGAAAATTTGACAGAAATATTTTTTATCCCATTAAACTTTAAAGCTTCAACAATCAAATTGCCAGCCACTTTAGAATATTCTATAAACTTAGAATCTATATCTATAACAAGATCAAAACCTTTCCTCAAATCATCAAGTTGTTTTCTGCTTAACCCAGATTTCAAATCTAATGGATTCTTCCACCTCTCTACAGAAATATGAAAGGAAGTAGCTCCTTGCTTAGCTAATTCTTGTACATCTGAAGGATACTGAAGTATATCTGGTCTTTTGCCAAAGGCCTCTCTAAAACGCACTCCAATCTCTCTTTCTTTAGCAAATCTCAAAATCTCTTTTTGAACATCTTTTCTAGAATAAAACCTTAAAATCTCTTGCATTCTCTCAAAAAATGAACCCTTATTTATAAATCCTGCGCGTGTTTGTCACGTAACACTATACTCCAAAATATATTTTACTCGTCTATAAACATTTTTATAATCCACAAATTCTATTTTAAAAAGAGTGCAAGAAAAATCAATTGAGAACGAAAGAGAAGAGGTCATTGCCCCCCAAACAGACTTCTAGTAAAGACAAACAGCCTTCTAGTAAAGATTTTTCCGCTAACGCTTTTTTTAAAAGGGTTACAATCCTAGAAATTCTTTAGAATTTCGTTTATCAATATTTTGAAAATAGAAAGGTTTATATATGAACGAAAAGTTCCTATATGTGAACAAACAGTTCCAATAAAAATGAAAGGCTTAACAAAAAAAGAAAGCGAAGTATTACTCAAACTATTAAAAGAATTTACTAGAGATTATAACGCGAACTCTATCAGTAAAATAGTAAACATTACACCTAGAGGGGCCTTAAAAATATTGAAGAATCTAGCAAAAGAAAATTTAATAATCGGAAGAAAATTAGGAAAAGCTGTTTTTTATAAAATTAATTTTGATGATTATTATACTCTTAAAATATTGGAAACTTTATTGATAAGCGAGGCAAGAGAAAAAGCAGCAAGATGGATTTATGAATTTAAAAGCTTCTTTAAAAATACCGAGATAGTTATAATATTTGGTTCTATAGTCAAAAACCCTGCAAAAGCAAAGGACATTGATTTATTATTGGTATTCAAAAAAGAAAAGAATAAGGATTTGATGAAAAGTGTACAAGAAAAAAAAGCAATTTCAAGTAAAACAATACACGTAATAAAGCAAACACCCAAGGATTTACAAAATAATTTAAATAAAAAAGATCCTGTTATCTTAAGTGCAATAAAAAACGGTTTTGTATTACATGGCCACAATAAATTGTTAGAGGTTATCAAAAATGTCAGAAGCAGTTAACAAAGTCGATTGGTGTTTAAAAAAAGCTGAGAAAGAACTTAAAGAATCAGATTTACCTAGAGGTTTACTTAAAAAAGAAAGCAATATCGAATTAGCTGAAAAACATATAGTTAAAGCCGAGCATAACTTAAAAGCCGCATTATATTTTGAGAAGGGTGGATTTTCAGATTGGTCTGCTAGTGCCTTTTTCTATACTATTTATCATTGTTTTTTAGGGATGTTAAGAAGGTTTGGTTATGAGTCAAGGAATCAGGAATGTACAATTGCAGTAATCGAAATGTTAAAAGAGCAGGGTAAAATAGAGATTGACAATAAATTCATAGATACTTTAAAGATAACAAAGGCAGAGGAGATGCAGGAAAACAGTATAATTAAATTAAGAGAGAATTTCCAGTATGGTGTTGAGTTGGAATTTAAAGAAAAGGAAGAATATGAAAAATTAGTTGAGATGTGTAAGGAGATGATAGACCTCGCAAGAAAAACCATTCATAAAAAATAAGGGTTACATTTCTAGAAATTCTTTAGAATTTCGTTTATCAACAATTTGAATTCATTATACTCCAAAATATATTTCAAATCATAGTCAGCACACACAAACTATCTTTTTATACATTCCAATAAGTTTTCTCTATATGTCTAAAAGAATATCTTGGGATGATTACTTCATAGAAATAGCAAAAGCAGTAAGAGAAAGAGCAACATGCGATAGAGGAAGAAACGGAGTTGTAATTGTAAAAAATAAACAAATATTATCAACTGGTTATGTGGGATCTCCTCCGGGAATGCCTCATTGCGATGATGCAGGCCATATGATTAAAAAAGTTACACATGAAGACGGAAAAGAAACTCAACACTGTTTAAGAACAACACATGCAGAAATAAATAGCATCGCACAAGCTGCAAAATTCGGAATCGCTTTAGAAGGCAGCACACTATATACTCTCTTAGAACCTTGTTTATCATGCGCAAAAGCAATAATAAACGCAGGAATAAAAAGAGTCGTAGTAGAAAGAAAATATCACGCAGCAGAAGAAGCAAGAGAACTTTTCAAAAATGCCAATGTTGAACTTATCACATTAAAAGACGAAACCGTAACTTACAAAGATATGTAAATTATTTCCCCTCACTCAAAGAAATTATCTCTTTCTGTAAGACTTGCAATTGCCCACCAGCTTTCTCTAAAGCTTCATCTATATTTTTTAAAGCCTCACCCACTTCCTTTACTTTCTCATCCATAAATTTTTTTGCTTCAGGAATCTTCTTAGAAACAAGAACATTCGCTCCAGCATCCATTAGAACCTCTTTATTATTTTTTAAACTTGTTCTTATAAACATTCCACCACCTAACTGAGCAAAAACATCTTTTCCTTCTTTTACATCCCCGAGATCATCTAAAGTCTCTCCCGCCTTACTTATTTCTCCACCTTTTTGAGAAAGAATCTGTTTTTGTTGTTGAATTTCCTCTAAATGTTGTTTTAGTACTTGAAACTCATAATATTTCTCTTGCAATTTTTTCTTTTTCTCTTCTTCATTCATTTTTTAACAGATTTCTTCTTTTCAACCTTTTTAGTTTTTTCCTTCTTTTCTTCGCCAACCTTTTTTTCCGCCAACGCTTTTTTAAAGGGTTGTTTTAAAGAAGGCTGTTTCTCAACTTTCTTTTCCTTTACTTTCTCTACTTTTTTCCCTTCTTTTCCAGGAACTTTTTCTTGCTTTTTCTCTTTTACCTTCCTTATCTTTTTTGGTCTCTCAGCAGGTTTTTTCGGTTTTGTTTTTCTTACATCTATCCCCAATTGCTTTAATTCCTTAGCTACAGTCTCACTAGTTGCTTTAGTTTTTACCTTTATTTTTTTATCCAGGGGCTCTAAATGCATCCTATTACATTTTTTTCTTCTCACTTGCCCATCTACTAAAACATAAGTATCATCTATTTGATCAATTACAACAGCAATCTTACCACTATCTCTTCCACATGTTTTCACACAAAGTCTACCGTTTTCTAACATTTTTACTGCTCCTTAAACAACTCCTTAGATTTTTCAATAATCAACTTACGACTACAAACAGAACATAACATCCCACCATAAGGTCTTTCAGGCCTTCTTTTAGATTTAGTCAATTTTCCAACAGCAACTTGCCGCACTCTAGGAATTCCATGAAGTTTCTTTTTACATTTTGCACAATGAGCGATTTTAGGGGTCCTTTTTTTATATTGAATTATCAACTTCCCCCCAGGAGTTCTTTTTTTAATCCTTCGTAAGGATCTCGTTGCATGCGGTTTTAACATTTTAGTGTACCTTCAAAACCTTCTTCCAAATCATACTGGCTATTACAGAAAGGACAATATAAGACCCAAGCCATCCAAATACAAAAAGAACTTTAGGATCACCAAGAACTTCAAAATAGTCATCAAACCACCTAATAAACAAAATCAATGGAATTGAAGTATATGCAACAGATTTCATAGACATGCTAAAGGATTTAGGTAAACTAGCCATTTGTTGTTTCTGTAGTTCCATCATTTTATCCGGTTGATCTTTCAATTCCTTCATTTTTACCTTAAACTCTTTTTGTTCTTCTTTCAATTTCTTTAACCCTACTTGATCTGTAGAATACTTATGGATTATTGTTTGTATACAGTTGATTATAAACACAAGCACAACCATGCCCCCCAGAAGATGCCAACCCAGCAATTTCCCAAAGCTAGGATCCAATACAAAATGAACAGCTGTTTTAATAATCGGCACAGTATTCCATAGGCCAGCAATAAGCAGAGCTACACCCATTACAATAACTATTGTTTTCATTCCACTACCCATTTTATTTCTCCATAACCTTCCTCAGTGCAGGATACATATCCATCATATGTTGCTGCGCTATCTCCTCATATAATCTATAAATAATCATAACAGTTAAAAGCAGTCCTGTACCAGAGGTTAAAGCCCCTAATAAATCTGCCGCCGCAGCCAAAAACCCAATAGCAAGTCCGCCCATAATAGTAAGTGGCGTAATATACCTTTTTAAAATTTGTTCTAAAACTCTTTCATCCCTTCTAAAGCCCGGAATTTGCAATCCAGAAGACATTATCTGCTTTGCTTGAGCTTTTGCATCCATTCCAGAGGTCTGTACCCAAAAATATGAAAACAAAACAGCTCCACCCATCATTAATAGCATATAAACTCCAGAATGTGCTAGATCTATCCCTCTAAAAGAGCCAGTAATGATATTTTGCACTATCCTTGTAGGATATATCCACGAAATCAGCCCAGAAACAGGTTGATTCCCTGAAAAAGTTCCTAACCAAGCTATACCAGCATTCTGCAAAAGTCTTGCTAAAAGCTGTACATTCGCCAATAACGCTGCAATGAGTATAACTGGAATATTTGAGGTATATAAAAATCTTAAAGGCCACCGTATCCCATGCCCTCTAATCCTGCCAAAAGACAAGGGTATTTCAACTTTCATAGCTTGCGCATACACAGAGAATAAGAACACTATTATCGTAGCTAAAATAGCAGCCAAAGCTAGTGACGCACCTATTGGATTTCTACCTATCAAAGAAGCAAATAAGACCCAAACCTGTCCAACAGCCGCTTGTCCAGATCCAAGAGCAAGAGTTCCTGCAGATGTCAGAGGTGAAAAAGCCCTAATAAAAATTTGTTGAGAAACACCTGCAGCAATAAACAATGAAACTCCAGAACCAAAACCCCATTTGTTTATCACATCATCCATAAACATAATCAGCAATCCGCCAAAAAATAACTGCACAACTAATAGCATCTGTGCAAGTCTAAATGTGCCTAATGGAAGGTTTGCTGAAGGTGCAAGTCCACCCATTAATACATAAATCAGAGCTTCAAAGATAATAAAGAAAATAATAAGCACTTTTTGCAATCCTTGAAAAAGCTGCCTTCCTTTAGGTGTAGTTGTATCTATCTTTAACAATCCAGATCCAGACAATAACTGGAGAACAATGGAGGCAGTAACAATTGGTCCAATACCCAACGAAACTATAGACCCAAAACTCGCCCCAAGAATTATAGATAATTGTTCAAACTGTATCAATGAGTTTTCGCCAAGACCATACAAAGGGATAACTCCTAATACAAAAAATGCAGTTAAAATAATCAAAGTCCATTTTAATTTAGTCTTAAACGGCAACCTTTTTTCAGTCGGCTTTTTTACTTCAGGAAAAACAGCTAGAAATTTGTTTAATATACCCATTTTATAAATTAGTTATAGATCCTCCGGCCTTTTCAATTTTTTCCTTAGCTAAATTTGAACATGATTTTACAGTCACAGCATAAGCCTTATCTGGTTTGCCTTTCCCTAATAATTTATCATAACCTAATTCCGCAAGATTTACCTCTTTTTTTTCAAAGTTTAAATCGCCAACGTTAATTATTTTCAACTCTTCTCTAACCTTCTGAGGTCTATTAAACCCACGTTTTCCAAAGTATTTTTGATAGCCATATAGCTTTATTATTGTGGGCTTCTTTGTATCAGCTCGTTTTCCAGATCCAGCCATACCTCTTCCGCCTCTGTTCCCTGCCCCTCTATGCTTCTTCATACTGCCCCATCCATGTGTTTTTGATCCTCTAAATCTTACAGATTTTTTTCTTTTATTAACAGTCATTTTATTTTACCTTGTATATTCCTGCATGTCCTGGAATTATATAATCTGCTTTTTCCAAAACTAATTTTCTTGTTTCTTTTAGTTTTTCTGGATTATCTGCGTATTCATCTGTTTCCGGATAGTTTTCTTTCCAAAAAACATCTCCTACAATTGCAATTGTTCCTTTTTCTGTCTTAACTAAAAGTGTAATGCTTGTGTAGTTATGCCCCGGAGTTTCTATAATTTCTATATCTTCTGTAAGCTTGTTTTGTCTATCATCCACTGTGTTTTTATCCCATACGCCATAATATTCAATTACTTTTGCATTTGGAAACATCCCAGCATTTCTATAATGGTCTATATGAGAATGAGTTAAAAAAATAGTATTAACATCTTCTACCGTTAACCCTTCTTCTTTTAATGCTCTAATCAAAATACTTTGGTCTTCTAAAACTCCTGGATCAGTAACAATAACGAACTCTTTATCTCTAACTAACACTATTGTTGCACAAGTTTTTTCTTCTGCATCTGGATTATCTGCAGAGGTGTACCCTTCAACTAATATTTTTACTTCAGCCATTTTACACCATCTTGACAATTAAATCATTAATCTTATCCTTTCGATAGCCACTAGCACCACCCATAGCAAATTGTTTCTTGATTCCACCGCGTTCAAATCCTCCTTTAGGCGGGCTTAACTTAAAAAACAATTTTAATCCAGGCACATCTTTTAATTCTTTTTTGAAATCAATCACATCTTTAGAAAAAGCATCAAAAGAAGTTTTTAATTTTGCTTTTAAATAATCCTCGCTTAATCTTTCTTTTCTAGCTAATTTTCCTCTTTTTTCTAAGAGTAATTTTAGTGTACTGGCATTTATTTCTCCCCAAGAAGCATAATTATCTATTTTTCTTAGCATACCAACAAAATTTTTCGCATTTGATACAACAACACAGTTATGTTTTTTATACAATCTCAAGATATTGAAGGTATCTTTTATATCCTTTCTAAGGCCCTTCTTTCCATGTATCCTTATTATAGCAATTCTTCTATTTTCCATCTTTAAGTTGCACGCGCAATTATCCTAGTCTTTGATAAGTTTTCAAGAGCATTGAAACATGCCTTTATCAAATTTAATTTTGTTTTTGTGTGTCCGAATGTTTTAGAGTAAATATCTTTGATCCCTGCCAACTCCAGTACCTTCGCACATTCTTTCTCAACAATCAAAGAAGTTCCTTTTGGTGCCGGAATAAGTTTCATTCTTACAGAGCCACATTTTCCTTCTACTGCAAAAGGTATAGAATTATTGCCAGAAGGGTCCCCTTCCCAAGATCCGCACCCAAACCTTATACTTATCATATTTAACTTAGCATTTCTAATAGCTTTTTCTCTCGCCGGAACAGTCTCTTTCGATTTTCCATAACCAATACCAACATATCCTTTCTTGTTTCCCACAACAGCCATAGTAGCAAATTTAGGCTTATTCCCTTCTTGGGTTTTTTTCTGAGTTTGTTTCCAAATGCTTCTCTTTCCTCCACCAAACTTTCCCTTGCTTTGACCTACAGATAATAACTCAGATTGAAGATCTGGCATTAATACCTCAACAATTTCCCACTCAAGTATTTTATGTCCGATAGCAAGAACCTCCTCAAAAGTTTTTATCTCACCAGCCTTCACTTTCCTCCCTATTTCTGTCTTAGGTTTCCAACTTTCTACATCAAATTGCTTTAATTTCCTTACTCCAGTTTCTTCTCCAGCCACCCTAGGTTTATTTTCAGGCATTTTCAATTAACTTCCTTTTTACTTCTTTAAAAATATTTGATATTTTTGACGGTTCTACTTCGTACTTAGAAAACCTATCTTTCATCTTTCCAGCGTAATCAGCAATGTGCTTCCCTTCAATTCTGTCTCCCCTAGGCATTGACTTTTCATCAAGGTTTACATCCAGCCCGCCATCTTTAACACCTTTTATAAGCGAAAACGCTACAGATCCTCCAACACCGGTACAAAATCCAGTATCCGGCGTTACTTCTTTAATGGACTTTTCTTTAGATTTTTTTGCTATTAATGCTCCAACCAAATAAGCCGTAGGTATGTTCCTTCTTGGCACAGCATAACCAAGTTTTACTAGTTCTTTAGAATGTGCTGAAACAAGTGTTTTATCTCCATCAGGCTCATACTGAACAACTTGCGCACTTATACTCTTAAGGGAGTCACGTATAACTAGCCGGGGCTTTCCAGATTTCAACAATTTCAATCTCTTTCCGTAATCTGTTCTATTTTCCTTTTTTCTTTTGTATTCCATGTTCCAAAAATAATTTATGTTCCTCCAAATAGAGTTTTATTAAACGGATACTCCTAAATCGATTGCTTTTAATCATAGTATACAAATTTCTGTAGGTATGGCTAGCAATCATTTCCTTCGTTTTAAGCATCCTAATAAACACTCTCTGAGTCCTAATCATAGTAACCCATCTTCTTTTTGCTGACACTCTCGAATACTTTTTTCCTTTCTTTGACCCAGCTCCCTTTCTCATACCCTTTGATTTTTGGATCTTTAATTTCTTTGATCTAAAACTAGATTGCCCCCTAGCTTTCCTAATCTTTATAGCCTTCCCAGCAACTAAAGATCTAATGTCAGTTTTTGTAATAGCTTTCTTAATATCCTCCAGTTTAGAGGGATCTAATACAATCCTCCGTTTACTTGTCCCAAGCGTAGACGCTATTACCCTTTTCCTATTTTTTAGATTCATCTTCACTCCAATCTTTTCTTTCTCCGCCTCTTCTAGCCTTTTCCACTGTAAATCCGCCAGGGTATCTTTTTTCAAGTTTAGTGATGTTTTCTTCTAGAACTTTTTGAAGATCCCAATTAAAAAAATTACAAATCATTGCTATGTACCATAAAGTATCTCCAAGATTTTCTTTTATCCCTTCTTTTGTATCATTATCATGTGAAAAAGTTTTCTTTATACAACTCGCTACATCTCCTGCTTCTCCAGCAATACCTAAACCCCAAGTGAGTATTTCCTTTTCTTTAGTTTCAAAACTCTTAGCAGTTTTTTTACACAACTCCTGATATTCTTTTAGATTCATCTTCGACTCTCCAAAACCTTTCTTTTCTTTTCTTTCTCCTCTTTCTGTTTTTCTTCCTCTGTAACTTCTTCTTTCTTAATGTCTTCCTTCTGCTTCTCTTCTTTCTTCTCTTTCTTCGCTTCCTTTTTCTCTTTCTTCTCCCTGGTTCTCTTAACCTTCTCTTCTTTCTTCTTCTTAATTCCTTCTTCAACTTTTGCTAAGTATTTATCAACATCCTTAATATTGAGAACCTCTAACTTTAATTCTTTAGATTTCTTCAAAATTTCTAATTTTTTCTTCTGTCCCACCGCAGATGCAATTAAAGCTCCTTGTCCAGTTTTCAAATCATCTAACTCTCTAACATTATAAACCAAAATAGGGATCAATCCAGAAACATGCAACCCTCTAACGCTTTTAGGAGAAGAATAACCTATAGATGGACTTTTAATCTTGCCACGAAGTTTTCTCCTTAACTTCGAATGCATTCCCTTTGGAGCTCTCCAACTCTCGCTCAGGCTTTTAATACACTTGCCCTGCTGTCTAACAAAATTAGGTTTCTTACTTTTTTGTGTTTTTCTTAATTCCAATAAATTTTTGTCAACTTTTTGAATCATTTTTTGTCTTTAGCCTTGGAGGTAATGTAACAACCATCCTGGAATACTCTCCTATCTCTATTAGTTATCCTAGTCGATCTTTCTATATTGGCCGCGGTTTGTCCAACTTTTTCTAAGTCTACACCCTCAACAGTAACTTCGTCACCGCTAATCTCAACTTTTACATCGTCAAGCACTTTAGCAGTCCGAGGTATTTTTTCACCTAAGAAATTATTAATCACAACTTTATCGCCTTCAACAGCAACTTTCATTGGAAAATGCCCAGAGCAAATTTTTAATTTGTAAGTATAGCCATCCTTAACGCCATAAATCATGTTCCTTACATGCGCCGTATATGTCCCGATCAGTCTTTTCTCTGAACGACTCACTTTTTTAGCAGAAACAACTACTTGATTATTTTTCTTGTCTATAGAAATCCCAGGATATTTCAAAAGCCTGCTGTTCCTACCCTTTAACCCGCTAACAACTAACTGCCCTCCTTCTAAGTTAACTTCCACGCCTTCAGGAATTTCAATTTTCCTTTCCAAAAAATCTAATTTCATTTTTAATAACAATATGCTAACAATCTCCCCCCAACTTTCTTTTCCTTTGCTTCATTGTGAGTCATAATCCCCTTACTAGTTGAAACAATGATTATGCCAAAATCTTTGGCAGGCAAAAATCTCTTCTCATATTTTTCCATATTCAAAAACTTGATAGGATACCTTGGTTTTATAACGCAACATTTATTTATTTTCCCTAGAAGATTTATCTCCAAGCAATCACCTGTGTTCTTCTCAATCTCCTCAAACTCCCCAATATACCCATGTTCCTTTAGAATCTTTAAAACAGATTTAATTATCTTAGAGCTTGGACTAACTAAACAGTTCATCTTGCCTACTTTTTCAGCATTCCATATGTTTGACAATGTACTTGCCAGCGGATCATTCATCATTTTAAATTTCCTCAACTATACTTTTTAAAACCAATCTCCTTTGCATGCTCTCGAAAACATCTTCTACACATGTTGATATCATACTTTTGAATAAAGCCACGATGACTCCCGCAAAGCCTACACTTTTTTAATGATGCACCCACACTTCTTTTCTTAGGAGAGTTATGTTTCAGATATTTCTTCCATTTGGTTTGTTTCATTTTTAATTGTGTATACTCCTTCCTGAAATTGCTTGTGGTCATTTTATCCCCCTATTTCAACTCCATATTTTTCATTAACAAATTTAATTGCATCTTCTTTTCCAATTCTATGATTCTTTGGAATACTTCTCCGCATTATACGTCTCTTCTTAATTCTAAACCCGGGTCTTGCAAGTGTAACTGCCGCCTCCAGGCCTATAATTCCAATTTCCATGTCATACTCGGCACCAGGTATATCCAAATACTCTGGAATACCAAAGGAAACATTTCCAGCATCATCAAAATTTTTATCCCTAAGGTTATTTCCCTTTGCAGCAAATAACTTCACAAGCAATTCATGAGCCCTCTTCCCTCTCAAAGTTACCTTGCACCCTATCTGCAATCCAGGTCTTATGCCCCATCCAGGGATTCTTTTTTTTGTTTTAGTCGTAACCGGCTTTGAGTTTGTAAGGGTCTTTAACAGTTTCATAGCCTTGTCCAATTTATCTCCAGGTTCACCAGTACCCATATTCAAAGTTACTTTTTCCACATAGATTTCTTGCATCTTATTCATTTCTTAAACTCCTTTTCTATAACAAACGCATATTTTTTTCTCGTAACAATTTGTTCTTTGTTCCTCTTGATAGTTATCATATCTTCAGATAGTTCAGAAAGTCTTTCTATTTTTTCTAATACCCCGGAAGAACCCTTGTATTTTCCAGAGGTTAAGTAAATCAAAGAACCCTTCTCTAACTTTAGGTGTTTTTTAATCTTATCCCCCTGAACCAATAAAGTATCCCCAACCCTGTAGCCATCTTTTTCTACAAGTATATTCTCTCCATTATGCAAGTTTATTTGGGTCTTCTTTTTCTTTAGTATGGTTTTGTTAATTATTTTACACAGAAGAACCTCCGAATCTTCTTTCTTGATAGGCACTAAAGAGAATTTTCCATGTTCATCATACAAAACAATGTAAAAACTACCATTGTCAGGAATTGCAACAGTGTCCATTAACCCGATAGGAAACCTCTGTCCCTTTCTACTCTTATTGTTTACCAGAATCTTTCCTTGGTTTAGAATGTACCTAACCTCTTTTTTATTCTTAGCCAAATTCAAAACCTCTATTAGAACATGATTTAAAGTTATAGACTCATTTAACTTGTGTGGCCCAGGCATAGGCCTAGCTATAAATTTTATACCCTTTCTTTTCTTTATTGACCAAGACTTAGGAGCCCTTAACCTTTTCAGATGTGACATTTTTCACTCTATCAAAAACTTTCTTCCTCCCTTTATCATCTAAATTTAAGCTTGTGATCATAACATTCGAAGGATGTATTGGGTAGTACGTCTTAGATCCATCCTTCTTAACTAATTGAGCACCCTCAACATAAATTAAGGATTTTTTCAAAAGCACCCTAGACACTTTCCCTTTAGTTTTTCTAAACTGTCCCCTCATAATGCTAACTTCATCCTCTTTTCTGATTGGAATAGATCTCTTTCCATATTTTTTTCTTAATTCCTTAGAAAGCGTAGCAGACAAAAACCTTCTTTTATCTTTCAGTGTAGCATTAGCTGCGTATTTCCTCTGCTTTCTAGGTTGTTTGCTCGCTTTCCAATGTTTTGAAAAATCTTTTTTCATCTTACACAACAATACTCGCTATTTTTCCGATTCCAGGCCATCTTTCTATAGCTTCTTTCGCAATGGCCCCTTTAAAGATAGTCCCTTTAGGATTCCCTTTTTCATCTTTTAACACCACTAAAGCATTATCCTCAAATGCAATTCTCACACCATCTGCTCTTTGGTACTCCTTTCTCTGCCTTACTACAACTGCAGGAACAACCTGCTTCCTGATACTTTTATCTCCTTTAATAACCGAAACCATAACAAGATCCCCTACCCCTGCCTGGGGTTTTCTTCTCCTAACAGTTTTTGATCTTTTAACCGAAACCAATCTCGTCATTTTCGCTCCAGAGTTATCGCAAGTAGGAATAACCGAACCATGCGACAATCCTTTAGTTATTCTTGAGCTTACAGCTTTCATTTTTCTAATCTCTCAATTATGACGAAATTTTTTGTTTTTGATATAGGCCTACACTCCGCAACCCTAACAAGGTCTCCAACTTCTACCCCCAAGGACTCAGGATTATGAACAAGAAGCCCAGTCCTTCTTTTTTCATATCTTTCATATTTTTTTATCGGAATAAGCCTACTAAACTCAATTTTGGCAGTTTTTGCAGAATTCATAGACACCACGGTACCTGTAAATATCCTTCCTCTGATCCCAAGATTTCCAAAAAAAGGATCATGTCTATCTTCGCTTTTTTTACTAGGAACTTTTACCTTAATCCCTATATTTCTGATTTTTTTCTTCATTTTTTTATTCTCTCTTCTCCTCTTCCAACTAGTTCCTTCCCATCCATTTCAATTGTTTTTTTTGGCATTTTTATTTTCATTTTTACCTGGGTTTTGATTATTTTTTTGTTTTGTACCGTTATCGTATTCTTTGTTTCATCCACAATCTTTCCCTTTATCCCTATAAGGCTAGGATTATTCGCATCCACGATTTCTATTCTTAACCCTATTAATTCGTGCCTTACGATCCTTTTGTACGTATCCATTATTTATCTTATTTCCACTGAATCTGGAGCAAAGCCAAGTTTAATCAATTCTTCTTTAGCCTTCTTCGCATGGTTTCCCTGTAATTCTATTGTTCCGTCCTTAACTGTACCGCCACACGCAAGCTTGGACTTGAGCTTTTTTGAAATATCTTTGATATTTATTTCCTTGCTATTTATGCCTTCAATCACTGTTATTATTTTTCCAAACTTTCGTTTTTCTTCTTTAATTCTGATTCTCTGATCACTCTTAGCGATATTCTCCCAGACACCAAGCTCCTTAGGAAGCCCAGTTAGTGGGTCAATTTCATTCATGCTTTTTTCTTCCCTCCCGCAAGCTTTTTACTCCGGGCTACCTTAACCGTATGTAGTCTTGCAATCGATCTCCTTAATTCCTTTATTTTACCAGGATTTTCAATAGCTGTACCAACAGCTCTTTGAGCGTTTAATTTCATAAGTTCTTTATTTAATTCTACGAGCTTACTCTCTATCTGTGCCTCATTTATTTGCTCAAGTTCCCGCTTTTTTAGCATTGCCATTCTATTCCTTCTTTATTTTTTCTTTGCTCCTTTTTGTGATTTCTTTCTTTAGTGGCTCTTTTGTTTTTTCTTCAGTGACTTTTTCTTTACTAGCAACTTTCTTTTCTTCTTTTTCAGTTTCAATTTTTTGAACTTCTTTCACAGGCTCTTTCTTCACAATTTCTTTTGGTTTCTCTTTAGACACAACTTTCTCCTCTTTAACATCTTCTTTAGCCCTTTCTTCGCCAACGTTCTTTTTTAAAGAAGGTTGCTCTTCAACTTTCTCCATTGGCTCTTTACTTACTTCTACACTCTTCTTTTCTTCTTCACGAAATGTTATCTTATCCGGCATGGGTGTGTCTGGCAGCATTATGCTTACCTTTATTCCTACGATTCCAGATTTTAATTGGGCTTTGCTATAAGTTCTTGCAACATAATTCTCAGAAATATCTCCAGATTTCTTAAGATAACCAGCAGAAAATCTCCATGTTCTTGCTCTAGATCCAGGGACCTTTCCAGAAATTAAAATTTCAGCACCCATTGCCCCAGAATCAATAATATCCTGCAAGGTTCTATACCCAATAGATTTAAATCTCTTTGAACCGAATCTTTCCAATGTAGAAACTATTTTATCACAAACAAAATTTATATCCAGCATAGGAGACCCAATTTCCCCTATTTCTATTTGCGGATTCTCCATTTTGAATTTTTTCTTAAGAGTATTAGTCAAATTTTGTATGTTCTCTCCTCTACCACCAACAACAATGCCAGGCCGGGTTGTATAGATTATCACCTTTTCACCAAGCGGAGTTCTTTTTATTTCAGTATGAGAATATCCTGTTTTAGCCAATCTGCTCGATATGAATTTCTGAATTTGATGTTCCTTCAACTTTTGAACTAAAAACTGTTTTTCAATCATTTTTTATCTTCCTGTTTAGCTTCAACTTTCTTTTCTTCTTTTTTCATTTCTTTTGGAGCTTCTTTTTTAGTCTCAGCTTTTTGGACTTCCTTTACAGGTTCTTTCTTCACAACTTCTTTCGGTTTCTCTTTAGCCGCAACTTTTTTTTCTTTAGCTACAAACTCGATATGTGTTCTCTTCATAACTCTCCTTCTTTGTCTTCCATGATGCATTGGTCTAGAAGCCCTGTTTGCAACTACTTTACACAAATATGCTCCTTCAGAAATAAGTCCTATGTTGTTAATATTGGCCTCAAGCGAAGATAATAAATCAATAATCTCTTTAGTAGCTTTTTCAGGATAAAATCCCGGACCAACCTTCCCTTTTCTATGCCCTCTGCTATCATTAAATCTTCTCGCAGGAATCGCTAATTTTTTCTGCAACACAAGATTCAACTGCTTTTTCGCAGTATTAATAGTTTTATTTCTAATAAAATTGCATATCTCAATTGAATGTTTTGTTGAAATAGGCAAATCCCTTCCCTTAACCACCGCAATATTTTCTTCAACCATTTTACTTCTTTGATACAGCCGCACTTGATCTAGTCGCACCCACACCAGGCGCACTATGTCCGACCTTCTTCCTTGTTAATGAAAATTCTCCTAAATAATGTCCCAACATTTCTTCAGTAACGTTCAAAGGACTCCATTCTTTGCCATTATGAATTAATAATTGCGATCCAACCATTTCTGGTACAACAATCATATCACGAACATGGGTCTTAATTGGTTTTGTTGATTGGCCTTTTTTCTTAATCTTCTCAAGCAATATCTTTTGTTGTTCAGTCAGCCCCTTCAATAAAGATCTCCTTTTCCTTGCAGGTATTAACTTAACAAAATCTTTGAGTTCCATATTCTGCAGTTCTTCCAAAGTTTTCCCACGAAAAGTTACTTTTTTCTCAACCATTATCGTTTCTTCCCAGATCTCTTTGCTCTGATAGGACCAACATTCTTTCCAGGAGATGCAAATCTGGATGGAGATTTAACTTTTGCATGTTGTCTTCCTCTACCAGAACCAAATGGATGATCAACAGCATTCATAGCAACTCCAGAAGTCCTTGGATATAATTTTCCTCTAGCTCTCATAGCATGATGTCTTTTTCCAGCCTTAATCCACGGCTTTTCCTTTCTGCCTTTCCCAGCAATAACTCCAACAGTGGCCCTGCACAGAGGATTAAATTTCTTTTGTTTTTTAGATGGCAACTCAATAACAGTTTCATTAATAAAATTAGACACAACTTTTGCAGATACGCCAGAAGCCCTGCAAAGTTTACCGCCATCGCCAGGTCTCACCTCTATATTATAAACTGAAGTTCCAGTAGGAACATTTTTCAAAGGCAGAGTATTTCCTTTTTTTACAGAAGCATTAGCACCAGATTCAACAAAATCTTTAACTCTTATTCCTTCAGGTGCAAACATGTACCTTTCTTCACCATTGGAATATTTAATCAAGGCTATTGGAGAAGAATGTCCTCTGCTATTAACAAGATCAACAATCTCGCCTTTAATACTTGCAGTTTTTTCTATATCATCAAACTTTCTATGCTTTATCTCAGCCAACCATCTATGTGAATGGGCCTTGTAAGTAGGAGTTCCTCTTCCTCTCCTTTGTGTTATTATTCTCTTACCCATTTTACATCAGTCCCATCTGCGTTGCAATATCTATCGCAGGATTTTCTGGTGGCAATTTAATATATGCCTTTTTCCTCCCTTTATGAATCAAAGTATTGACTTTTAAAACCTTTACCTTGAACATCTTCTCAAAATCCTCCTTTATCTGTTTTTTATTTGATTTATTCTCAACCACAAAAACTATTTTGTTCTCAGAGCTAAGTAATCTTACAGATTTTTCAGTTGACAATGGATATTTTAGTGTACCGCTCATTTCTTAATAACCCCTTTACTTTCTAAAAATAAACTTTTATCATCAAAGACTTTCAGAGAATCTTCAGTATAAATTGTTAATCTTCCTGGAACCGCACCAGGAGCCAGTAATTCAGCATTAAGATTATTAACTTTGCAAACATCTAAACCGGAAATATTCCTAGCAGACTTGCTTAATTCACATTCTTTTGAAGTCACAATTAATGGACCTTTTTTAGTTTTATATTTTCTTCCTCTTGACTTTCCTTTTCCAGCTCTAATCTTCTTCTTACCAACCCTCTCTAGCTCTTTATCCAGTCCCAAAGAAACTAAAACTTTCTTAACTTCTTTAGTACTTTCTAATTTTTCAAACTTTGATTCAACAACCAAAGGTAAAAATTCAACCTTATGCCCTCTTAATTTAACAATTTCCAAATTCGTAGTAGCATTCAAAGCAGATCTTATTCCCTTTCTTCTTTCTTTTATATTAATTTTCTTCTCCCAAATTTTCTCAGCTTTAGGAGGGTGAGCTTTTCTACCGCCAACAGTTCCAGGTGCAACAGCTCCAATAAAATAAAATTGTGTACCTCTCTTTGTTAAAACTTTCCTAGGAACTCTAGAAATTCCTCTACCATAAGAACCTCTATATTTCCTTCTCCTTCTGGACATTGTAGCAGATTGTCTCATACCTGCGCCCTTCTTTGCGCCATATCTTTGTCTTTTAGAAGCCTGCACAACCAAAACAGCCCTTTTAATTAAATCCTCTCTTACAGGCTCATCAAACTGCTTAGGTAATTGAACTGCCTTAATCTTCTTACCATCCACACCATATACATCAGCTTTCATTGTTTGCTCTCCAAATCAATAGATAAAATCTCAAGACTTCCAGCGTTACCTTTTCTTACAGCAGGAGTTAATATAATTGTTTTTTTAGCAGGACCAGCAACAGAACCTTTCAAAACAATATAATCATTCTTAACTAAACCATAATGTAAAAATCCCCCTTTAGGATTTACCTTCTTAGGATCAGAATCAGTCATTAAAGATAACTTATTGTATTCTACTCTTTGATGATGCCCCATTCTTCCTGCTTGCGGCACACTAAACAAAACTTTCTTAGGAGTCCATGCACCAAGAGTCCCAGCCCCTCTTTTAGTTTTTTCAGATTTATGTTGTCTTATTTTAACACCAAACCTTTTTACAGTTCCTTGAAAACCTTTGCCCTTTGTAATTGAATGAATATCTATCAACTTTTTATCTTTTAAAACATCTCCTAATTTAATTTCTTTTTCTAATAATTCTTGGGCAATTTTTAATTTCTCTTGAACATCTTTTCCACCAATTCCAATTTCTAAAGTTTCAGGTTTTTTCTTTCCAATACCAGTCAATCTTGGTTGAGTATAAACCCTTAATCTTACATCTTCAAAGTTTTCTGGAATCTTGCCTTCTTTTTTTGGAAACTTTATATGTTTTTTAATTCCTTTATCTAAAGATTTAGAAAACACCTCAGAAATAAGCTTTGAACCATCAGAAGAATTTTGATAAAAACGCAGAGAAAGAGATTTTAACGGCGGACACTCAATAATCGTCACCGGAACAAAAATATTATCTTTTTTAAACATAGTGTGTGGTGAGTTGTCTTTAGCAATCACATGAGTCATCCCCACTTTATAACCCACAAAAGCCTGCAACCCATCACCATTTTGTTCACGCCAGGATCTTATTCTTGCAAAAGATCTTTTAGACCTCTTTCTAGGCCAAAACTGCAAGCTTCCTCTTCTCGGATGATGTTTTTTTGCCATTTTAAATAAGAGTTATATAACTCACTCTAGAATCAACGGTCTAATTAGTTTACCATTTTCAATCAGTAAGGGATAATGTAATTTTCCTATTTGTCCTATATAAAGCTTTAGGTTTCCTATCGCAAAATTATCAAAATCTCCTAAAATGAGCATTTAGAATCTTCCACAACCTAGCAAAAACTCAGGATTCGGTGGTTTTAAAGCAAAGAAACACTAAATTTTGAGGTTTTTGGATTAAGTTAATAGTGCCTAAGAAAGTATGTTATTTCTTTAAAGTAGTTAAAATAGAAAGATTTATAAAGCCCAAATTAATCCAATTAATAGAATTAAAAATGTCAACAAAAACCGCAACAAAAAACTACCTATTACCAGGAAATCCAGTAATAGATTTTCCTGTTGAAAGAGTAGGAAATCTCCTCTATGACGAGAGAGGAGAAGTAGTTCATAGAAAACTTAATGAAAGGTTCCCAAATACGCGAGGAATAACAGATACTCATAAGTATAAACCTGGAGACCCAATTTCTTTCTCAAATATTCCAAGAGCCCAAATCAGAGCTCAGATTCTAAGAGAAGAAAATAATGGAGAAATACAACTTTTAGATCCTTTCCAAATGGTCGAATACTGGGATAAGTTCCCAGACAAAGCAGGAACTTATGCAGATACCTCTGCAGTTTCAGTCTTTCCAAACCCAGGTCCAAATGAAAACCTAAGAATAAGGGTCTTAGACATTTTAGGCCGAGATCCCACTAAATTAGAAGTTCCTTTATTAGTCCAA
>JBDRGP010000029.1:0-161155 GCA_043817645.1 Candidatus Woesearchaeota archaeon
CATTCCCAACAATCTCCATATAATCAAATATTTTCCCAAACTCCTCATTCAAATCAGAAAATAAATTTACATCCATATTTTTAGATTCAACACTATAAACTCTTTCATCAGAACTTCCAAAAAATGATAAACCTAACAAAACAACAATTACAAGAATTAAAACCAAAGTATCCCTAGAACCCTCTTTTTTCATAAATTTACTAAAACTAGGGAGTATATAAAGATTTATTTTTGACTCTGTTAAATTAACTAGGATACGTCTTCTGATAATTTCTTCTTCGCTTCCCCTTTACTAGCTTTTTTGAGAAGTGTCAATCTTAATTGATAAATGGTCTGATTATTATTAAGAAAGTTTACAAGATTTCTTATATCTTTAGCTTACTTAATATAACCTTTAATCAAAAGTCTGCCCATCATACTAAGATCAATTTGTATTCTTCCTTTTTTTTCTATTGTTTCTATTAGACCGAGTTCTTTAAGACCTTCAGATTTCATTGTTCCATTGATGTGGTAGCTTATTAATGGTAGAGACATGCCTGTTTTTTTGCTGAGTTCTTCTAATGAAGCGCAACACTTTTTTTCTCCATCGCCACTTTCAAATAAGACTTTTAAAATAGAAAGTTTCTTTTCAGTCAGCATTTTGTAATAAGAAAATTTTAGAATTGGTAATAGTACAGCTTGATCTTTATCTACTGAAAAAGCTCTTATTCCGTTTACAAATGCTGCGGATGTTGCAGCGCATCTTGTGTCTCTGTCTCCTGTAGCGACGTTTATTAATAGAGGATTATTTCCTAGATTTTTTTTAATATCTGCAATAGCTTCAAAGATTTCTTCCCATACATGACTATTTCCTGGTAATTCTTTTATTTGGACAGGAATCTTGAATTTTTCTAGTTCTGCTTTTGATTTTAATGCATCTTCTTTTCTATCTTTATCTGTTAATAATATGATTCTTTCAGTTGGAAATTCTCTGATACCAACGAATAAACTATCCATATAGTCTCCTATTGGAGCTATAACAGTGTGTTTCATTTTAAATTCCCCCTTTAGAGTATAATGGAGGTTTTGTTTTATAAAGTTTTCCTTTAATCTGCTGTATTGGGTTTAGGGGGGTATTTTTTTAATTTTTAAATCCTTTTTTGGATAAATAGGCTAATTATTATATGTTTGCTGGGTTTTCTGTTTGAAATATGGTTGCTGAAGATAGTACCTATATATGCGAGGAATGTCGTTCTAAGTCAGATAGAGTGAAGATTTGTTGTGGTAAAAAGATGACTGATTCTAAGTATGTGACAAAAACTGCTTCTACTATGTGTGGATGTGGTTGTTTGAAGGATTAGCTCTATATTTCTTATTTGGTTCTTATGGGCTCAAGGTTGGAAAGTATTAAATATAAGAAACGGATTAAAATTTTATAAAAAGGTGGTATATTTGGGTTTTAATTTTAAGGTAATCAAAGTACTTGTTTTAGTGATAATTTCTCTTAGTTTATTTGGTTGTGTTGGTTCTGGTGTAAGGGACTTTAATATTAAATTTTGTAATAAATTAATAGATGATTTGGGCTCTGATAAAGGCAGTATTTGTGCTCAAGATATGATTGATCAGTTTTCTGTTGAGTTAGAAGAGTATAGGAGGTTTGAACCAGAATTAGTTGAGCGTATTTACTTTTTGGCTCCAAGAGAAGGATTTTTAGGTTATCATTGCAGTACAAAACCATTAGAGGCCTGGCTTTCTATTGGTGAGGCGGGTTTTTGTAATGGTAGATGCGAGCAAGATAGAAATTATGGAAAATGTAGTGTTGGAGATGTTGGTCTTGAAGAGGATCTTGGTTCTGTTTTAGATTTTTTGGATGTTGATAGTTCTTGTCAACCGATATCTGATAATTATTGTGGAAGTTTATTTAGACGTTTAGGGCATCAAGGTATTGAAACAGGATATAGTGACTCTGAATCTTGGTTGAAAGCTAGTTTTTGCGACCCTCGTCAATGTGAAGAAGATATGCTGGTGAATATAGAATGTACTACGAATGAAAGACCTTCAAGAGAAGGGCCTTGGGAAATAACAGCAGAGTATACTTCTTGTACTGATCTTGGTGGTAGATGTAACCAAGATGGTTATGGTGCTGAATGTATTCTTGTTGAGGAGGATGTTGTGGGAGAAAAAACACAACTTTGTGAGGATATTGCTAGTATAGATTTAAATTTAGATCCGGGCGATCCCAGTTGGAGATGTTGTAAGGGCGAGTTGATACAAGAGGGACTTGTTACTTGTTGTGATGGGGAGCTGGTAAGCATATTCGGAGCATGGTCTGGGACTGAGATGAATAATGTTCTTAGTGAAGAAGTGTCTTATAGGTATAGTTCAGATAACGCAGGTCCATACTTTATTGCTTGTATTGGGGAAAGCGAGATTGGCGAGTGTAGGACTTTGGGAGGGGCGAGTGAGCCTACAGGAAATGCTAATGAATATAGATTTATTGGGCTACAAGAATTTACTGAGAAACTTTTTTTCTGTGAAGCTAAATGCAGGGTTCTTGTTGGTGATCAAGTTGATGAAGCAGTTGGGAGTGGGGACTGTGAAGTTAATACTCTTGAGAATACTGTAACTTATATCACTAAAGAATGTGTTCTTGAAGAACCGAGAGATTTGATAGAGTGCGAGGATATTTTTTGAGGTAAGTTTTTATACTAAACTATCCTTTTATTTTTTATGAAACCTAAGAGCTTTAGTGAGAAATGGGATCGAGAAGAGAATGCTATGGAAAGAGGTGGTGCGGTTAGAGTGAGTAGATCTGTAGTAGATTGGAAAAAGTTTATTAAGTATATTGTGATAGGGATAATAGTGTTTATTGCGATTATTTTGATTATTAAGATAATTTAAGATAAAGAGGTGAAATTGTTGAAGAAGAAACCTTATAATGCGATAATTGTAGGGGCCGGGGGGAGAGATTTTCATAATTTCTTGAGGTATTTTAAAGACAATCCTTCGTTTAACGTAGTTTGCTTTACTGCTGATCAGATTCCTGGTATTGAAAAAAGAAAATTTCCTAAAAAATTATCTGGTAGATTGTATAAGAAGGATATTCCTATTTATTTAGAAAAAGATTTGCCTAGGTTAATTAAAAAACTTAAAGTTGATTATTGTTTTCTTTCATATTCAGACCTTAGTCATCAGCAAGTCATGGAAAAAGCCTCTTTGGTTTTGGCTAATGGAGCAAATTTTTCTTTTCTTGGGACTAAAGACACGCAAATTAAATCAAAGAAATCACTTATTTCAGTTTGTGCTATAAGGACTGGTGCAGGGAAATCTCAAACTTCTAAGGCAATTGGCCAATTACTAAAAAAAGCTGGAAAAAAAGTTGTGGCTATAAGACATCCAATGCCCTATGGGAATTTGATAAAACAGGAAGTACAGATATTTGCTACTTATGCAGATTTGGGTAAACATAAATGTACAATTGAAGAAAGAGAAGAGTATGAGCCTTGGTTGAAGCTTGGTTTTATTGTTTATGCTGGTGTGGATTATGAAAAAATAGTAAGGATGGCTGAAAAAGAGGCGGATGTTATTATTTGGGATGGAGGCAATAATGATTTTTCATTTTTTGAGTCTGATTTGAAAATAGTTGTTGCAGATCCTTTTAGGCCTGGACATAGTACCACTTATTATCCTGGTTTTGTCAATTTACTCCTAGCTGATGTTGTTCTTATAAACAAGGTTAATACTGCTCTGAATGAAGATGTTAGAATTGTTGAGGAGACTGTTAAGAGATATAACCCCAAGGCTATAATTATAAAGGCCGCTTCTGAACTTACAGTTAAACATGGTAAGTTATTAAGGAATAAGAGAGTTTTAGTTGTAGAAGATGGCCCTACTTTAACTCATGGTATGCTGTCTCATGGTGCTGGTTCTGTTGCATTAAAAAGATATAAGGGTAGGATGATTGATGCACAAAAGCATGCTGTTGGGTCGATTAAAAAAATATATGAAAAATATCCTCATTTGAAAGAAGAGCTTCCTGCGATGGGTTATTCTAAAAAACAGATTTGGGAGTTGCAGGAGACAATAAACAGAGCAAAATGTGATGTTGTTTTGGATTCTTCTCCTGTGGATTTATCTAAATTGATTAAAACTAAAAAACCTATTGTTGAAGTTGATTATGAATTGGGTAAAAAAAGTGTTAGGGAACTGGAAAGAATTTTGAGAAAGAAAGGGTTTTTGAAATGAAACATTTAATTTCATTAAAGGATTTGAGTAAAAAAGAGATACTAGGTTTAGTTGATTCAGCTTCTAAAATAAAGAAAACACCTAAAAAATATTCCTCTGAATTAAAAGGAAAAACTTTATTGATGTTGTTTGCTAAACCTTCTTTGAGAACTAGGTTAAGTTTTGAAGTTGCAATGTTAAAATTAGGAGGGCATGCTATTTTTTATGATATTGCTAATTCTCCTTTGGGTAAAAAAGAATCTATTAAAGATGGTGCTGAGGTTATATCTAGATTTTGTGACGCTGTTATGGCTAGATTGTTTGAGCATAAAGATATTGTTGAGTTAGCTAAGTATTCAGATATTCCTGTAATCAATGGACTTACGAACCAGATGCATCCTTGTCAAATTTTAGGAGATTTTTTGACTATTAAAGAGAAGGTTGGAAGGTTAAACAAATTGAAGATATGTTATATTGGAGATGGTAATAATAATGTTACTCATTCTTTGATTATTGGTTGTGGTAAATTAGGAATTGATATTGTTGTTTGTTGTCCTAATAAAAAAGAGTTTTTGCCTGATAAGAAAGTAATTGGAAATCTTAGATATAAATATGAAAAAGATCCTAAGAAAGCTGTTAAAAATTGTCAAATATTATACAGTGACTCATGGATGTCATATCATATTCCTGAACCCCAGAAGAAAAAAAGAGTTGCAATATTGAAACCTTATCAGGTTAATAAGAGGTTGTTTGATGTGAATAAGAAGGTATTGTTTATGCATTGTTTGCCTGCTGGAAGGGGTTATGAAGTAACTGATGATGTTATTGATGGTAAAAGGTCAATAGTGTACTTACAAGCTGAAAATAGAATGTGGAGTGAGATGGGTATTCTGTTGAAATTATTAAAATAAACATATATATTTAATTGAGAATTTTGCTAAAATCAGGCAGCAATCAGGTTTTCAACTTTGATCTGTTTTAAAAGCTCGGGTCTTTTTTCTTTAACAAAAAGAAATTCTATTCCTATTACATTGCCTTTTTTGTCATAGTCTATAATTACATCCTTGTCTACTTCTTTGGTTCTATCTATCTCGGCTTCTTCATCTAAATAGATATACATTGCATCTGCATCTGAATCATAGGTTATTTTCATTTTCTTATTTCAAATACGGTTATGACCTTTATATATTTTACCTTTACATAAATAACTTTGATAACAAGGCCATTTAATTTTTTTATTACATAAAATTTGTTCCCTTCTTTTTTTGTTATATCTGGACTTTTTATAGTTTCTTCGACCCAGACTTTTTCTAATTTTCTCCTTTCAATTTGTATTTTTGCATGGGAAGTATATCTGATTTCCATAATAAAATAAATGATATGTTATGATATAAATGTATCGTTCGATTTGAATTTTTAGAAAAAAATGCGAGGCGTTATAGCCCCGCTGATTCTAGAACTACCTTCGTTTTCGTCTAGTAGTTCTGGAAGTTGCTCTCTTTCTGCTAACTTTTTGCTTAGTAGCTTTTCTGGAAGTTGCCTTCCTTGTAGTACTTCGCTTAGCAGTCTTTCGACCAACTTTCCTTGAAGTTTTTCGCTTCATTTTTCCTCCTTACTGATTCAAAAGACTTAGACAAAATTAATCTAAGAAAAATTTAATTTCCTTAGAAAAAGTTTTGTTGCAATCATTTGAATGTAACGTGATATTTTATAACTTATGTTACAAAATGTATAATATAATACATAAGTTGTAGTATATAAATGTTTTGTTTTTAGTTTTTTTGTTGTAAATTAAATAAATTTTTGTAAAAAAAGTTTTGTAAAATTATTTTATATAATACTCAACTAATGCACCAATCGCTTTTACTGCTTCTTTAGGAAATGTAAATGTTACAACATTATTTTTGTTTAGCGCTTCTCTCAATACTTCTGTAAACTCTCCACCTGTGCTAACAACAATGATTGGTTTTTTCTTGTAATCATTGTATTCAGCGATTACATCTACAACATCTGCGGAGAGGAGGGGTGTTTGGTAAAGCGCAACGACTAGTAGAATATCGATATTCTTGTCCCTCATGCAATACTCCATTGCAGTTTTGTATCTTCTTGTAGTTGCATCTCCAACGAGATCCATTGGATTGCCTACAGTTACTATGTCTGGAAACTTTAATCTTAGTATTCTGATAGTGTCCTTAGACAGGGTGGCTAACTTTAATTTGCTGTTTTCGGATATAGCATCAGTGCAGAGAATTCCATGACCTCCGCCATTTGTAATAACTTGAACACGATTGCTATCGGGTTTTATGCTTTTTTCAAATATTGAGGCGAAGTTTAGCATTTCTTCAATTGTATCTGCGTTTATGACACCGACTTGTTTAAAAACTCCAAGATATACTTCTGCATCTCCGGCCAGGCTTCCGGTGTGGCTCAGAGTTGCTTTGTTCCCCTCTTTTGTTAACCCTCCCTTTAGAGCAATTATCGGTTTCTTTTTTGAAACTTCTCTCATTACTTTGATGAATTTTTTACCGTCTTTTACAGCTTCTAAGTATAAACATATTACTTTAGTTTGTTTGTCTTTTCCCAGGTATTCTATAATATCGCTTTCATCTATTGCTGTGCCATTACCATAGCTAACAAACTTTGCGAAGTTATAGCCTCTTTTTGCTGATAAGTCGAGGACAGTGCTACCTACTGCGCCACTTTGTGTTACAAAACTTATTCCTCCTGGTAGTGGTCTTTCTAGCTTGTATCTTGGAAGAAATATGGAGTCTAATTTTGAATGGGTGTCCAATATGCCAAGACAATTTACTCCAATCATCCTAATTTTGTTTTTAGTCAAATACTCTTTTAAACCCTTTTCAAGCTCTGTGTTTCCGATTTCACTAAAGCCAGAACTGATTATGATCAAATCTCTAATATCTTTTTTATGGCAATCCTTTACAATAGCAGGCACATACTGGGCAGGGACAGCTATGATTGCTAAGTCAATTTTTTCTTTTATCCTTCTAACTGACTTATAACTCTTTTTTTCGAGTATCTTTTCTGCCTTCCTATTAACTATAAATATTTTCCCAGGAAATTTTCCATCGATTAAGTTCCGATAGAGAACATGGCCCACCTTGCTTGGATTTCTTGATACTCCAACTACTGCAATACTCTTTGGTTTGAAGAATTTATCTAGGTTTATCATTTGTCACCTTCTTTTTTTATTTTTTCAGGACTTTCTAGGTATTCTTTTACTGTGTTTAAGAATCTTGCTGCTTCTGCACCATCTAGTATCCTATGATCGAATGTTAGGCTTAAAGGTAGTATTTTAATGTTTTTTATTTTGTCGTTTATGAATGTTGTTCTGTCAAAGGCTCTACCTAACCCCAATATTGCTGATTCTGGCGGGTTTATTATTGGTGTTCCGTAATTTCCGCCTATGCTTCCATAATTTGTGATTGTGAAGCTACCGCCTTTTAGGTCCATTAGGTCTAATTTTCTCTCATTTGCTTTTGTTACTAATTCTACAATTTCTTTTGCAATATCGTATAAACTTTTTGTTTCTGCTCTTTTTAGAACTGGGACCATTAATCCAACTTCTGTGTCTACTGCTATTCCAATGCTGTAATATTTTTTTAAGAGTATTTCATCTTCTTGTAAAGATGCGTTTAAGTAAGGATGTTTTTTTAATCCTTCAATAACCGCTTTTATGATGTAAGGGAATAAAGTTAATTTTACTCCTTGTTTTTCTGCCTTTATTTTTTCTTTTTCTCTTAGATCCCATAGCTTTGTTATGTCTATGTCTATCATCGAAGTTACATGTACTGCTGTCGTGTAGGATTTTATTAGATTATTTGCGATTGTTTTTCTTACTCCTTTTAGTGGAACTCTGTCTATGTAACCCCACATATCGTATTTTTTAGCAACTTTTATTTTTGGTTTTTCTACTGTTCCTGAAGTTTTTTGTGTTGGTGTTCCTTTGGATGCGTTAATTACATCGTCTTCTGTAATATTTCCATTAACTCCTGTTCCTTGGATTTTTGTTATATCAGTACCTAGTTTGTTTGCTAATCTTCTTACTCTGAGTAATGCTTTTACTCCATCTTTTTTTTGTGAAGTTATTTGAGGTTTTTCTGCACACGGTTCTCCTGGTTTGCATATCTTTGGTTTTTCTTCTGGTTCTTCTGGAGCTTCTTCTAGTTCTCCAATAACAGAAACTGATTTTTTAGATTTGGTTGGTATTGATTTTTCTCCTTTTTCACCTATTGTTACTAAAGTTTCTCCGACTTTTATTGTGTCTCCTTCTTTGAAATATATTTTTAATATTGTTCCTGTTTTTGGACTTGGAATATCTACAACTGCTTTGTCTGTTTCAATCTGAACTATGTTGTCGTTTTCTTTGACTTTGTCTCCTTCTTTTACTAACCATTTTACTATTTCTCCTTCTTGAATACCTTCTCCTGTATCTGGAAATTTGAATTCATATGGCATTTTAAACAATCACCTCTGGAATCAGCTGTTCTTTCGTAGTGTCTATTAAGTCAACATATCCGAAATGTTTTTCTAAAGAATTTCTTATACAACTTTTTACATGTTCTAATTCTACGTCTTCTCCTAATTCTTGCTCCATTAGGGGTTTTACATTGACTTCTATTGTTGCACAGATTGCATCCCCTTCTATTTTGTTTTCGATTTTTACTGGTATGCTTGTCATGTTGTATAATTCAAAAAAAACTTCTCTCATTGCTCTCTGTATGTATTCTATGTAGTTTTCTTTGTATTTGAGGACATGGAAAAGTAGAAGTTGTCCATTTAGTTCTTTTTTAAAGCAAATTATTGTATCTGGCGAGGTATTTTCATTTATTTTCATTATTATTTTTTCTTTTGTATCTATTAATTCAGACTTCTCTATCTCTAACCAATAACCAAAATTATTTTCCATTATGTTTTTCTCGTGTATTCCTCCATGTTGTATGTTGTGGATGGCAGGTAACAAACTCCATATTTTTTCTTCCCTTTACTCATAGCTTTTTCGTTATTGTAGAAATCTTTATAGAGTTTTTTTGCTAATTTTATTTCTTCGCTAGTGAAATCTTTTTTTCTTATAGAAGAACCATTTGGCAGGTTTTTTTCAAATGATTTTATTAGTTGTTGTTCTCCTACTTGTTGTAGTTCTCTTAACCATAACATTCCTGTAGACATGTCTGTGACTTCTTCTTCTGTGGCTTTTAGTGCGCCTTTTACTGTGTTAAAATCAAAGTTTTCAACTAATACAGTTCCGTGATGGAGTAGTAGGTTTGGTGATCTTCTTTCTGCATCGAATACAAAGGATTTTTCATTCATTCTGATAACTGGGTGATCTCCAGAAAGGTATAAGCTTGGATGGAAACCAACGTTTTGTAATGAGTTTATTATTGAGGTATTGATTCTTTTAAGTAGGTCTTTTGAGTAATTTAAAGGTAGAATTAGGGAATATTGTAATTCATTTTTTCCTAAGAAAACTGAACCTCCTCCTGTGGATCTCATTGTGACTCTTATTTTATTGTTTTTGCAGAACTCTTTGTCTACTTCTGGTATTTGTTGTTGATAACCTAGAATTACAGAGGGCTTTGAAAAAGAATATAATCTGATGATTGGCTGTACTGGTTTATTTTTTATTATGTTTTCTCTTGCTTTTAGGTATAAAGCTTCTTCAAGTGCGAGATGCCATCCTGCGTCTGCTCTTTCATGAGGGATTATTCTAAATTCCATTACTTAAACTCCAATACTTTTTTAATTCCATGAGCGATTCTTTCAACACTTGGGTTGTAATAACTCTCTAATTTGAATAAAGGTACAACTGTATCAAAACCTGTTATTCTTTCTATAGGTGCTTCTAAATCTACTAAGGCGTAATCGTTAATTAAAGCAATAATTTCTGATGCTAAACCTAATGTTCTTTGGGCTTCTTGTACTATTACTACACGACCTGTTTTTTTAACTGAATTTATTATTGTTTTTGTGTCTAATGGTTTCAAAGTTCTCAAGTCTATTAATTCTGCATCAACTTTTATTTTTTCTAGTGCTTTTTCACATTCCCTTACCATTGCTCCCCAGGAAATAATTGTGATTTGATCGCCTTCTTTTATTATGTTTGCTTTACCTATTTCTATTGTGTATTCATTCTCTGGGACTTCTTCTTTGATTGCTCTGTAAACTCTTTTTGGTTCGAAAAAAATTACTGGGTCTGGATCTCTGATTGATGAGACAATTAATCCTTTTGCATCTTTAGGAGTGGAGGGCATAACCACCTTTAATCCTGGAGTGTGTATGAAATAAGCTTCTGGCGAATCTGAGTGATGCTCTAATGCTTTTACCATCCCTCCTATAGGACTTCTGATTACTAAAGGACAAGTGTACCTTCCTCTGGATCTGTTTCTCATTCTGGAAATATGACTGATGATTTGGTCTAAGGCTGGCATTGTAAATCCTTCAAACTGTATTTCTGCAACAGGTTTTAGGCCGTACATAGCCATTCCCATTGCAAAGCCAGCAATTCCTGATTCTGCTAGTGGAGTGTCAATTACTCTTTTACTTCCAAATTTTTTTATAAGGCCATCTGTGACTCTGAAAACTCCGCCGTCAATGCCAACATCTTCTCCTAAGATGATTACATCTGGGTCTTTTTCCATCTCTTGGGATAATCCTAAGCTTATTGCTTCTACTAGGTTTAGTTTAGGCATTTTTAATCAAGTTTTTTATAATTTTAATGATTTCTTCAAACTCCTCTTTATTTTTTTCGTAAAATGTTATCGGTATTGATTCACCATAATAATTTAATCTATTTCTATAAAAAGAAAGTTGATAGATTAATTTTGCTTCATGTTCGTAATCTGGATTTTCTTTATAAAAATAAGAGATTAAGCATTGGTGATTACTAGATTTTAATTCCTTGCCCAATAGATATGCTACCAATAGTTCTTTGATTACTTCATAGTAACCTTCGACGATAAAAGATACTGTTTCTTGGTTAATATTAGTTGTTTTAATAAATTTTAATCTTGCTTCAGCTTTTTCAGTAATAGAACCGATCCTTTCACTATCTATTCCAACCCTTTTTAGGTATTTTTCTTCACATTCATTCCAGTCCATCATTTTATTTTAAAACTCCCATACAATTTTATACCATTTAGAACATTATTAAACAATCTTGAATGTAATTTTTTTATATTTGTTTCAGTAAATAATTGGATACTATGCTTTAATTTTTTTTCAAATTTAGATAAACTAATTTCTGATTTGTTATGAGATTCAATAAATAGATCGATATCGCTGTCTCTCATAGATTCGCCCTTTCTGATACTCCCAAAAAGTATTATGCAAGAAGGATTTAATTTTTTCTTTAGGAAGTCTATTAAGCCCACTTCAAATATTTTTTCAGTATAATAATTCATTTTTTTGAGTTTGAAGTACTCTGAGGGCACTGCTTTATTTTCCTTGGAGACCAGATTCTCTTTTTTTAATTGTTTTAAATATGCCTGTACTGTGGATTTTGCTACCTTTGTTTCCTTGGCAATTTCTCTTACTGTGAATTGATAATTGGGATTCCTGTAAAATAATTCTAGTATTTTGTCTCGTTTTTTGTACATTTGTCCCATTTTTTATGACACATGTCCTATTTTCTGGACATATAAACTTTTCTATTTCTGATCTTTTAACCTCTTTCTTAATTCTAATTCTTTCTTTTGTTCTTGTAGATCTGGTGGTAGTTCTTTGTACATATAATTGAAGATTTCTTCTGGATCTGCGGGTGGTATTGATTCGTATTTTTTAACTGCGTTGTCTATGAGTTCTTCTACTTTCTTCTTTGCTTTGATTAAGTAGTCTAGGTCTGCAATTTTTTTGTTTAGGAGGTATTTTGCTAGTCTATCTATAGGGTCTTTCTTTTCCCATTCTTTTACTTCTTTTCTTGTTCTGTATCTAGATGCATCATCTGCTGTTGTGTGGTCTCCTCTTCTATATGTGAAACATTCAATTAGTGTTGGTCCCTTGCCCTTTCTTGCATCGTCTAAGGCTTGTCTTGTTGCTTTGTAAACTGCAAAGGCATCATTACCGTCTATTTTTATCCCTGGAAAACCGTATGCGATTGCTTTTTGCGCTATTGTTTTTGATGCTGTTTGTTTTTCTACTGGTGTTGAGATGGCATATTGGTTATTTTGACAAATAAAAATAACAGGTAGTTTGAAGACGCCTGCGAAGTTCATTGCTTCATGGAAATCTCCTTCTGATGTTGCCCCATCTCCAAAATATGTTACTACTGCGATTTTTTTCTTTTTTAGTTTTGCTGCGTATGCTATCCCGCAAGCATGAATTGGTGGTGAGCCCACTGTTATTTCAAAAGGAGTTATGTTTAACTTAGTTGAACAGGTGTAGCCTCTTTCGTCTCCTCCCCAAATTTGAAATATTTCTTCTAGGGGTAGGCCTTTAGAGATTAAGATACCTTCACACCTGAAACTTGGAACTATCCAGTCACGGTCTTGAATTGCTAAGGCGCTTCCTGCTTGTATAGCTTCTTGTCCAAATAATGGTGCAAATGTTCCTATTCTTCCTTGACGCTGTAATTTAAAAGCTCTGTCATCATAAACTCTACTTAATAACATTCCTTCATACAACCGTTTAATTTCATTTGGTCTTAGTTTTGGTTTTAATTTTTCATCACACTTGCTATTTTCATCCAGAATTTGTAGATAATTTACTTCAAATTTTTCTATTGTTTTTATTGGCATTTTATATATTTCCACCTAATCTTGTAACTTTATCAATGCATAGAGTCTTTATTCGTGTTATTTCTATTTTATTACAGATAGATTTCTCATTCTTTTGAATAGCTACTGCACTTAAACATTGATCCTTATTTTCCAAATCGTTATTTTTAATTTTTTGACATATACGCTCGTCTTTCTTCGCTATAGCTACTTGCATAAAACAATTATCTTGAATGCCTTTACCTTTATGTTCAATATTGTTGCAAATAGTTTCATCTATTTTTAATTTAGCAACTTCTGATATACATATATATTTACTAATTTCAGATTCTTTTACGTCACAATCAGAGATAGTCAAGGGCCCTGCTGTTGTTTGAGACTTATTACACCCACTAATTACAATAAAACCGATTACTAATAAAATACTTAATAGTTTTTTCATTTACCCTGAGCCCATGCTTTTAATTTTTCATAAGAAACTGCTCCGCAAAGAGCCTTTCCTGAATTTTTATTAAAGAAAAAGGGTACGCCACCGCATTTTCCATTATCTAGTTTTTGGAGTAATTTTGCATTTTCTGCGTTGTGCCACACTTCTAGTTTTTTTAGTTTGATGTTGAGTTCTTTTTCTAATTTTTCAATTAAAGGGTCCATTTCGTGACAGTGTGGACACTCGGCTCCTGTAAAAAAGAATAAATCACCCATTTATTTCACCTCATTTTTGTATATCTTATCGAACTTTTTTAGAATTTATAAACTTTGCTTTTATCTACATGAGAATAGTTAAAATAGATTTTTGAATTTTTATAAAAGAAAAAGTATAAATACTAATCTAGGTGGTTAATATCTATGTTAGTTACTACTTATAATATGGGTAGGACCTATTCTGCTTTTTGTAGAAATCTAGAGTTTAGGGATTGGTATGAGATATTAGGGGACTCGATAACCTTCTATGAAACTTTCGAGATTAATGGAGAAACTCGGAGGGCTAGAATTGAAAAAACACTCCGTCCATTAGATAGAGGTTTAAAAGGAAATTTAGATTAAAATGGAAAAAGAGGTTTATACTGAATATAGGGCAGAGAAACTGCTTAAAAAATTTGTTCCTGTTGTAAAGAATCAATTAGTAAATGATATTAAGGAAATTAAGTTTAAGAAGTTTCCTTTAGTTTTGAAAATAATTTCTCTTGGCGCTTTACACAAGTCAGATATTGGCGGTGTTAAAGTTGTTGGTAACAAAGAGGAATTGGAAAGAGGTTTTAAGAGTTTGATTAATTTAGCGAAGAAAAAAAGATTAAAGTTAGAAGGTATATTGGTACAGGAATTTGTTAAGGGGTATGAGTTAATTGTCGGTATAAAAAAGGATTCTGTTTTTGGCCATGTTTTACTTTTTGGTGCTGGTGGAATTTATACTGAGATTTTGAAAGATATTTCGATAAGGGCATGTCCTATTACTTTGAAAGATGCGGATTCGATGATACAAGATTTGAAAACTAAAGATATTTTATATGGTGCTAGAGGAGAGAAAGCTAATGTTGGTAAGTTGAAGAAAAACTTAGTTAAGATTTCTAAAATTCCTTTAAGGTATAAAAAAATTGAAGAGTTAGATATCAATCCTTTAATTGTTAATAAGAAAGATGTTCTGGTTGCTGATGCTAGGATTGTTTTTGAGAAGTGATTAATGCTTCTCTTACTATCTCTTCATCTTCTGGATTAGTGATTCCGAACCATTGGTCTTTAGTAAGGTAGAGTCTCATTACTAATTGTTGTTTATTGATTAATTTTGAGAGTTCATTAGGTAATAAGCATTCTTTTTTTCTGTCTTCTTTATGTTTTTCTTTAAAAGATTCTAATTTGGAATTGAGAAGATGGAGCGTTTCTGGATGTAATCCGAAAATATTCATGCTACATAAGTCGTCTGGTTTTAGTCCCTTTGAGTTTAAGTCTGATTTTTCTACATCTAAAACTTCGGTTAGGGTTTTTATATTGTTGTTAGGATCTATTTGAAAAATACCTCTATTTGTTTTTCCTGTTTCTGGTAATACGTTAATTAATTGGTAACCTATTGTTGCTGCTTCTTTATGAACTCTTAGGTGATTCACTAATGTTCTAAATGCGTTTTTTCCGTATAAGTCATCTCCGTTACACACAACAAAAGGACAGTCTATAATATCTTTAGCAGAACATAATGCATCAACAGTACCCCAAGGTCTGTCTCTTGTGTTTGGATCAAAATGTTGTTGTGCATAGAAAACAGGGATTTCCATGTAACTGTCTCCGAATAGTTTTCTGAAAGGTTCTTCTGTTTTAGTTCCTACAATGAAAATAATTTTTGTGAATCTAGCAGGGAGTGCTTGTTTAAGAGAGTACTCTATCATGTTCTCTTCGTTAGGGCCGACTTTTGCAAATTGTTTGATTTTACCATGGAACCTGCTTGAGATTCCTGCTACCATGTATATGAGTGCAATATCTTGTGTCATGTTTTTCGGTGATTTTTAGGGTTTATTAAAGGTATTGCCCGAAAATTTTATAAAGTAGGTTTGGATGGATTTTTATTATTAAGTTTACGGTGGTGGTGTGGATGGATAAATTACCTTATAGGTCAATAACGCTGATACCTAATCATTTTTCAGGACCGAATCAACCTGGTTCAGGTTCAAGGTATGAGAGATTTGTTGCGCATGAAGTGGAAATTGTTTTATCTGAAAGAGACCAAGAATTGGCTGAGAGGGCAAAGATAGATAAGGAACAATCTAGATTGGAACAACTAGGGCAAACATCATCAGATTCTTAATTAAAGAAAAAAATTATTCACAATTCGCGTATTCTTCATTTATTTCTGTAAATCTTTCTGCGGTTATCAATCCTTTTTCAAATTGTTCTAGGGTATAGGAAAATTTTGCATCTGACATGCAAGGTAGTCTGATCCTGCAATCTCTTAGTTCCATTATATCTAGAAGAATATTTGCTAAATCTACTCTTGTTTCGCTGTTAAATTCTGTTCTAAGTTCACTGCAGGCCATATCAAGGTAATCTTTTTCTTTTGTTAGTGGTTCTTGTACTATGTTTATTGTATCTTCTCTGTTATTTGATTGTGTTTCTAACTCTGGTGTTAAAATGAAATGTGCTATTAGGAGTATGGCTATAATGATGAAAGATAATACTATTGAGATTAGAGAAGTCCAATTACGGAAAAATAGAGTTAGTCTCATATACTTGTTTCACCTCTTTATGGAAATTAATTATTTTGTTTAATATAAATCTTTCCGATAGATTATTATATGGCTTTTTGTTATAGAACTTTGAGATGAAAAAAGGTTTGATAGTTTTTTTGTTGATTGGGACTTTTTTAGTTAGTGGTTGTTCTAATACTTTAGTTACTCAAGGTTGTCATAAAGATAGTTGTGATCCTTTATTTGCAAGTTGTGATTTGAGAGATGGACCATTAGAATGTTCTGAAATTGAAAGAGTTGGGCAGGTATGTGGTAGACTTTATGATTGTGAAATGGGTGGAGTGCATTGTGTTGTGAAAAAATCAGAAAGGTATGACGAGTGTGTTGAATGTTTTAATAATGCTTTAGAAAGAAGAGAAATTGATTTGTGTAATAGAATGTTTTCTGAGATTTGATTAGAGCCTAAGGTAATTTTTACCTTACTAACGCTATTTGAGAACTCAATCTTAATTAATAAACAGTTTGATTATTATTAAGTGGGTTTACAGAATCATTGACGAAAGCTTTATAAACAAGTGATTATGAACTTGGTTATACTGAAGTGATAAGATAAACCTTTGGGTTTATATACACTTTTTTAAGCGCATTTATTCAGATAAGTGATGAATATAATGTTTTTGTGAATACTTTAGCTTTTGGCGAGTATGATGAAGGAAAACTTAGTAGAGTGTTCCTAATTTTTTAGGAATCAGTCTTGATGATATCCCGTTGATCCTGCGGGAGATTGCTGCTATTCGGATTCGATTTAGGCATGCAAGTTAAAGGGCTCTTCGGAGCACTGGCGAAAGGCTCAGTAACACGTCGATAATCTGCCTTATGGTCTGGGATAAGCGCGGGAAACTGCGTCTAATACCGGATAGAGGATTGATACTGGAATGTTCTTTCCTTGAAAGATTACGCCATAAGATGAGTCGGCGGCTGATTAGGTTGTTGGTAGTGTAAAGAAGCTTTCTTAGGAAGAAACCTTGGAAAGAAATTATAAGACTACCAAGCCGACGATCAGTAAGGGGGATGAGAGTCCTAGCCCTGAGAAGGACACTGAGACAAGGGTCCTAGCCCTAAGGGGTGCAGCAGCCGCGAAAACTTTACAATGCACGAAAGTGTGATAAGGGAATCCGGAGTGCTTACTTTCGGGTAGGCTTTTCTTAAGTGTAAGTAGCTTGAGGAATAAGTGGTGGGCAAGACCGGTGCCAGCAGCCATGCTAATAATTTATTGTTAGCACTGTTAGCGGTAACACCGGCGCCACTAGTGGCAATCGCGTTTATTGGGCCTAAAGCGTTCGTAGCCGACCTAATAAATCTCTTGTGAAATTGTTGGACTTAATTCAACAGATTGCTGGAGACACTATCAGGTTAGAGACCGGGAAGAGATAGGGGTATTCCTTGGGTAGCGGTAAAATGTGTTAATCCTTGGAGGACCACCAATGGCGTAAACTTTTGAGATAGCTTTTTAGAAAAAAGTTAGCAAAAATTAATCAAAAGTTTCCATAAAAGGCATCTATCTAGAACGGGTCTGACGGTGAGTGGACGAAAGCTAGGGGAGCGATCTGGATTAGATACCCAAGTAGTCCTAGCTGTAAACGCTGCGAACTATGTGTTGCATGTTCTTCGTGGACATGCAGTGCCGGAGCGAAGGCGTTAAGTTCGCCGCCTGGGAATTACGGTCGCAAGACTGAAACTTTAAGGAATTGGCGGGGGCGCACTACAAGGGGTGCGGCGTGCGGTTTAATTTAATTCCACACAGATAATCTTACTAGAAGCGACGGCAGGATGAAGGTCAGATTGAAGGTCTTACCTAACAAGCCGAGAGGTGCTGCATGGCCGACGTCAGCTCGTGCCGCAAGGTGTCACGTTAAGTCGTGCAACGAGCAAGACCTATACTCATAGTTGCTACTGAGTCTTTCGAGATTATTAGGCACACTATGAGAACTGCCTTGGTAACGAGGAGGAAGGTGTAGGCTACGTTAGGTCTGTATGGCCCGAATCTTCTAGGATACACGCGCGCAACAATGGTAGAGACAGAGGGATACGACTCCGAGAGGAGAGGTTAATCTCTAAACTCTATCTTAGTCCGGATTGAGGGCTGTAACTCGCCCTCATGACGCTGGAATCCCTAGTAATCGTCCATCAAAAGTGAACGGTGAATACGTCCCTGTGCCTTGTACACACTGCCCGTCAAACCAACCGAGCAGGGTCTGGGTGAGAACTAGTCTTTAGATTAATTCGAACCTAGGTTCAGTAAGGTGGGTTAAGTCGTCACAAGGTAGCTGTAGGGGAACCTGCAGCTGGATCACCTCCTAATTTTATTAAATAGAAAGCTTTACTAAGTCCCTTAGATATCATGCTTGCTATAAAGTATAGCTTTTCTTCAAAAGAAAAGTTGGCAAAAGAACAATGGGCCCGTAGCTCAGTCCGGTAGAGCATCGCCCTTGCACTAAACTTTTTGGGAAAAAGTTTAATCGAAAAGTTACAAGTGAGGCGGGGGTCTCGAGTTCGAACATAAGGGCAAGTCCCAACAAACTAATGGGCTCATCAACCCTTCTCGAAAGTCTCGACGGGTCCATATGTTTGTAAAAATTTATAAACAACTTTTTTAAAACAAAGTTGGCAAAAATAAAAAATCATATTCATTTATTCAATGAAACATTGCAGCTCATATATTTTTAATTGTGAGTGAAGGAAACAGATCAACCCTTTTTAGAAAAAAGCGTTAGCGGAAAAAGATTACATCCTAAAAAGGGCGGTAAAACATTTCATGTTCATATTTGTTTCGTGCATAGGCAATTACTTCTGAAGATCCTACTCCATTAGGTGGATGACTTAGCTTAAGATGCTGATGAAGGGCGTGGCAAGCTGCGATAAGCTTTGGTGAGGTGCATGCAGCCTTTGAACCAAAGATTCCTGAATTGGACATCCTTTTCAATCCGAGAGGATTAGGAACGCAGGGAATTGAAGCGTCTTAGTACCTGCAGGAAAAGAAATCAATCGAGATGCTGCGAGTAACAGCGAGCGAAAGTAGCAGAAGACAAACTGAATCTTTCTTAGAAATAGGAAAGAGATGTGGTGTTGTAAGACTCACTTTTAGTCTTAGTCAGATGAGCTGAAGTTGCCTGGAAAGGTATACTATAAAAGGTGATAGTCCTGTAAGTTAAATCTGGAAAGATGAGTGAGTTTCTTGAGTACTGTACATTGGATATTGTGCAGGAAGCTAGGAGATATTAACTTCTAATCTTAAATACATCTTAAGTCTGATAGTGAATAGTACTGTGAAGGAACGTTGAAAAGAACCTATGACAGGGAGTCAAAAGAGCCTGAAATCTAATGGATACAGAATGATACTGCTCTTAGGAGTTGTATCGTACGTTTCGAATAACGGGCCAGGGAGTGTAAGTGAGTGGCAAAGATAATTTTAAGAAGCATCTAAAGGGAAACCAACAATCCGTAACCTTTTTGGTGAGGGATGAGGTATGAAAATGCCTAAAGTCACTTGTTTACTACCCGAAACCGGACGATCTAACCCACAACAAGGTGAAGCTTGGGTAACACCAAGTGGAGGTCTGAAGCGGTGCTGTGTGCATACGCTCGTGTGATTGCGGGTTAGGGGTGAAAAGCCAATCGAGTTCGGTGATAGCTGGTTCCTGCCGAAATAGGCCGCAGTCTAGTCTAGTGTGAGATAGCTAAGGAGGTAGAGCCACGGATTTGGAATCCCGGGGGAGAAATCCTTCGACTCCTCGTCCAACTCAGAATTCTTTAGCGTCGTAGATCACTGGAAACGGTGGCTCGGGGTAAGCTTGAGTTACAATAGGGGAACAGCCCTATCTGTAGTTAAGGTCCCAAAATACTGATTAAGTGTTAAAGGGTGAAAGGTGTATACAACCGGAGACAGCTGGGAGGTATGCTTAGAAGCAGCAATCCTTCAAAGAAAGCGTAATAGCTCACCAGTCAAGGTTGTGTGCCCTGAAAATGGACGGGGCTAAATCAGTTACCGATACTACAGACATCTGAAAAGATAGTGGTAGGCAGGCGTTCTGATTGGGTAGAAGCTTGTTCGTAAGAATAGGTGCACCGATTAGAAATGAGAATCCTGGTTGTAGTAGGATCTATACAGAGTGAGAATCTCTGATACCGAAAGGGCAAGGGTTTCTTAGCAATGTCGATCAGCTAAGAGTAAGTTAATCCTAACCAAGTTCCTAATTGGTTTCTTGGGAATGGGAAACAGGTTAAGATTCCTGTACTATTTAGGTACGTGCGGTGACGCAAGTATTATTTCTGACGGTTCAGGCTAAACTGACACTTTTTACGAAGTGCTAACTGAGATATGTCTGGGGAGTACCGTAAAGGTGAGAACCAGATCAAATTAGGAATGGCTGTCTTTAAGGCAGTTTGGTTGATGTCTGGATCCCATGAAAAGGGAATGATAATGAATCCTGAATATTTATACCCAGAACCAGCACTGGTGCCCTGGATGAGAAGTCTAAGGTATGAGGGTGTAAACTAGTTGAGGGAATTCGGCAAATTAGTTCCGTAGCTTCGGTTGAAGGAATCCCTGGGTTTGTATTCACATGGGTGCGATCCCAGGGCGCAGTGACTAGGAGGAACCGACTGTTTAATAAAAACTTAACAATTCGCAAGCCTGCAAAGGTGTGTATGGATTGTGACGTCTGCCCAGTGCCTGTATCTAAAACTCCTTTCCAAACAATCTTTTTGCAAGCAAAAAGCTTGACCAAAAAGTGGGAGATGGGGGCTAAGGACAGGTAAACGGCGGGAATAATCGTTTTAAGCGACGGCTAAAGATTGCTGGATTCTACTTTTACCTAGATTTATAATTATTTGAGGACTATTGATAACAAAAATAAGTTGTATATAGTGACGAATGAGAAGATATTAGCTTTATTGAGAGATGTTTACTCGGAAATAAAGTTGACTATTGGTGCTAAAAATTTTCTAAATAAAGAAAATATAAGCAAATCAGTGTTTACTGAGATATTAAAGGGAACAATTTTGCCATCGTTAGATCTTCTAGAGAGAATTGAGCAGAGACTCAAACTAAACTTGTTAGATGACGTTTACAAGAAGGTAGATTACATTCGTGGAAAGACTAATTCCACTGTGGTGAAAATACCAAAAGAAGTGGACAAAGATTTAGTTTACATTTTATCAGCAGTGGAAAAATAAAAAAGGTTGTCCGCCTTTGAAAGATATTCAATTTATGTTAAATAAAGTTGGTATTAAATTTTATTTTAGAATAAAAAAACAAAATAATTCATTTTTATATGATTTACATATCGAAGGTAAGAGTAGAAAACGCTTTTTGGAATTTATTCCGATTGAGCATCCAGTATTTCTCGATCGTTTGAGCAATTCTAGACTATAATTCTCTTAAGGTAAAGTATTACGTTGCTTTAAGACCCGTATTAAACAGGTATGCCAAAAGACGGGATAAAAATCTGGCTAAATGCTGGAATCTCTCAGAATCTCATGATAGGATATCTTTGTGGTGACATGAAGATGAACCCTAAAAATTCATGAGTGGAGACAATCAGCAGGAAAGATCTCTTACAATATAAGAGAAATCTTCAGAGACTATACGCCAGAGCTCTTAATGGAGCAAGATATAGTCCGATCCGCTAGGCGACTAGTGGAGGCATGTAGAAATATATGTCCGCCATCGCGAGGATGGTCAGTACCTCGTTTGAGGGAAAGTAACAGACGTGAGCGAAATACCTTGTCGTTTGAATGACGACGCGCATGAATGGCGTAACGAGTTCCTCGCTGTCCCCAACTAGTGTCCTCTGAACTAACATTACTGGTGTGAATGCCAGTGACTTCCGGTGGGAAGCGAAGACCCCGTAGAACTTTACTGTAGCTTGTGGTTGTGATGTAGATTTTATTGTGCAGTATAGGTGGGAGTTATCGAAGCTTGGTCGTCAGGTCAAGTGGAGACAAAAGTGAGATACCACCCTTTAGAATCTGCATTACTCATTCTCTTTGGAGATGACACCTGCAGGCAGACAGTTTGGCTGGGGCGGCACCCTGCTGAAAAAATATCAGCAGGGCCCTAAGGTAAGCTCATCCGGTTTAGAATAGCTTTTCTTTAAAAAAGAAAACCTAGGAAAAGAAAAATTCCTAAAGCTACTAAAGATCCGGAGTGGAGTGCAAGAGCAAAAGCTTGCCTGACTGAATTCTGAACAGTAAAGAATTCAGAGACGAAAGTCTGGTCTAGCGAACCCCTATGTCCCTTTTAATAGGGGCTAGGTATGACAGAAAAGCTATCTCGGGGATAATTGAGTCGTAGCGCCTAAGAGCTCATATCGACGGCGCTGCTTGCTACTTCGATGTCGGCTCATCGTATCCTGGCTGTGCAGAATAAACTTTTGGAAAAAGTTTAATCAAAAGTTTCTGTTGGCAGCCAAGGGTGGGGGTGTTCACCCATTAAAACGATTCGTGAGCTGGGTTAAGGAGCGGACTAAGCTAAGTATGTTGTAGCATACAAGTATTGTCTGATATGCTTGGTTTATGAGGTTACATAATACGTTTCCTCACGCTTAACAAAACGTCGTGAGACAGTTTGTATGATATCTACTGGAAGTGTTAAATGTCTGAGTGGAAGGACCTTTTAGTACGAGAGGAACGGAGGTTCGTCGCCTCTGGTGTACCGGTTGTCTGTTAAGGCAGGCCGGGCAGCTACGCGATGGGTCATAAGAGCTGAAAGCATCTAAGCTCGAAAGATTCCGCGAAAAGAGACATAGAGCTCCGATAGAACATCGGGTTGATAGGACCAGAGTGTAAGCACCAAGGTAACGAGGTGTTCAGCTTGTGGTTACTAATTGCTCAAAAATCTTCAGAATAATTGCCTATGTTTTCTTTTTAGTTCTATTTTAAATTGGTTATTAACGAAATCTTTCAGATTTCTAGAGATGGATAAGAACCTTACCGTTCCTATTCCTCTCCTTTTATGGTCTTTTAACTTTAGCAATAAAAAATCCTTCTGTGTTGTAGAACTGGGGCCATAACTTGGTGCATTTTTTTAATTCTGATGAATAATTCTCATAATCTAAGTTAACTTCAGACTTTATTTTTAAATCAATTTTTTCTAATTTTGCGTTAGTGTTATCTAATAAAAACTGTATTATCCCTTCATCCTCTTCTGGTTCTAATGAGCATGTTGAGTAAACTAAGGTTCCTTTTGGTTTTAGGTTGTTGTAACAGTTCAAGATTAATTTTCTTTGGATTCCTGCTAATGTTTTTACTAATTGTTGTGAATATTTTTGTATTGTGTAATTTGAACCTTGTGTATCTCCTCTAATTGTTCCTACGCCTGTGCAAGGAGAATCTAAAAGTATTTTATCAAATTTTTCTGTTATTCTTCTTGCATCTGTTATTGTTGTTACAACATTTGAAACACCGCATCTTTGTAGATTGTGTGATAAGGGGAGCATTCTAAAATAGGCTACATCATTTGCAATTATTAATCCTTGATTATTCATCATTGCAGCTAATTGAGTTGTTTTTGAACCTGGTGATGCTGCTGCGTCTAAAACTATATCTGTATTTTTTGGATTTAGAACTAAAGGTGGAATCATAGAAGCTGCTTCTTGTATGTAAACATGGCCTAATTGGTGTTCGTAGATGTTTCCTAAATCTAATCTAGAATTTTCAATCCAAAAACCCTCTTCAATCCAAGGTATTTGCTTTAAGGTTCCTTCTTTGGATAATGTTTTCTTTGTTTTAGAAATAGTTGTTTTTAATGTGTTTATTCTTATTGATTTTGTTGAGAATTTGTTTATGCTAGACTCGTATTCCTTAAAATCTGTTAATTTTCTATATTTTTCAATAAATTCTTTTTTTAGTTTGAGTTTCATAAATTAAAAAGAAAAAAATTAGTCGTCGTCATCGTCTTCATCTTCGGTGTCTTCGTCATTACTATCATCTTCATCAGCTTCTTCTTTATCATCTTCTTCCTCTTCTTCGAGGTAAATTTTTTCTAGTTCTTCCATTAAATATCGCCTCCCTTAAAATGAATAATATTTAAAAAATTTTGATAATTGGGTTATATATAAATCTTTCTTTTGTGGTTTGTTCTGTGTTATCCCGAAACTTTTTAAATAAATCCGATTTATAGAAGAATATGCATGGAAATTCTTTATTAAAATGGCTTGAGAAAAATAATCTTGAGATTGTTTCAAAGTCACATTATAAGTATTTTAAAAATGTATTAATTAAGGCTTTTCGTTTTAGAAAAGATAAAGAGGTTCTTATTCTCGGTGATTGGGGATTTCATGGAAAAAGAGTTGCTCCTATTGTTTGTGGTTCTTATTACTTAGCTGCTCAGAAATTAGGGTATAAAACTAAAATAATTATGCAAAAACCCAAAACAAGGTTACAAGAGGCAGAGGTTCCTATTGTTGAGGCTTTGTATACGCAAAAGCCCGGAAGTATGATTATATGGTCTTTGTCCAATAGACCTGGAAGTCTTTCTCCTGTAATTGGAAAAAGTTTTAGGAGATATGCTCTTGAGAAGAAGTTTAATTTTATTTCTACTACGGGCTTGGGTGGTTTAGAGACAAAGGATGTTTATATTATTACAAGGGCTTTAGATATTGATTATAAGGATCTTAAGAAAGTTGCAAGTAAAATAGCAAAAATTATGGATAAGGGGAGGGAGATAAAGATTAAAACCGATGCTGGTACAAATTTAGTTGCCAGTATACAGGGTATGAAGTCTATTTCTATTGATGGAGATTATACTGGTGAGGTTAAGGGTGGAAATATGCCTGTTGGTGAGGTTTATATCCCTCCTGTTACTGGAAGTGCGAATGGTGATATTGTGATAGATGGCAGTTCTAGACATCAAAAAGGAACTATTATTATTGAGAAACCTATTAAGCTGAAAGTTAGGAGAAGTCAGATTATAAAAATTGAAGGTGGGCAAGAAGCCAGGATTTTGTGTGAGACATTAAGATGGGCTAGAGAAAGAGCAAAGAGGCCTAGTAATGTTATGAAAATTGGTGAGATTGGAATTGGGATAAATCCTAAGATTGATATTGTTGGGAGTATGGTTTTAGATGAGAAGGCTTGCAATACTGCACATGTCGCTATAGGAAGTAATTATTGGTTTGGTGGCGATATTCATACATTCTTACATTTAGATCAGGTAATGAGATATCCTAAAATTTATATAGATGGGAAGAAGTTAGAATATTAAGAGGTGGTATTAGTTGGATATACAGAGTGTTAGATTTTATTATGGTCTGTCTATTATTGTGATTACTCTTATTGTTTTGTATTTGATTTATAAAGGTGTGATGTTTCAGTTGAATTCTATGGTTACTTTGTGAGTTTTGAAAAATTAGTCTTTATAAATAAAAAATCCCCCCCTGTAAAACTGGCTTGTTCTTATTTAAAGAATTAAGAAATAAAAAACTAGGGGTTTGTTTAGTAAAGTTTATATTGCTCTAAAAGTGGGTATATTCTAAAAAGAGGGTGAAATGAAAATATATAAGTTAACAAAAGAAGACAAAGAACTAATCGAGAAAGCAAAAAAAGTAATTGTAAAATCAAGACCTGTTAATCTTATTGATACGAGTGAAGTCGGGAGTGCTTTAATAACTTCAAAAGGAAATATCTTTTCAGGAGTAAGCATGGGTTTCTATTGTGGTATTGGTTCTTGTGGAGAATATCAAGCAATAGGTTCGATGATTTCTAATGGTGAGAAAGTGATTAGAACTATTGCTTCTGTTTGGTATGATGAGAAAAAGAAAAGGTATGAAGTAATTCCTCCATGTGGAAAGTGTAGAGAGATGATTCACCAAGCAAGTAAAAAAAATCGGAACACAGAAGTAATTATATCTAATTCAAAGAAGGTTAAACTAAAAGATCTTATGCCCTATTCTTGGGGAGGCACAATAGAAAAATAAAAAAAGAAATAAAAGATAAGAATTATTCTGTTGATGCTGGCTTATCCTTAGCCAATACATTCAAAATTCGCATGTAGTATGCGGAAGCGGCACTTTCCAATTCAGAAGGGTCTTTCACTTCTCTTAGATGTGCTGTTTCCCGACCTTCATCAAATATACGAAAAGCCTTACCAAGTGTAAAACCTCTTATTCCTGAAGTCCATAGATGGCTTTTTGGTAATAGATATGGGACACCTTGTCCACTATACTCTACTGTAACTTGGCTTCCTTCTATCCCTAGTGGTTGTGCCTCACCGTAACGTGAATCATCTACTTCTGGTTCACTAGCAAATAGATTACTCTCTAATCTAGCTTCTAGTTGCCCAGTTGTAAATCTTGGCATTCTTTGTATATCTTGAAATGTTGGTTCATCTGACATTTTTAATACCTCACAATAATGATTATTATTAACCTATATACTCCAGAATATGCTTTATAAAGGTTACGTTTTTCTCAAAATAAAAAAACGGAGAAATATTCAAGAAATAAAATGGGGTTTATCAGATTATCAAAAATCTCTTTAGAAAAAAAATGCGGCAGCCGGGGGTCGAAATCCCGATCTTAAATAAGATTCCCGGGTCGGAGCGTTGGCAACGCCCCATACTAACCACTATACTACTGCCGCTTGAATTTAGATAGAATTAGGTGCTTTATAAAATTTTTTACACTTCAAATATTGGCTACTTTATCCTTAATAAAAATCTTTTTTAGGGGGATCTTCTCTTTCTAACATTTTTCGTAGGTATGTATTTTCTCTTCTTGTTGCTTCAATATCGAATGCTAAGTATAACATGGCCACTCTTAAACAATATATCTTTTCAGGGGTAGTTCCGTTTTCTGGGTAGTTTAAGTTTGGGATTTTCTCTGCAAGTGTGTCTAAGACATTTTCTAGGACTATTGGTTCTTCTAGTGGGGGGAGTCTACTACTGGCCTCTAATCTTTTGTCCTCTTTCCCTTTTTTGTTAGGTTCATCTTTTGCCATTGTTTTGTAAGTGAATATTAAGAATCTTATAAAACTATCGTTTAGATTTATAAGGGTTAAAGCATAGCTTTTTATAAAATTAATTATTAAAATAAGATCAATAGGAAGCAAAAATGACCCATATCTTACCAAAATTAGCTTATTCTTATGATGCACTAGAGCCACACATAGATGAACAAACTATGAAAATACACCACACAAAGCATCATCAAGCCTATGTTGACAAATTAAACAAGGCATTAGAAAACCATATAGATCTAAAAAATAAACCTGCAGAAGAACTAATAAAAAATCTAGATTCTTTGCCAAAAGAAATAAAAATAGCCGTAAGAAATAATGGAGGAGGTCATGTAAATCATACTTTTTTCTGGCAGATATTAAAAAAAGACACAGAATTCAAGGGGGAGATAGCAGAAGAAATAAAAAAAGAATTCGGAAGCTTTGAAAAATTTAAAGAAGAATTCGCAAAAGGGGCTATAACCCTATTCGGAAGTGGATGGGCTTGGCTAGTGTTAGATAATGGAAAATTAGAGATAATCCAAACACCAAATCAAGATTCTCCCTTAACACAAGGAAAAATTCCTTTAATAACTCTAGATCTCTGGGAACATGCATACTGGAAAAAATACATTAATCGAAGAAATGAATATGTGGACGCTTTTTTTAATGTAATCAATTGGGAAAAAGTAAACCAAATCTACAATAAATAACCTTTTTACACAAAAACGGATAGAAGAGTTACAACATACCAAAGTATTAAATTTATTATACTCAACAGCTTAATTTGTTTTTTAGCTTTTAAAAATCGAGGCTCTGGTTTTCCTTCTAATTTCGTTAATTGGTGTAGTTTCTTAAATTTAAGTCCAATAGCTACGCCTATAATCACAATAAATGCCACAGCAATATGTTTTAGTATAAGCATTTGTGTATCGAGCGGCCAGTTAACATAAAATGGCAGAGCAACACCAGATATAATTAGCAGCATTAAACCAAACCAAATAAATTTAGAAATGGCAGGAAGAAGTTTCATACTTGCAACATCAATATCTTTATCTTTTTCAGATTTTATAGAGATAACTGTTACTATAGTGGCTCCTCCAAGACCCCACGCCAAACCAACAAAATGTAAAAAATTAAAAAAACTTAACAATACCATATTAATCTAATATCTCCAATATTCTTATCATTTTCTATCCTTATAATCCAGCATACTACTTCATACGTCTTGGAGAGGAGCAAAGAGATTATTTAGACTAGGCGGCCTTACTTATTTTTTAATCCATCTTGCCAATTTTAAACATGTTTGTACCGCAATCAGAACACTTCCCTTTAACGCAGTCTCTACCATTCGCCATTTTAGCTTGTTTAGCGTCTGCCATAGTCTTCTTTGCCTTACATTTCATACAATATCCTTTTACCATTGTTATATTACCTCCAGTCTTACAAATCTTCTTATACCACGTTGAGAAACTCCTTTTTAACCCTTTCTATAGTCTTATTATCTATTTTTCCAATATCAAAGATTGTTCCAGAGACCATCCTCCTTGTTTCTCCATAATTTTTCAGCTACTTTTTCAGAGTGCTTTAACAAATCTCTAAAAGTGTCTTTTTTCCTTCTATCAAAATCTTCATCCCTTTTTATAAGATATCGCCGCGACCCGGACTTTCAAGGCTTTTTCTTTTCTCGTTTTTCCCGAGGATTTTTTTGAAAAAGGCTATTTGAACCGGGATGCCCGAAAGGGCCAGGATTTCCAGTCTTACACCTTAAATAAGTCTGTGCAATATCCTGCAACCTTTTCCGCCAACGCTTTTGTTAAAAGGGTTGTACCAGGTTATGCGATCGCGGCATACTATAAAAATTAGAATTAGCTGTTTATTAAATTTACTCAATCATCTCAATTGTAATATTCAACCCTTCAGGAATAGGAATTCTCATAACTAACCTTAAAGCCCTCTCATTAACACCCAAATCAATCAATCTTTTATGAATTCTCATCTCAAACTTATCAAAACTAGCTTTCCCATCACCACAGGGAGTTTTCCTGGTATAATGGTTTAATCTTTTAATAGGCAAAGGAATAGGCCCTTTCATCTTAACTTTAGTTTTCTTAGCTATCTCTTGGATCGCATCAGTAATCTGATTCAATTTAGCTATATCAATACTAGCTAAGTTTATTCTTGCTTTTGGCATATCAAAAAATAAGAAAAAAGGGCTTTATAAAATTAACGAAAGAAATTAATTTCCAAAAGTAAACCAAATAGTTGATTTAGATAGGTTTTCAGCCCATCTTTAGATACAATCCACTTATTCAACTACTACGAATTTAAAAAAGAAAAAGAGATTTTAGTCTTTCTTCACATAATCAATGCACATACCAGCAGCAACTGTAGTACCAGCGTCCCTAATAGCAAATCTTGCCATGTGTGGAATCTCTGATTGTTTCTCTATAACCAAAGGTTTTGTAGGAACTACTGTAACAATAGCAGCATCCCCATTCTTTACAAAATCAGGATTCTCTTGTAAAGTTTGCCCTGTAGTCGGATCTAGCTTCTTCAAAATCTTTGTAATCTGGCATGCTACTTGAGCAGTATGTATATGGAATACTGGAGTATAACCGGCACTTAACACAGTAGGGTGATTCAACACAACAATCTGTGCAGTAAATTCCTTAACCATTGTAGGAACATTACTTTCATGCCCCAATACATCTCCTCTAGCAATGTCTTTTTTACCAATGCCTCTAACATTAAATCCAATATTATCTCCTGGTTCAGCTTTCTGTATCTGTTCATGATGCATCTCAATACTTTTAACTTCACCAGGAACAGGTTTACCTTCTCTTCCAGGAACTACAACAACCTTATCGCCAATTTTCATTACTCCTGTCTCAACTCTTCCAACAGGAACAACCCCGATACCGGTAATGTTATACACATCCTGTATTGGCAGTCTTAAAGGTAAATCAGTTGGTTTCTCAGGTTCTTTTAATTGATCTAAGAACTCTAACAATGTAGGTCCTTTATACCAACCCATATTTTCAGTTTTCTTAACTACGTTTTCTCCTTCTAAAGCAGAGATAGGAATAAATGTCACATTATCTAGTTTATATCCAGCTGTTTTCAATAAAGCACTCAACTCTTCTTGTACTTTCTTAAATTTGGCTTCATCATACTTAACAGTATCCATCTTATTCACTAAAACGTTCATTTGCTGAACACCAAGTGTCTTAGCCAACCATACGTGCTCTTTAGTTTGCGCCATAACACCTTCAGAAGCAGCAACAATCAAAAAAGCGCAATCCGCTTGTGAACTTCCAGTAATCATATTCTTAATAAAGTCTTTATGGCCTGGAGCATCAATAATAGTAATCTCAAATTTGTTAGTTACAAACTTTTTATAAGAAAGATCAATTGTAAGACCCCTTTCCCTCTCTTCTTTTAAATTATCCATTACGAAAGCAAACTCAAAACCAGCTTTTCCTAACTCTTTAGCTTTTTCTTTTAATTTTCTCAATTCTTGCTCTGGAAGATTACCAGAATCAAACATCAGTCTCCCAACTGTTGTACTCTTTCCATGGTCAACATGACCAATAAAAATTACATTTAAGTGTGGTTTTTCCTTTGCCATTTTTGTTGCGTATCCCCCTTGATAACTTGAGTATTAACTTAAGAGTCTTAAAAAAATACCTGTTTATAAAGGTTTCTTCTGAAAGAATTTTGAATTTTACTATTTATAAATCTTTCTATTTGTCACTACCCACTAGAAGTATAGTCTAACTAAGCAACTTCCACTAATCTTGAAGGGCGCTTAGAACTCTGAGCTGCCCGCATTAACACCTCTCTTGTCCTAGGAGCAACAGCCTTCACCCAATCCATATGCTCCATTGCAAACTCTCTAGCTCTTGAACCCATTTCCTCTCTTAATCTTTTATCATGATATAACATCCAAATAGCCTCTGCTAATCTACTTGGAAGACTTGGCATATGACCAAGACTAACAACCACCCCTCTATCATCTTCTAAAACTTCCTTAGCATAATCAAAATCAGTTGCAACAGTAGAAATCCCGGCTCTTAAAAATTCAGCAGTTATACCACTCGATATTTGATCTTTTCCTGGATAAGATTGAACACCCATATCTGTGGCATTAAGCAATTCATTTCTTATATCATCCGGATTATACTCATTTATGAAAGTAACTCTCTTTCCAAGCCTCCTTTCTCTTACTAATTCCTCTAAACTTTCTCTATACGGATCTTTTCCATTTTCTATCAAAGTGGGATGTGTTTGTCCTGCAACAATAAAACAATAATCTAAGTTTCTATCCAACAAGGCTAAAGCTTCAAGAGTATACTCTATCCCTTTATCAGGACGAATTAATCCATTCGATAAAAGCCACACCTCGCCAGAGAGATCATGATTGGAAAAATGAGCTCTAACTACTTCTTTAGAATCAGCCTTAGGTTTATCTAAACCATAAGCTCCATGATGTATATGAATAACTTTACCATTAGCACCATATTGCCCCTCTAAACTCTCTTGCGCAGTTCTAGAAATAGGCAAAAGAAGATCACTCCAATCAACAACACCTTGGAATACTCTCTTTCTCTCAGCAATAGGATCATTTGAAAGAACAGTATGAGTAGTTGTTACAATAGGAACATCAACGTTTTTTAAAAATTCCAGTATATACCCTCCATATTCTCCACCAAAAATACCAAATTCATGTTGAAGAAGAACCGCCCCATAACCACTACCATTAACTGCATCTGCTAGATCTCTATATCTAGGCAAATCCTGATTATCAAGAACTAATTGTACCTCTGGCGCATATTCTATTGCAGGACTCTTCCAATTTGGTTCAACTGTAGCAACATGATGCACCTCGCCGGCAGAAGTAGCTATTAATGACCCTCTCACATTTTTTGCCCAAGTAGCAAGCCCACACCTTGTAGGAGGGTAAGTACTAATCTGAAGTGTTGGTGGCAGTTTCATTTTATAGGAATTACATTTTTTAAGATTCTTGATTTATTTAAAATAATCTATCTAAATTTTTTGATAAATAGGGAAATCTTTATATAGTATCTACTTTTTTATAAAAAATATGGCAAAAATAGACAAAAAAGACCAAAAAATACTCGAAATACTAGAAAATAATTCTAGAATACCTATAACCAGATTAGCTAAAAAAACACACTCTTCTCCACAAGCCACCCATTACAGAGTAAATAAACTCATTTCAGAAAAAATCATACTAGATTTCCCAACAGTAATAGATTATGCCTATTTTGGATTAACAGAGGTAAAGGTATATTTCAAAATCTTATATACTTCTTCAAAAATAGTTAACCAAATATTAAGCTATTTCAAAGACCACGAATTTGTTTCAGAAGTAATAGAATGCGGGGGTAACTGGGACATAGTCATAACATACTTAGTGGAGAATCTTTCCCAATTCAATAAAATCTTCCATGGAGATATTGAAAAATTCCAAAAACATCTTGACCCCGACCTTATTTTATTCTCCATAGTCCATCACTTTCTCCCAAAAAATGTCGTTATTGGAGGAGATAGGAAGCCTATAAAGTTCAAAAAGAAAACAAAGAAATTACTTTATCTATTTGCATTAAACAACAGAATAACTATTGTTGACCTTGTAAAACAACTTAAAATGGATTCAAAAACAGTAATAAAAAGAATGAACAACTTAAAAAAAGAAAATATAATAAGAATCTTTACGGTAAATATCGACAAGTCTCTTCTAAATAAAACAATATATAAGATCTTAATTAGATACTCAAACATCTCAACAAAGAAAGAAAAAGAATTTTTTAATTTCATAAAAAGACAAAAAGGAATAAAATTATTTACAAAATTAATAGGAAAATTTAACGTAGAATTAGAAATTGAAACAGAAAAAAACATAGAATTAAGAAAATTAATATTCGAAATAAGAGAAAAATTCAGTAGTATAATCCAGGACATTAACGAAATACCAATATATCACTTACATAAAAGAAGTTACCTGCCAAAAAAGATATTAAAAGATTAAGCCGCACCTTGCATATATTTCTTACCTGTTTTCATTGAATGCTCTGCTTTTTGTAATTCCATACCCAAATAAGCAGCATGCTTCATGTCATTTATCCAGCTATCATCAATTATTTTTTTGTAAAGAGACATAATATTAGTTCCCCTATATGCCCTAACTAACTCATAACCATAGTTACAAATACCCACCTCAATTTTTTTATTTTTAATCCTAATAAGCAGAAAACTTTTCTTATCAATCTTAAATTTACTATATTTTTTTACTTCCACGAATCTAATTTTTTCCGGATATTTGATCTCTTTAAGTTTCATATTAGTCTTCTAAAAACATAAATTTTAAAAGTGTATTGATTATCATAAAATCATGAAAGATAAACCTTTCTTTAAATCAAAGTCAATATTCTACATACTCTTAGGCATTTTTATTTTATTAATTATTTATTTTGCAGTTCCTGCCTTGCCGACTATAAGGCGGGCTCTTTTTCCCTTTGCTGCAATCTTAGCATTCTTCTTCTTTATTTTAGGTACAGCACTAATATTTTATTCTCTCAAACTAAAAGCACAAAAAAAGTTGAAAATATTTTTATTATTGACAGGAGCCTCTGCAGTTGGGTTTTTAGTTTTTGTTCTTTTACACAACCTAGTTTATGGTTTATTTATTTACTTATTTGGTGAAGCCTTTTGGGAGAGTATTGGCATGGGAGATGAACCTTTTTTCTTTATTTTAGCTATTTTTGTTTGCCCAATAGTTTTTTTAATTGGAGCTATAGGAAGTCTAATTCTATTTCATAAAAAAAGGAAGACGAAAACTTAATAAGGCAATAAGGATATAAAATAATTTAATGGCAAAGAAAAAAGAGGCAGATTGGCTTACAATTTTGATGGTTATACTATTTGCAGTATTAATAATATGGTTTATTGCTATGTTAATTAAATAAAAATGGGTTGGAAAAAGTTATTTTATTGGCTATTGGGACTTTTTGTTGTTTTTCTTATTATTGTACTACTGCAGAAGATTCTCGGAGGAAGTTTAGGTTTTGAGGAAATAACTATAGGTTTATTGATAGCAAATTTAGGATATTCATGTTATATTAATTCTAAACTCTCAGAGCACCTTGGTTGGCATAAGGGAAAAGGAAATTCTTCTTGAGGCAGTCGAATTTCGGCTGAGCATAGCAAGAAAGTTTTTTGGGACGGCAATTATACAAAGAATAGACATATTGCCCATGAAAATCTTTATAAAATGATCAAAATCAATATTAATTATGGAATTAAGCAGAAGAGAATTTATATCTTGGTTAGGGAGTTTTGGAGCACTTTTATTAGGATGCCGGCGTTCATCTAGTTCACAAACTGAAGAGCGAGTTAAAGACACTACACCACAAAATAATCCTGGGAAGAAAAAAAATAATAGATTGGGTTTTTTGTCAGAAAGAAGAGATTTAATTGAGAGATTAAAAACTGAAGAGCCAGATTATGATGGGATCGTGAATATCTGCGTGGCATTGGGACCCGAATTTGAAGTAACCAGATCTGAATATGAGTATTCTAAGATTATAAGCAAATTTATGCCCAAAATTAAACAACTGGAAAGAGCTCAAGGAATCTCTGATTTATCAATCAAATTAACAATTAGCAGATATGGAATTCCCGAGGAAGAAGTTCACAGGCAAGAAGCGCTTGATTATTGTAAGAGAGCGATGGCTTTCGCAACCGACAGGTTACCCAATCTAGATTTGCCTCGTTTTGAATGGGTTGCAATATCAGAAGGCGATGATTTTAGCGTAGGATTTGATAAAAAAGTTCTATTAGGCTTAGCATATCATAAGATATATAGGCTTACAATTGAAGACAAAAATAATAAATCCAATGGGGGGCTGTTGGGAGGAGCAGAAATTTTAGCTTCTCCGTTTGGTCAATCACATACTACAGAAGGGTGGTCGTTTTGTTATGTAGGTACTGGAGTTCCATTTCAATTTTTAATAGGGCCTTTTTCTGAATTAATCCCCCGCGCAGTAGAGGATTCAACAGAGAAACTTATTAGAGATAATGATGCTATTGTTGGAAGGATTGCGGTTGAAGGATTTTCTGAAGCTTTAAGTTATCTACTTGCATTAGAATTTGTTAAGATCCATGGAGTTAAAAATGGAGAAGCCATTGTTAAACAGAATTTAGCCATTTATGCTCAAAATGATCCCTTGTACCAACTTGTGATTCCATCTATAGGGTTAGCACAAAGTCAAGGTTTAGAAAGCTTTGTGGATTTGTATAGAAATGATCCCGATGGATATCTCCAGATGGTTGTTAAATAGGTATTATGTCCTCGATTTATCCTTTTCCTATGAACTCCCCAACGTTTGTTATGTTCCTTGGAGGGTCGATTGTGCGTTAGCAACTAGGAAGTCGCGAAAGGGCAAAATTTATTTTTTTTGTAACTTAAATATAAGATTATATCTCTCAGTTATACCAAAGCCGAAATTTAATTTTTTGGGGTTCTTTATAAGATCTAGATTTTGTTCTTTGAACATCTGATACCACTCTTTTTTTAATGGAAAATTAAAAGCACATTTTATACCATAAGACACATTAGAAATATAATCTGTGAAGGAAATTAGAAGTTTTGAGAAGAATCCATACCTCATGTGATCCTTTATAATCAAATATTTTTTTGATACTCTTTTCATTTCTTTTATATGCTCTGGGATATTTTTTGTGTGATGCAGGACATCTAAAGACATGACAATATCAAAAGTATTGCTAGGATAAGGTATTTTTTTACCATCATAAGTTTTCCTTGGGATCTTTGCAGGGCGGTTGCTTTGAATATCTACTCCCACAATTTTCAAAGAAGGATTAAATTTCATAACCCTTTTTGCAGTAGATCCGTCATCACAACCATAGTCCAAAATATATGAATTGTCCGGACATAAATCAGAGATTATCTTTGCAACTCTTACTTTATATACTGGACGAAACAATTTATTGAAAAAAAGTTTCAAAGGAAATAATATATATTCTTTAATTGTCATAACTATACTAATAAACAGATTCTTATAAATTTTGCCCTGTAGAATTGAAACTAATCGTTATTACCTCTTCTCCCACCTATCTTTATCTCTAGAATGATACTTCTTCATACTCTCCTTAAAAGCTTCATCCAAATCAATATTCAAGGAATTAGCAAGACAACTTAGTGTAAAAAGTATATCAGCAATTTCATCTTTCATCTCTTTTATTTCTTCTGTAGATTTTTTCTTTTTAGGACCATAAATATGATTGACTTCCCTGGATAACTCCCCAATCTCTTCCATTAATCTAACAAGAATTTCATGTGGTTTCCAATACCCTTCAGTATATTGCACTATCCATTCATCAACTTCTTTTTGGACATCTTTTAATGACATATTGGATAATAAGAATCTTCAGGAGATATAAATACTTTTGCTCAACCAAGAAACCTATTTTCCTAAAACAAAACATTTATATATTAACTAATATCTTATAATATTAAGTGATATTATGGATAGAACCAAATATGACATCGAGATCAAACGTCATGTGTTTGATAGGGCAATGTAAAAAGGAATACATCCAGATTTAATAGAGAATACAATAATGAATGGCAAAATTGAGAGGTTTGGTAAAAACTTTGTAAGGTTTGTATCTCGATCCACAATATATATTGGCGAAATATCCGGATTAAAGCTTAAAATAATAACAATCGAACGGAGGGAAAAGAAAAAATGAAAATATGTTCAGAATGTAATGCAAAAATGAATGAAATGACGGGTACAACTCCTGAAGGTATTAACTATAAGTATTACAAATGTGGGAAGTGTAATGAAGAAATAGTGGACATGAAGCAACTACACAATGTAGCTGAAAAATATAGGACTATGAAAAGATACAGGGTTAAATTAAGTAAATGGGGATTGAGTCTGGGTATTAGAATTCCAAAGGAATTAGTTAACAAGTATAAGCTTAGTGATGACGAAGAAGTTTCAATTATTCCTGAAAAGGATGGAATTTTAATAATTCCTTCTTAACCATTTTATTCCTTTTGCATCTCTAAATCTGCATCAACTTTCAGACCCTTTCTTTCTCTTATCCTGGTTATTATTTTTTGTTGTAATTCATTAGGTAGTTTTTCATATTTTTGATCAACCAAATACTGCACACCTCTACCACCAGTAGCACTTCTTAAATCATTACTCAATCCAAACATTTCACCAACAGGCATTTTAGCCTTAACAGTAATATGCGCACCTTCCTGATTCATCTCAAGCAACTGTCCTCTTTTATTCTGAACTAATTTACTAATCTCGCCCATGTATTCAGAAGGAGCCTCAATCTGTAATATCTGAACAGGCTCAAAAATTAAAGGACTCGCTTCCATAATCGCACCTTTAATAGAAGCTCTAACAGCAGGCAATACCTGAGCAGGACCCCTATGAATAGCATCCTCATGTAATTTAGTATCCATTAAACTTACTTTCATTTTCAAACCAGGCTCTCTTGCCAAAGGACCTTCTTTCATAACTTGCTCAAAAGCATCCAGAGTCATCTCAATAACTTCACCAATATGCACAATACCCCTAGTTTGATCTAAAAATAAACACCCCTTAAACACATCTCTAACTTTTCTAGCCATCTTAGCATCCCAACCAAGATCTCTAAAAGTCTCTAATAATTTTTTATCGCTTTTCTTAACTCTTCCTTCAGGAATTTCACCAGCTTTAATAGCATCATAAACATTATCTTCCAAAGGCTCAACAATTATGTAGAATTTATTATGTTTATTTGGACTTTTTCCTTCAACTTCAGTACTTTTTTTAGTAACAGCCTCTCTATAAACAACAATAGGAGCACTTGTAGTTACATCCAGACCTTTATCACTTTTAATTCTGTTCTCAATAACTTCTAAATGTAACTCACCCATTCCATGTATTAAGTTTTCACCAGTTTCTTCATTAATCTCAATAGTTATACTTGGATCTTCTTTATTTACTTGTTTTAAAACCTCAATTAACCTTGCCAGATCACTTGCTTTTTTAGCTTCAATAGATTTAGTGATAACAGGTTCAAATATATGAGTAATTGCTTCGAAAGGTTCCATAGGTTTAGTTGAAACAGTTTCGCCAGCAAAAACATCCTTCAAACCAGTAATACCTATAATATTCCCAGCATTCGCCTCACCAGTTTGAATCCTTTGTGCACCTTTGTAAATAACAACTTGCTGAACTCTGACTTCTCTTTTTGCTAAATTCATATACACTATATCACCTTGTTTAACAGTTCCAGAGAACAATCTTCCTGCTGCAATTTCACCAGCATGTTTATCTATTTCAATTTTGATACAAATAAATCCAACAGGCCCAGTTCTATCACATCCAACTAAAGCCTTGCCTTCAGGACTTTCAGAATCACCTCTCCAAATATGGGGAATTCTGTATTTTTGAGCATTTTGAGGATTAGGATGATGATTAATAACCATATTCAAAACAATTTTATGCACAGGAGCTTTCTTATTTAATTCCTTATATTTTTCACCTTCTTCATAAGAATCAATCACTTCTTTGAAACTTATTCCATGCTCTTTCATATATGGAAAAGACAAAGCCCATTTATGGAATGCAGAACCAAAAGCAACACCGCCATCCTGAACAGAAACCTGCCACTTTTCTTTAAATTCCTCAGGAGCAATTTGTGCAATAAGCCTGTTAACATCATTAATGATTTTAATAAATCTCTCTTGCATTTGTATTGGAGTTAATTTAACTTCTTTAATCAGTCTATCAACTTTATTAATAAAAAGCACAGGTTTAACTCTTTCTCTTAAGGCTTGTTTCAAAACAGTTTCAGTTTGCGGCATTATTCCTTCAACAGCATCTACTAAAACAATCGCACCATCAACAGCCCTCATCGCCCTAGTAACATCACCGCCAAAATCAACATGCCCTGGAGTGTCAATCAAATTAATCAGGTATTCACTACCTTCAAATTCATGAACCATACTAACATTAGCTGAATCTATTGTTATACCTCTTTCTTGTTCATCTTCATGAAAATCTAAAGCTAATTGTTTTCCAGTCAGTTCTTCTGAAATCATACCTGCGCCAGAAAGTAAATTATCTGAGAAAGTTGTTTTTCCATGATCGATATGCGCAGCAACACCAATATTTCTGATCTTTTCAGGTTGCTTCATTAAATCCATCACTTTTTCAGTTGTTTTATCAACCATTAATTACCTCCTCTAATATTCTTTTAGTACTTCTTTTATTCTAGCTACACGAGCGACACAGGGCCCGCATTTTTTTACATGCTCATAGACATCCGGCGGTCTTTCTCCAGTAGCTTCATAGTCACATAATGCAGGCAAAGGCGGACAATCTGGTGTCCTCTCCATTGGTATTCCCCTAGTTCTAAGTTCATCTGCTAAGGTTTGTATCCTTTTCGGTGTCCAAAAATTTTCTAGCCCTGTCATTTTAACTCAATTATTTCTTTTCCTCTTTAGGTTTTTCTTCTTTCTTCTCTTCAACGTTTTCCTCTTTCTGTTCAGTTTTTTCCTCTTTCTTGGGTTCTTCCTTTTTTCCTTCAACTTTAACTAACGATTCTTTTTCTGGAGTTTTCTCTTCTTTCTTTACTTCTTTTTTCTTTTCTTCGCCAACCTTTTTTTCCGCCAACGCTTTTTTAAAGGGTTGTTTCTCAGCCCTATCTCTTACACCTTTCTTAACTTTAACTTCTTTTGATTTTTCTTTCTTAACAACTACACGTTCGGGATGCTCTTCATCTTTCAATTTAGAATTTTCTCTAAAAGAAATATGCGCTTCTTCTTTAATCTTAACCATATACGAAGGAACAGTTACAGTCTCACCATCAATAGTAATATGTCTGTGAATAATAAATTGTCTAGCTTGGGTGGGTGTTCTTGCAAGCCCTAACTTAAAAACCTGTGTTTGTAATCTCCTATCAAAAACAGCTTCAACACCAATATCCAAAACATCCTCAATCTTAGCATCTTTTCCAACAAGATTCAATCTAATAAGTTTATCCAATAATAATTTACCTTCAATCTCACCTTGTTTAGTAGAACTAGCAATTAATCTCTTTGCTTGTTGTTTTAATTTACTCAAAAAAGAAACAGATCTCCAAACTTCTTTTTTATTTTTTAATCCATAACTCTCAATTAATTTCTTCTCATCCTCAATCCTTTTCGCTTGCCACAAATGACTAGGTCTTGAGTATTTGTTTTTTGGTTTCTTAGGATCGCCCATTTTATTTATTTACCCTTCTTAGCTGCTTTCTTCTTAGAAACACCCAAGGCTTTACCCTTTCTAAAATTACTTCGTGTCCTTTGTCCTCTTAAGGGAAGTCCCAATGCATGCCTGATACCTCTATAAGATCTAATTCTTTTCAATCTTTTAACATCAAATTCTTTAGTCAATTTTAAATCAGAAGTTATAATATGCCTATCTTCTCCTGTTTCAACATCCATTCTCCTATTACAAAAATGAGTTGGTATTTTATACTTTAAAGGATTTTTTATTGCATCTTCTATCTTTTTAACTTCTTCATTAGTTAATGTTCCAACCTTTCTGTGCGTCTCTAAATCAAGAGTATTACAAATAGCAGTAGCAAAAGAAAAACCCACACCATATATAGAGGTTAAGGCATGGCTTAATTGCTTACCTCCAGGTATGTCAGCATTAATAATCCTAATTATCTGTTTTATTTCAGTCATATTTAAATCAAGAATTTTTTCCCTTTTTAAAACTTATTGAAATAACTTATGCTTCTCTTCCTCTCTCAAATCAGCAATTATCTTCTTAATCACAGCCCTCTTAGGATCAGGCAATAATTTAATCCTCTGTTTAATATCCTCAAAACTAGTAAAAGCCTTCTCCTCCCTTTTCTCTAAAATCTCCCACATATGCTTTTTACCGACTCCAGGCAATAATTCTAATTGGTGTCTTCTAGTATTTATAGGCCTAGCTGTATTAAAAAACCCAACAAATCTTTCCTCATTCTTCTCAACCAAGTCCTTAACAACAAAATCTAACTCTCCTTTAGCAGTCTCTGTTAGTTTCTCATAAGGCATTTTTCCGACTACATGATGTATTTTATCTCTTTTACCTTCTCCAACATAAACTTCTTCATAAGGTTGGATAAATATCCCTTTTTTAGGAACTAATTCAAGCAGAACAAAATGAGTCTTTCCTAAAGCTTGCGCTATCGGTGTCTTCTTGAACATTGGTCTGGAATCGAATGGATAACCATTCGGGAGGAAATCCAATGCTATTGCTTTCTCCTCTCTCAATTCTTTTTGCATTTATTTTTTCAAACATTCTAATATTCTCTGTAAATCTTCCTGTTTTAGTGCTATATTCTCTCCGCTTATAACAACCTTTAGACTATCAATATCTTTAGGGTATACATCAATTATCTTAGCAATATGTTTAGGTTTTAGTCTTCCAACACCTTCTAATTCCTTTTTCAAGCCCTTTACATCTTGCAAAGATTTTTTAGCAACTTTATTAACGTACTCCATTGTCTTTTTAGATCTCTCTGATAGCTCCTTATCGCGCTTTTCTATCTTCTCAAGCGCTATTTTAGCCTCTACCAAAGTCAACGGTTCCTCACTAATAACTTCAATTTCTGCCATTTTTTAATGTTTTATTAAATGAACTGGGTGAACTACAACTGTTTTCTCTTTCTTACCGTCCTTTATATCTATTTCATAACAAGTCCCACGCTTTCCTTTCACTACTCCGGTTTTCGCATGAAACCTTCTGAAATACATACCTTTATGCACACTAGGCTCTAATTTCAACAAGATCTTATCTCCTTCCTTAAACTGCTGTAAATACTTCCTTATTGATATTTTTCCTCTGTCAGATCTAGTTTTTCTAAACTTGGATCTTGTTTTACGCCTAGCTCCGCCAGTTCTAGTTACCATAAGAAATCAATAGTATTTTACTTTATAAATTTATCCTTTCAAAACAGCACCCAAGGCCCTGTCTAATGCAAAAAACAGGTTTTTATCCTCAGCATCTGCTTCCTTAACATCTGAACCCTCTACTTTAACATGAATCTTATTCTTTTTCTTATTTTCTAAACTAACCTCAATAGACTTAAAATCATCAATACTTTCAGAAATCTTCTTAGTATAATTACCGACAACTTTTTTAATCACTATTAATAAGGCAGGTTCAACTTCATCAAAATTTATTAGTTTAATGTTACCACCGAGTTCTATCATTGTAAGGCTCCATCGCTATAAATGCCTTGATTTACTGATTTTATATAGTTTTCGGTACATCTTGTTGGGTATAGCAACCTTTTTATAGTATTTAAATAAAAATAATACATAAATAAAGAGGGGATTAATTGTGGCTAAGTATACTATTGATAAACAGTTAACTATTCTATTTATTTTTATATTATTAGTGGGCTTTTCTTATTATGCTAATGTTGATTTAACAACTATTACTGGTAGGACTGTCCAGTTTGTTACAGACGGTACATGTCCGGCAGGGAATGTTGTATACAAAATGTCCAGCACAACAAATGCACATGCAGCTTTTCCTGACACACCAAATCCTGACTTGTATAATGTGGATGTCTGCGTAAGCGAAGTAACAAACACAATTAACCAATGTCTGGATGAATCTAATGATCAAACCGACCCTAGCGATGAATCAGAAACTCCCGTCAATGCAGTTCTTAGGCTTTCAAGCACATCTCCCAATGGCGATAATGCACATGTGGAGGAATGGAATAGGGACACACTAACAGACGGTTATGAATTTCTATGTTATGGCGATCTAAGATGTAGTTATATAGATAGCCTCACTCAAAGCTGTACAGATTTAGGTACTAACTATGAGTGTTTTGGTATGCTCTCTTCAGATACAAACTCACATGTTGCGGATTGCGCCGAAGATCCCAGTATTTATACTAGAACCCTCTGTTGCGTAGCAGGCTGCACAATTACAGACTTTTTTTGGTCAGTAGATCAAACAACAGAATTATATCCTCTTGAAATCGAGGAAAGCAATACAGTGCATATGGTGATTGAAGGAACAGAAGAATGTAATGGTAAAACCATAAATTTAGAATTAATGGAAGAAGATGATGGCGAACTGTTAGTTGATTGGATTGATGACCTTGTGTTTGGGCCAGAAGTTCACACCTTTGAAAATCAAAGAATTATAAGAAGTTGGACAACCGAATTAGATACTGATGTTTTTGAAGTACAACCTTCAGAATATTACTTTAAAGTTCAACTAGGAACCGCACCTTGGATTGAATCCGATAGATTAGAAGTTATCGAAAGCTCAGGAGAACCAGACTGCGGTAATGATGTAATAGACACTGAAGAAGTTTGTGATATTGGTCCAGATCAAACCCCGGGCACTACCGATGATGTTCTCCCAGGAAACAAAATAAATTGTTATGAACACCAAAGACCCGGAAATGAATGGAGTGGCGATCCTGCGCAAGGCGAAAGATTGTTTTGTGGAAACAATTGTTTAGCTATAGACACCTCGTACTGTATCTGCGTATCTTGCACATAGAAGTAAAAAATGAAAAAAAGAGTATTAATGCTGATAATAATGAGCTTTTCTGTATCCCTAATAGCCTCGGTTAATGCACAAGATTGTGGTGACGGTGAATTAGACCCAAACGAATACTGTGATAAACCTTCTGGCGGAACCTTAGATGATATTGTATGGTTCAATGGAATTGATAGCTGTTCAGAAATAAAAACAAGCTGGATAGATGATCCTAATCTTGATTGTTACGAATCAGGATCAGGAGGGCAAGAATGTCAATTAGATGTAAATGGTTGCTCTGAAGTTGGGGGTGGGCCAGGAGGAGTATACTGCAACTCTTGTAATGCAGGTAGTCATTCTTGTGAAGGCGATGAAAGTTTCGACGGAACAACATGCACTCAAAGAGAATGTTCGTATCAATGTCCTGCTTTCGGAGGCTGTTTTTACACTCCAGGACATATTTTTGGAGACCAATGCACTGATTGTGACAGTGTAAATGAATGTGAAGATTATGAAAATGAATTTGATTGTAGAGCTAATGTATGCGTAATGTTAGACAAAGTATGTGATTGGATAGGAGGCACTTGTAAGGAAAACCTAGATTGTACTTGGAATTGTGACGGTCTTTATGGAGAACCTGACGCCAATGGTATGTGCCATAAACAAACTAAAGAGTGTGAAGGGGGTTCATATATAGGCTGTTGCCTTGCGGGGTACGTAAATTCTCCAAACGATTTCTACAAGCAACAATGCCTCGCTAACAACCCAGCCAATAATTATCCAGATGAAATAGTTTGTAAACAACTTCAAGAACAATTCCCAATTTTCACAAGCTTCAACCTATTCTTAAGTATTTTCTTACTAATAAGCTACTACGTAATAATCCAAAGAAAAAAATTTACTTAACAAAAACACCAGGCTTACCAGGTAAAGCTTTCATAGCTTTTTCTTCTTGAGAATCTTCAGCCTTAACAACCTCAAACCCAGCATTCTCTAAAATAGAAAATTCTTTTTCTTGACTTAAAACCAGTTTAGGCATCTTACTTTTATCCTTCAAAACACCCCTAACAATAAAACTAATCTCTTTCATGTGTTTTGCATCTTTAACCTTCCCTAAAACCTCATTCAAATTTCTCGTCTCATTTAAAACTTTCTTTAATTTCTTAAAAAATTCATACTTCCATTTATGAGCAACAAATAAAGTAACATCCCCTTCACGTTTAATCAAACTAAAAACATTTTCAATATCTTTCCTAACATTCTCTAAAAAACTTTCTTCATAATCCAATTCCTCATTAATAAATTTCTCATTAAAGAAAGGCCATTCACTTAAAGAAATAAAAACTCTATGACCCAATAAGCTCCACAATTCTTCAGCAACATGAGGGCAAAATGGACTAATTAATTTACAAGCAACCTCTAAGCTCTCCTTACTAATTTCCCCACTTCTATTTAAAAAATCAACATAAGAAGCAATCTTTATCAAAGCAGAGTTATACTTAAAATTCTCAATATCCGAAGTAACACCCTTAATCGTTTTATGCACTTTATTCAATAGTTTCTCATCACCATCCCCAACTTTTTTATCAGTTAACAAACTAAACCTTTTCAAAAATCTATTAGCCACTTCAATACCATCATCACTCCATTCTAAAGACTTATCCGGGCTAGAAACGAAAATTAAATAAAATCTTAATGCATCAGGCCCATACTTATCAATAATCTCCATAGGATCAACTACATTACCAGCACTCTTACTCATTCTAATACCGCCTTTATTCACATCCCCTTGTTGAAACAATCTCAAAGCTGGTTCATCTAGTTTTAATAATCCCAAGTCCCTCATAGCTTTAGTAAAAAACCTAAAATAAATCAAATGTCCAGTAGCATGCTCCCTGCCACTATAATATTGGTCAATTGGCAACCAAAAACTGGCTTCTTTATCAATAATCTTATCACTCTTAGGATTACAATATCTTATAAAATACCAGCTGGAATCAACAAAAGTATCCATAGTATCAGTTTCTCTTCTGGCATCTTTACCGCACTTATAGCAAGTAGCATTTACAAATTTCTCACTAGTAGCTAAAGGATTCCCGCCCTTTGTAAAATCAACATCAGAAGGTAATCCAACAGGTAATTCCTCATAAGGCACAGGAACAACACCGCAAGAATCACAATAAACAACAGGTATCGGAGCTCCCCAATATCTCTGTCTGCTCAACAACCAATCTCTTAACTTAAACTGAACAGTTTCACCACCCAAACCATTTTTTTTTAAATGTTTATTTATTTTTTTAATCGCATCCCTATTACCCTTACCATCAAATTCACCAGAATTAACTAAAAAACCATCATCAACATAAGCCTGGCCTAGATTAGCACCATTAATCTCAGTATTCTTTGGCTTAATAACAACTTTTATAGGAATTTCATATTTCTTAGCAAACTCAAAATCTCTTTGATCATGAGCAGGAACAGCCATAACAACCCCGGTACCATAATCAAATAAAACAAAATTAGCAATATAAATAGGAACCTTTTCACCAGTCAAGGGATGTATGGCATACCTGCCAATAAACAATCCCTCTTTTTCAGTTTCCTCAGAAGTTCTTTCAAATCTTTCTTGTACAACAACTCTATCAATAAAATCCTTAACCTTGGACTCATAAGTAGTACCTTTAACTAACTCCATCACTTCAGGATTCTCAGGAGCATAAACCAAAAAAGTAACACCATAAATAGTATCAATTCTTGTAGTAAAAATAGGAATCTTCCCACCATCTTCTAATTCAAACTCAACTAATGTACCTTCACTTCTTCCAATCCAATTTTTTTGCATGTCTTTGATAGTCTCAACCCAATCCAACTTATCAAGACTCATTAAAAGCTCATCAGCATATTTTGTTGTTCTAAAAAACCACTGCTCTAAATCTTTAATAGTCACATAAGTATCGCTATGCCTCCAGCACAACCCGCCACTAACTTGCTCATTAGCTAAAACAGTATTACACTTAGAACACCAGTTTACAGGAGCCTTTTTCCTATACGCCAAATCTTTCTCAAAAAACTTCAAAAATAACCACTGATCCCACTTATAATACTCCTTCTCATGAGTTTTAATTATCCTATCCCAATCATAACTCAATCCAAGAGATTTCTGTTGAGATATAAAATTATCAATAGCATCTTCAGTATACTTTTTAGGGTGTACCCCTTTTTCAATAGCTGCATTTTCAGCAGGCAATCCAAAGGAATCAAAACCCATAGGATAAAGAACAGAATAACCTTGCATCCTTTTGAATCTGGCCCTCACATCTCCAATAGTATATGTCCTGGCATGTCCCATATGCAAACCATAACCACTAGGATAAGGAAACTGGTCTAGATTGTAAAACTTCTTTCCCTTAGGAAGCGCCTTAAACGCTTTATGCTCTTTCCACTTCTCCTGCCATTTTCCTCCGATATTTTTAAGATCCATAACTAATTAATCTTAAAATACAGATATTTAAGTTTTCCCAAAATTTATAAACCCAAAAATCCACTCTAAAAACATGCCTAAGACTAAACTAAGGATGAAAGTATCCGAAGTCATGAACAAAAGGCCAGTTATAACCACAAAAGACGAACTTCTTCCAAAAGCAGCAAGAAAAATGCTTTCTAATAATGTAGGCTGTTTAATAGTAAAAGAAAAAGATAATTTATTAGGAATTGTAACTGAAAAAGACATAGTAGAAGGCGCTGTAGGAAAGGAATTAAATATCAAAAAAACCAAAGTAAAAGATGTTATGACAACTTTAATGGTAACAGTTTCTCCAGATGCAAATCTCTCAGAAGCAATAAAAAAGATGGAAAGAGAGGATGTCAGAAGACTTCCTGTAATTAAAGGAAAAAAATTAGTAGGCTTACTTACAATTAAAGATATTCTAAGACTAGAACCAAGATTACTAGAATGTTTCGAATCTACCTTAATAAAGAAAAAATAAACGTTTATATATCACTAATCACCTTATTTTCTTATGCCTGAATATTTTGTTATAGGAAATAAAAAGTTCTTCGGTGAAGAAATAAGAAAAAAAGGAGAGGTTGATCTAAAAAGACTTTACAAAGAAACTATCCCCTGGTTCTCAGAAAACTATTATGTTTTCACAGAAAAAAACATCTCTAACAAAGACACTCCTTCAGGATCAGAGCAAAAACTGGAATGGACCGCCTACAGAAAGTTAGATAGTTATTTCAAATTCCAAATCGTAGTAGAAATAGTAGTTCTCAGATGGCTTAAAAAAAGAGCAGAAATCACAATGAGATTTAAAGGTTATGTAGAAACAAATTACAAAAAAAGATACAAAGGCAAATTCGGAGAATTTATGATGAAAGTCTATGAAGACCTTTTAATAAAAGACAAAATAACTAAAATGAAAGGAAAATGCTGGGCAGAAACCTTCACTCTTATAGACAGAGCCAAAAGTGTACTAGACTTAATAGTCAAACAATAATATTTATATACTAATCCTAACCTTTTAAAGATATGGTCCAACGAGATACAATAGTACCAAACGTCAAAATCAAAGATAAATCTATTTTCTCCTTAGAAGAACTTTACAAGCTACTTTTTCGTTGGTTTGAATTGAATCAATATGATTTTAATGAGCAGGAATACAGGGATGAAGATACAGGCGCTGGTCAAAAACATCTAGAAATAAAATGGTATGCAGAAAAGAAGATAAATGACTATTTTAAGTTTGTAATTGAAACTAATTTCCTAGTTCTAGGCTTAGAAAAAGTAGAAATAGAAAGCGGTGGTGTAAAAAGAAACACAAACAAGGGAGAAGTAGAACTGAGAATTAAAGCCTACATCTTAAAAGACTATGAAAACAGATGGGAAGCTGGCTTTATGAGATTTTTAAGAGCCTTTTATGAAAAGTTTGTCATCAGAGGCAGAATAGATGACTTAGAAAACCAAATTTATGAAGAGGCATATAGATACATGGATGAAATAAAGGCCTTCCTAAACCTTCACAGATTCTAAATCATATCAAATACTTGAGAAATCTTTATATACTTCGCATTTTCCATTTAGATTATGTCACATCAATGTGTTAGATGTAATACTTTCTATGAAGATGGAAGTGAAGCCCTATTAAAAGGCTGTAATAATTGTGGCGGTAAATTCTTTTTCTTTGTAAAGAAAGAATCACAAAAAGAAGCACAGGCATTAACAAGAAACTTAACCGACGAAGACAAAAACCAGATGGAAAAAGACGTAAAGGAAATAATAGGTGACGAACTAGAAGACCTCCCAATAATCCTTGACTTAGAAAACATTAAAGTGCTCAAACCTGGTAAATTTGAATTAGACCTCGTAGATCTGTTTAGAAAAAAACCTTTAGTCTATAGACTAGAAGAAGGCAAATATTTCATTGATGTTCCAAGCACATTTGCTGCTGACGAACTAGGTATTGAAGAAGAAAAAGAAAATAAAAAGCAAAAAAGCAACAAAGAGGAGTGATCAATATGCCCACCCAAGCTAATTATCTTCTAGTATGTTTCTCACCAGAAAAGGCCGAACTGTTAAAAAGAGAAAGAGGAAATGGCGGTGAAAAAAAAGGTTTTGTTGGATTTCTTGATGATAGAGTCAAAGCAGGAGTTTTAGATTCATTTACTGAACTATCCCCTGGAGAGATACAGGAGGCATTACCCATAATAGGGGGAAATCCAGACGAAATCCGAGGAATTGCTCCAGATTTATTTCATGCACCTAAACCAGTTCCAAGTACACCATCGTTAGTTTATTGGGTAAAAGTTAATGATAAAGAAAAATTAGTAGCCACACAAGAACCAATACCTGATAGACCAGGAGCATTAGAAACAAGCTGGCCAGGATTTATTTCTAGATACGGACTCCAAGTAAGGACATTAGGTCCACTATTCGATTCTGCAAACTTTACTTATTAAAAAACCCTTTAATCCTCTCCACAGGTAATTTAGTAATATCAAAAGCCGCATCATCCGGAAAACATTTCTTATAATTATCCCAAGCATATCTCTCATCTAAATAAATTATACAGCCTTTATCAGTTTCGGATCTAATGCATCTTCCAGCATTCTGTAAACTCTTAATAATCGCAGGAATAACATAAGCATAATCCCATCCTTTTGAAAATCTCGAGTCATAATAATTAATTAATTCTTGTGTTTCTAAATCAGGTTTAGCTAAAGGCAATCCGACAATAATCACACCCTTTAAAAAGTTCCCAGGGAGATCAATACCCTCGCCAAAACTTCCAGAAGACGCTCCAAGTAAAACCGCACCTTCCTCACTAAGAGATTTAAAAGCATCTATCAAACCTTGTTTTTCAGGTTTTGTCAACCTAGGCTGCTCTAATACAATTCTTTTTTTTATTTCGTGTTGAAAAAAATAATTTACATTATCTCTAAGACTGTAAGAAGGAAAAAATATAGCTACATTCCCGGGTATCTCATTAACCATATCAGAACACATTTTTGAAATTCTCTTGAACATTATCTCATCTCTTTTAGAGTATTTAGTAGTTGTACTTGGCACAATTAAATTCAATCTATTTGTTTTTGGAAAAGGATCCTTATATTCAGTAGTTATCGTTTTTTTAGAATCAAGACCAAGCAAATCCAAATACATTGTTGTAGGACTCAAAGTACCAGACATAAATATCAACGAATGTGCATCTAATTGAGAAACCAACAACCTAGGATCTAAACAATTATATGTTAAACCGATATAAGGCTTGCCGTGTCTTGTAAAATTCCTGGAGATTATTCTTGTAAATGCTTCATCAGGCCCTAACCACGCCTCTAAAAAATTCGCAATACTCCCTAAGGAAGATTGCTTCTGTTTCTCTCTAACAATATCCGCAGCTTCTCTCAATGGCTCAATCAAACCTTTTTCAACATTAAAATCTTCTTTTTTAATTAATGCCTCGTTCTTCTCAATAGGTAAACTCTTGGTTAATCCAGAAATATTATTTTGAATATTAAATAAATTTTCTTCATAATCAAAATTAAAATTCTTATTCTCTTTCAAGGCCCTATCTATTGTTATAGAGCTTAAACTTGCGGTTAACAGATCTCTACATTTATTAGGAACGTTATGGGCTTCATCAAAACAGATGATACACTCAGATAAATTCTTCTGAATTCTATTAAATAAAGATTGTCTTATCCCAGGGCTTAGAATATGGTGATAATCAGCAATAATAACTCTAGCCTTCCTGCTTATAATTCCAGCCATCTCATAAGGACACAAAGAATGATTCTTACATATCTTAAACAACTCCTCAACATGCAAAGGTTCTTTTAGATTATCCGAACAAACATCTCTAATAGCCTTACTTTTAGTATTAAGAAAAAACTCGCAAGTATCTTTCTCTCTCAAATCCCTGCAATAATAATGAAACTCACTATTAGGCAATAACTCAACACCAGGCTGTAAACACATATGCCTTTTTCCAATAAAATCGACTATCTGGAAATCAAATTTATATTTTTCCCTAATCTCTTTTAAAGTTTCTACAGCAATATGGTGTTGACTATGTTTAGGAGTAATAAAAAACACAGTTAAATTATGGTTTATGGCATAAGGTAAAGCAACAGAGAGTATAGCAGCAGTTTTACCTAAACCAGTTGGAGCATGAACTATCAAATTCTGTTTATTCTCGATACATGATTGTAACTGCGTAATTAATGCCCTTTGTACCTTTCTAGGCTCCTCATAAGGAAATAAGAGTTCCATAGGAAAAATAAGACAAAAAGCTGTTATTTAAAGTTTCTTACTAAAAACCCTCCGTTTTTTTATTTTGAGAATATAGTAAATAATCACTTGATTGTACAGAAAAGATTAAAAGCCATTTATCGTTAGTATATCCATGACTGAATGGGTATTTTGGGGAGATAGAAGAATCACCAGTGTTTATGAAAATATATATCTCCGAACGTTTGTAGAAGATTGGTTTGGTATAGTTAAAAGAATAGCTATTTTGTTTAAAGGAAAAGAGTTTTTAGATATAGGATGTGGAGAAGGCCATACAACAAAACAGATATTAGATAGGTTGGATAAAGATTACATCTGCGATATTATTGAACCAAACAAGGAAGCTTTGCTTTCTGCAAAGAAGTTTTTAGGATTTGAAAATAAGGTAGGAGAATCTTTTATAGATACTTTGGAAAGTCTCAAACCAAAAAAGAGATATGATACTGTATTTACATCACATACTAATTATTATTGGGCAGATAATGAAGAAGAATATAAAAAGCAATTAGATAAAGCCATATCTTTAATTAAACAAAAAGGACAATTAATGATCTTAACACTTCCAAAAAATAGTGACCATTAGAGTATAATGATTGAGCAAGTATATCCCGAGTTTAATTATTCTGAGTATATTCAAAATTATTATAATAAGAATGGGTTTAAAGTTAGAGTAGCTAAATTCAAGATGAGGATATTTGTTGGGGATATAATTACTAATAAAAACGTCTATGATTTAGGGAATTTTTTTAAGTTTATACACAATACAGATAACTTTCCAAAAAAGGAAGACGCTTTAAAATTTTTAGAAAGGATTAAGAAATTCCAAAAGAAAGGATATTTGGATTTTAAGGACGAATTGATTATTGTTTCTAAATAAATAACCATCAGATTATTTCCTAAACAAACCCCCATTTTTTTATTTCTAAATTTATATTTAAAGAAACAGCTCTATTTTCCGCTAACGCTTTTTCTAAAAGGGTTATTGCAGGGGAGGATTTTTTATTTTTAAACCTTACTCCTTCCTATCAATCTCATCTAAAACCTTCTTAAGAAAACTATTAATCTTAACACCGAATTTAACCTTCCCATCCAAAGTTCTAACAGCCAAAGTTTTATTTTTCTGCTCCTTATCACCAACAGTAATTATATAATTAAAGTTACTTAGCTGAGCATCCCTAACCTTCCTTCCCATACTCTCACTTCTATCGTCCAACACAACTCTTAAACCTTCTTTCTTAAACTTCTCATAAACTTCCTTGCCATATTTTTTATTTTTATCAGTTAATGTTAAAATCTTAATTTGAACAGGACTTAACCACAAAGGAAATTTTCCAGCATAATGCTCTATTAATATACCAATAAACCTTTCAAAAGAACCATAAATAGTTCTATGAATCATAACGGGTCTGTGTTTCCTTCCATCTATATTCTCATAAGTCAAATCAAATTTTTCAGGCATAGAAAAGTCTAATTGAATAGTTCCACACTGCCAACTCCTACCTAAAGCATCTTTTACATGAAAATCAATCTTAGGGCCGTAAAAAGCACCCTCACCTTCATTAATAGTAAATTTTATTTTTCTAGTTTTCAAAGCCTCAGATAAAGCTTTTTCAGCAGTTTTCCACATTTTAAGAGTCCCCATTGCTTCAGTAGGCATAGTAGACAACTCAACATCATAATCAAACCCAAAAACAGAATAAACCTTATCAGTTAAATTAATTAATTCAATTATCTGATCTTTTACTTGCTCTTCAGTACAAAAAATATGAGCATCATCCTGAGTAAAAGCCCTAACTCTAAATAGCCCAGATAATACACCAGAAAGCTCATGTCTATGAACTATCCCAAACTCTCCTGCTTTAATAGGCAACTCTCTATAGGAATGCAATCTATTTTTAAAAATTAAAATATTTCCAGGACAATTCATTGGTTTTACAGCATAATCAGCACCTTCAATTTTTGTAAAATACATATTTTCTTTATAGTGATCCCAATGCCCAGATTTTAACCAAAGTTCTTTATTAAGAATAATTGGAGTCCTATTCATTTCATATCCAAGTTTTTCCATTTCAAAAATCATAAACTCAGAAAGCTTATCCCAAATAAAATTTCCATTGCCATGAAAAAAAGCCATTCCAGGAGCTTCACCATGGATTGAAAACAATTCCATTTGCTTCCCAATTTTTCTGTGATCTCTTTTTTCAGCTTCTTTTATATTTTTTAAAAAATCATCAAGCTCTTTTTTGCTAGGAAAAGCAATACCATATATTCTTTGCAACTGTTTATTTTTACTATCTCCTTTCCAATAAGCACCTGCAATCTTCAATAGTTTAACAGCTTTTACATCCTTAGTAGTTTTTACATGAGGTCCAGCACATAAATCAATAAAGTCTCCATTAGAATAAAAAAAGATGTTATCGTCCGGAATATCCTTCAATAACTCTAACTTATAAGGCTCATCCCTTAAAATATTCTCAGCTTCTTTCCTTGTTTTCTTTATTCTCTTAAAAAGCAAATTCTCTTTAATTATCTTCTTCATCTCTTTTTCTATCTTTTCTAAATCTTCAGGAATAAAGGGTTTCTTATTCTCAAAATCATAATAAAACCCTTCTTCTATTGCAGGACCTATAGCTAATTTAACATTAGGAAATAGTCGTTTCACAGCAGCAGCAAGCACATGCGCAGCAGAATGCCTTAATTCACCATATTTCATATAATTTACAATCAAATCTTATATATTTAAATGTAACGAAGAAAAAGCTTTAAATATCCAGATATTAAGTTATAACCACATGAAAAGAGTGATACCTAGTTTATTTGTATTATTGCTAATACCAAGCGTTTTTAGCCTGATCCTATTAGACAACACACCAAAAGATACCTACAATCTAGGAGATGAAGTTGATATCACAGGATACTTACTCCAAGATAGAGACATGGGAGGCAGATTTCAATTAGAATTAAGCTGCCAAGAGAAAATCCCTCTCTTAATAAGATACATAACTACAAGAAGAGGAGAACAATTTGATATCGATGAAAAATTAGCAATACCTTTCTCAACAATAGGAGAATGCTTTATTTTAGCCGCATTTATCTTAGACAATGAAATAATAGACCAAACAAAAACAAATGACTTCACAATAACAGATGAATTAATAGCAAATTTCTCATTAGAAAATAACTTAATCCAATCGGGTAGGAATATTGAACTAACAGGAAAAATCTCAAAATTAAATAAAGACCCTTTCGAAGGTCTGGCAACAGTTTATTTAACATTAGATAATGAAAATCACGTAGTAGAAACAACACAAATCCAAAATGGAATTCTAGACTACAAATATAACACCTTAAACAACGTTCCTGGAGATTACATAATTAACATAGAATTAAATGATATTTACGGCAACAAAGGTAGTTTCGAAAACATAGCAAAATTCACATTAGTAACCGAAATTTCTGTTTTTGCAGAAACTAATAAACAATCAGCCTTACCAGGAACAACAGTTACATTATTCGGAGCAGCTGACACAATACTCCAAGAAAAAATACAAGAAGGCACAGTAACAGTATACGTAGGAGATAAAATTTATAGAACAGAAATGAAAAGAAATGGACAATTTGATATTAAATTAGACCTTCCAGAAGATATAAAATCCGGTCAATTAACTATCCAAATAGCTGTAGATGATGTTGCAGGAAACAGAGGAGAAACAGAGACATCAATAGAAATAATACCCATCCCAACCTCAATACAAATAGAAATTCCAGAAGGTTCATTCCGTCCAGGAGAAGAAATCTCAATTAAACCCATTCTTTATGACCAAGCCAACGATATCATAGCAGAACTAGTTAATGTTGAAATTAGCAACACTAATGGAAAAAGCATGTACCAAGATTCTATTCAATCAGATACGCCCATCACATTTACTTTCCCTAAAGACTCCATACCAGGATCCTGGAAAATAACCGCATCTACATCAAAAATAAAACAAGAAAGGAGTATCTTCGTAGGAGAATTACAAGAATTAGATTTTAGAATAGAAAATGAAACTTTAATAATAACAAACATAGGAAATGTAAAATACACAGATCCAATTGAAATAAAACTAATAAGTCTGGAAGCTTCATCAGTAATAACAAAAAAAACAAGCATCAAACCAAACGGAGAATTAAGAATTGATCTCGCAAGAGAAGTTGATCCAGGGACATATACTGTAGAAGTCCAAGATAGGGTATTTGAAGATGTACAAATCACTTCTACAGGACTAAGCATTAATACTGGTATAATGTATTGGACATTAATAATAATAGTAATACTTCTCTTATTATACCTAGCATTTTTTAGGACAAGATTAAGAATAATTAGAAAAATAAGAAAGAAAAAAGAAATAGAAAAGAAATTCAAACCTTCAAAACCAAAAGAAGAAGTAAAAGACTACAAGACAGAATTCAAAAATCAAATGCTTAAACAAATTGAAGAAAGAGACAGAAAAATAAAAGATATGAAATTTGATCTTAAAAAAGAAAAACCCGGAAATAAAGGCTTTATCATATTAGGAAAAGATAAAATCAAAGAAGAGAAGCAAAAAGAAGAAAGGAAAAAAGGTGGATTGTTCGGTATGTTTGATTAGGTATATTCCTCAATTACTTTTTCTAGGAACCCTCTAGCCTGCTCGTCCCTTAGTTGAGGGATTGTTCCTCTTGCCAACCTGATATAAAACTCTTTCAGATCATGCTCTTGTTCCTCCACATTAACTTTACAAGGGTGTCGTATATGCGTTGCAATAAAAAGGGCAACTTCCATATCAGTCCTTTGAGTACCAAGTTCATACATTTTTAACAAATATCCAGTCCTTTCCTCCATCAATTTTCTTAAAATCCTTAAATAAAGAAATATCAAATTCAGCCTTTTTAAGCATACTAATTGCTATTTGACCATTAGGTTTAACCACCCTAAATATCTCTTCTAAAGCCTTTTTCAAATCAGAATGATGCAATGCTGTAAGGGAGATAACAACATCAAAACAATCTTTAGGAAAGGGTATATTTTCAGCCTTACTAGCTATTTTCTTACCATCATACCGTTCTAAAAGCTTCTCAGAAGGATCTAAAGCAACACATTCACAATACCTCTCGAATAACCTAGTAGCCACACCAGTTCCAGCACCAACATCTAACAAACGACCTTTAGGATTAATATACCTTAAAACCATTCTCGCTTTCTCTACCTGCTCCTCTCCATAAAGTTCATCATATCCTTCAGAGATTGTTTCATAATATTCCATTGTAAAAACTTAATTAGTAGTCTTCTTCTCAATCATTTCATTTATTTTTTCAACAGCTTTGTCTATCTCTTCATCACTCATACCATGGGCCTTAAAACCATGCTCCAAAGTTTCAAACTCTGCAACATGACATCCAGCACAATGAACACCAAACTCAAACAAGACTCCAATAGCTTCAGGACACTTCACAACAATTTCTCCTAAATTTGTTTCTTTGGTTATTTTTCCCAATTTATCCTCCTTCTTATTTGATAACTGCCCTCTATAATTCTCAACAGCCTTTTTTAAAGCTTGTGAAGCAAGAATTGAACAATGAATTTTTACAGGAGGAATCTCTCCACCCAAGTATTTAATAATATCATCTTTAGTTATTTTCAAAGCTTCATCCACGGTTTTTCCTTTAGCAAGACCACATAACGCTTCTGAAGATGCAATAGCTGCAACGCATCCAAAAGTTTTATATTTAATATCTTTAATTATTTCCTTGCCATCAACATTTTCAACTTTAAGATAAATCTCGAGAATATCTCCGCAACGAAAGTTCCCCTCTCTGCCTTTCCCGTCAGGATTTTCCATATCTCCAGCAAACTTGGGATCCTGAAACATTTCCATTATTTTTTTAGAGTACATTTTAAACCTTCTTAAGAAACTCCACTATAGGACTGATTTTTCTTAGTTTAGCAATTACTTTAGGCAATTTAGCTAAAACATAGTTTATCTCTTCTTCTGTTGTAAACCTGCTTAAGGTAAATCTTACAGCTCCTTGTGCTTCTTCATGCTTCAAACCTAAAGCCATTAAAACATGTGAAGGTTCTAAACTCTGGCTACTGCAAGCACTTCCATTTGAAGAAGTTATACCCTCAATATTAAGTAAGGCACCAATAGATTCCCCCTCAGCACCCAAAAATGAAAAATTTACATTATTGCATAATCTTCTTTCTTTAGAACCATTTAATTTAACATTAGGGATTTCTTTTTCTATACCCCTAATCAATTTATCTCTAAGCAAAGTCATATGCTTAACATGTTTCTTATCAATCCCAACCTTAACCGCTTTAGCAAACCCAACAATTCCAGGAATATTTTCAGTCCCAGCTCTTAAATCCCTTTCTTGATGTCCACCATGTAGCAATTTGTCAATATCTACATCTTTTTTAATATACAAAGCACCAACGCCTTTTTGACCATGTATCTTATGGGCAGAAAAAGAAGCAAAAGATAAATTAAACTTTTTTACATCAACAGGTACCTTTGTAAAACTCTGAACACAATCAGAATGAAAAGGAATGTTTTTTTCTTTGCATATCTTTCCTATTGCTTTCAGATCATTAATAGTTCCTACCTCATTATTCGCATGTATAACACTTACTAAAATAGTATCTTCTTTAATTGAATTCCTTAATTCTTCTAAATCAACAAAACCTTCTTTATCCACATTCAAATAAGTAACCTCAAAACCCTTACCTCCAAGATACCTACAAGTCTCTAAAATACAAGGATGTTCAACTTTTGTTGTTATAATATGCCCCTTTCCTTTTGAAAGAGCCAATCCTTTCAAGACAGTATTATTTGACTCAGAACCGCAACTAGTAAAAACAATTTCCTCTGGCTTTGCACCAATAGCCTTAGCAACAATCTTTCTTGAACTATCTAGAGCCTCTTTTGCCTCTGATCCAAAATCATGAACAGAAGAAGGATTACCATACTTTTCAGTAAGATAAACATCCATTACTTTAGCAACTTCAGGATCTACCTTAGTTGTTGCTCCATTATCCAAATAAACTTTCATTTCCTATCCTCGCAACAATTAACCAATACCGGCCTACATTGCTCAGTCACATTACAGAACTGTCTATGAATCCTACATAGCTCTCCTGAATCCTTTACAACCCTCAACAATCTCTGAATTTCTCTCAAAACTGAAAACTTATCATCTATATTTGAAGCAGATTTGGAAATTTCTTCCAAAATGGACTTATTAAACTTTACTTTTGCCCCTCTTTTTTTACTGATATATTGACTCACAGCAGCCCTATCTATCTGCAGTAATTCAGCTATCCTGCTCTGTTTTAACCCACCAGATTTCATATAAACAGCCAAATACCTCCTGATGGTAGGTATTACATAAAATACTTCAATCTCCTGAGGCAATAAAAATCCATTTTTGTTAACCATAGTTAAAAGTAACGATAGTTAACATTTATAAATATTTCTATCAACTAAAATTCTCAAGTTTCAACTTCAATTAGACCATCTTTAACCTTAAACTTAACATCCAAGAACTTCTTAATAATCTCAATATTGGTTTTAGCATGCTCTGTCATCTCTAAAAACTTAAACTTTCCACCTTTACCAAAAGCCAAAAAAGGCAATAACTGATCTAACATAAACCCATCCACCGTTGCTTTACCATCTACATACCTTAACAATCCCTCGGCACATTCCCTACCAATAACCTCGCTTTGTTTACCTCTCTCGCCTACAACATCATAACCAACCAAACTATCTTCAAAATCAAACTTACACAAAATACCAGAACCAGGACAAACAGAATCAACATACTCTACTTTCCGTCTAATAGGAATATCAGAGAACTTTCTTCCAATTAAACCCACAGCAGATTGAGATTGTCTTTCAGCAACATTAGCTTTTTTTAAATGTGAAGATGCAATAGAAAATAAACCAATGCTATTTAACTCTCTTCTCTCAATCAAATCCAAATATTCTAATTTAGTTTTTTTAATTTTAGAATCAACAATAGCACCGCCCTTAGGATAAAATCCATTTCTTAAAACCTCTATATTATTTTTTAATCCAATTTTTTCTAATAAAGGTAAAAAAACTTCTTGTAAGTATAAGATGCTCGGAGCATACAAATTCCAAGTACCACCACCAATTATTCTTACATTTAAATCACTATTCAAACTAGCTAAAAAAAGAGTTTGCAATATCAATGCTGTAGAGCCAGCAGTTCTAACCTGAATTTTTAATTTCTTTTTTGTTATCTTGCCAGGGATAAATTTCAATTCTTTGCTATACAACTCGTCCCCAGAAACCTCAGCATCGCACAATTTTTTAACAGATTTAATAGCCTGTAAATGTTGTTCCCTTAATCCGGGATTCTCTCTTTTTGCTCTGATATTTTTAATTGTAAAAGATTGTTGAGTTAAGGCTGAGAGGCCTAAGGATGTCCTAAGTATTTGTCCTCCACCTTCCAAAACGCTTCCATCAATAGTTATCATCTCTCAAAATAAGGGTTTTCTCACTTTTAATAGTTTACCAAAAGCAACTCTTAAATATACATAAAAACTAATAAAATCTATGTCTCTAAAGTTCATTATAGGAATTATTCAAATAGTTTTATCCTTAATTCTTATCGCAGGGATGGTAATAGGCTTAACAACAATAAGATCGACAGTTAAAGAAGGTATTCAAGCAGGCTCACCAAGGATCCCAGAAAATTTAAGATCTCAAATAGATCTTTCAACCATAAACAAAATAGTCATAAGTTCGAGTGTTTTATTTGGAGTAATAGGAATTTTATTTTTACTACAAGGCCTCATAAACCTAAAAAAAGAAACTCCTAAAATAGAACCTCCTAAAACCAGTTCGAATAAAAAAGAAATTAAACCAACAACTCAAGTAGATGTAAAAGAAGATATTCCTGATGAATATTGATCATTTTTTCATATAAAACTTTCTTTTATCTTCGTCAAACCTTTCTATAGCATACCTTAACATTGTTCTTGGCATTTTTTTATAATATTTTTTCAAAAACCTTTCTTCTTCCTTTTGATCTTTTTTTCCAACCTCTCTTAACATCCACCCAACAGCCTTATGAATTAAATCATGCTTATCTTTCAATAAAATCTCAGAAATCTTAAAAGTATCCTCAAATTCTCCATTTCTTATAAAAACAAAAGTTGAAATTACAGATATTCTTTTTTCCCATAAATCACTAGAATTAGCTAATTTGTAAAGTACCGAACGGTCTTTATCAAGTAAGTAAGGACCTAAAAGCTTAGGCGCAGTTAAATCCACCAGATCCCAATTATTCACGTACTTTGTATGAGATAAATAAAAGTCAATAATTTTTTTATCAAATGTTTTTTGGTAATTATCAACAAGAATTAAAAGTGCTACTAATCTTTCTTCATGAATCCTACTCAAAAGCAATTTTTTTATATCGCTAAATTGAATATCTTTATATTTTTTAGTAATAGCTCTTGAATCTCCAACTGGGATCCCAAGAAAAATATCCCCTTCTCCATACTGACCTTTTCCTGTTTTAAAAAAATTTGAAAGAATTTTTGCTTTTTCTGGGTTTTTTAATTGTTGGAGTTCTTTTTTGAGATTTGATAAAGTCATAGTAAAATCTACTCTTTAAATGTTCTATTTAATATTATGCATACCTGAACGTAGTGAAGGCGAAGAGCAAAGCGACGCAGAGTTTTAGGCAACCAAAAGATTTATAGATAAGTTAAACTTAGTTAAAATAAGGTGAAATAAAATGGTACAAGCATTAGTTCAAATCAATGAAAATACGAATCGGGTATTAAACGTGGTAAAGGCGAAATATGGGCTGAGAGATAAAGGCGAGGCCATACAATTTGTAGTAACTAAGTATATTGAAGATGAGAATGAACCCGAGTTAAGACCGGAGTTTATAGAAAAGATGAAGAGGGTAGAGAAGCAAAAGAGTATTCGGGTGAAGGGTTTTGCTAAAAAATATGGGTCTACGTAATACGTAGACTAGAAATCTTTGATTTCGTTAATAAATAATTTGATTTTCAATTAATCTTCTATTAAAATTAATTCATTCAAAATATTAGACACGACGTCCACGCCTAAAGTGCTTTTTTCTGCAACCATCAGTAGGAGTAGCAGTAACATCCTCAATAACACCAATTCTTAAACCCATTCTAGATAAAGCTCTTATAGCGGCTTGTGCACCAGGACCAGGATTATTAGGCCCATTATGCCCGCCAGGAGCTCTAATTTTAATATGAATAGCATTCACACCTTTCTCAAGAGCAGCCTCTCCTGCAATTTTAGCAGCATTTGTTGCAGCAGTAGGAGAACTTTCTAATCTATGTGCTTTAACAACCATGCCGCCAGAGGCTTTCGCTATTGTTTCAGAACCTGTAATATCCGTAATATGGATTATACTATTATTATAACTGGCATAGATATGACAAACTCCCCATCTCATTGGTCTTTGCTCTTTTTGAAATACCATATCAAAAATCTGCGAATATTTGTTTATAAACTTTATGAAAACCTTTAAAAATGAATTTATCTTTATTCAGAGAAGCAGAGTAGAACAGAATTGCCTTAAAGGTAGTGTTCAATCAGGAGTGTTCGCTGGGCTCATAACCCAGAGGTCGTTGGTTCAAATCCAACCTCTGCTAGCGAATCCAGGAGTTTTACTACTCTTGGATTTTTTTTATTTACTTTTTGCCATTCTCTAAATTTTTTAATGTGCTTCGACTGCCTAAATTTAATAATTCTTATTGTGATACTTTTTAACCCTTATTTTTAATCTTCAAATAGCGTCCAACAGACAATTTACAAGCCCTAGCATTCCTTATTTGACTATCAATAATTACCTTCTGTTGTTCACTCCAAACTTCATCAGGATTATTTTTAACATAATTAGCCCAGTAGTCTACAAAGTTCATCCTATCTTCTTTATTATCCCTACCAGGTTTAAGTTTTTTCATTTTCTATAAGTCTCTTATAATCATCAATCTTTTTAAAATCTATCTTTTCTCCAAACACTTCTTCAATATGCTTCGCATCTTCTAAATCCTTATCAGATTTTAAATAATACTTCTTGAAGGCTATTTGCTTCTCCAATGAAGAAACATAAACCTCACTAAGTTTAGTTATAACAGTAATCCTATCGCTGAACGTTTCTTTTGCTAACCTATCTTTCGCAACTTTAACTTCAAAATTTGGAATAGTTTCATTTTTTAAAGCAAAGCGTATTGCCAGATCATCCATTAGATATTTATACATTTCATCAACATTACTCGTATTTAAACACCAGAATCCATTTTCTATTAAATCACTACAAAGAAGATTAAACTTCTCTTTATTTACTTCCTTAATAAAAACGTCTACGTCCTCAGTAGACCTGGACCTCCCAAACAAAATAGAAACATATCCGCTAACAATAACGTAATCTGTATGCTTTTCCAGTATTTTTGTAAACTTGACCACAAATCTATCTAATTCATTTATGACCTTGTCTAACCTTATAGTGCTCTTGTCAATAAATTCCATAGAATAAATAAAGTCTTTAATTTTATAAACCCTGCGCGTGTTTGTCACGTATGCGTCGTTCAGAAAATATATATTGAAGAATACATAACAAAATAATACCAGTAAGGCCTAACTAAAACAAATGGAAATCAAAAAGAAAGCCTGGCCAGAATTATTCCAAGCTGTTTTAGAAGGAAAAAAGAAATTTGATCTTAGATTGGCAGATTTTGAATGCGCTCCAGGAGATACACTAATTCTTGAAGAATGGGATCCAGATACTAAATCCTACACAGGAAGAAAAATAGAAAAGAAAATAACCTATATCCTTAAAACAAAAGACCTAAAATTTTGGCCTAAGGAAGATATAGAAAAACACGGATTTCAGGTCATGTCTTTTGAATAATATTCAAGTCTTACCAGCAATACAATTAGCACATAAACTTCTTTCTCTACTAAAGCACAAATCACACACTAAAGACCCACAGCGTATACAACTATTCTCACCTATATTCTTACCACACGCAATACAGATTTTAACCTGCTCGACCATATAATTTCATAACAGTTATATACTATTTAATCCTTTCTTTTCGTATGTCTCAGGACGTAATATTTTACTATGTAAAGGTATTTCCAAAACTAAAGAAATTCCTAAAAAACAGGGAAATAGCCACCATTATGAAGCTAAAAGACACTGAAATAGTAAGAAGAGGCTCAAATCACCCTCCTTTATACATAAAAGACCTAAAAAAAATCAACAAAAAGTTCCAGGAACTAAGAAAAGGCAACATCCACCTAAAAGACATAGAATCCCAATTGTCCAATATCCAAATAAAAATTTGGCAATATTTCGTTCCTAGAAAACTCATAGAGCTACATTACGCAGTCAATCAAGAACACCCAAATAAACCCTTAGAAAGAGTATATTTTGACATAGACAGAAAAGACATTCCAGCAGAAAAAGCACAATTAGTAGCCCTAAAATTAATAGAAACCATAAAAAAAGATAAAACCTTCAGATTAGAGTATAAAATATTTCCTATGTGGACAGGAAACTCCTTCCATATATACCTTTTATTAAAAAAGAAAATTCCTCATTCTTTTTATGAAAAAAACTTCCATGTAGATATAAACCACCAAAAAGACTCCTTTACTGGAAGATGGGCTCTTAAAATAAACAAAGAACTAAAAAACATTAAAGTAGTAGCAGGCCATCAGAAAAAACAAGGCTATATCAACATAGATCCTTCACAATCACCATCAGGTAAAATTTCTCGTTCTCCCCTTTCCTTATACATAAAAAATTATTCTTCAATAAGGGGTATTGCCCTCCCCTTAACCATAGAAGACTTAAAAAATAAAAACCTAATAAAAGAATTAAGGGGTTACACTATAGAAAAAGTTATAAAAAATCTCAATAAACTAGCTAAAAAATTACCATGACCACCTTAACAATAAAACACATCAATGTAACTAATTTCAAACCAAAAGAGATTAGAGCACAATTAGAGATAGGATTTGATAAGGGAGACAAACCCCAAACCATAAATAAAGAATATCTCTTAAAAAATCCAGAAGAACTTCTAACACAAATATTTTTAGACATAAAATCAAAAGACAGAGTAATAATCGATGATCCAACTTTAGACCCGGTAGAAAAATTAGAGATCTATTCTCCGATTATTATAAAAGATGAAGAGCAAGTAGAAGCAAAAATCTATCAGTTCATAAAACAATTATGTGAAAAAGCAGCGCATATAAAAAACACAAGAGACGCTAAAGTACATATGAAATTATTTGATGAGTTTAAGACTGCTTCTTTGCAGATATAACAAAAAAAGTTTAAATACACTAAAAGCTAAAAATAAAAGATGATATGCCTATCTTTAGAAGGGACCGCCCATACGGCAGGGTGTGCAATAGTAACAAGTAAAGGAAATATCCTATCAGATATTAGGGATATGTACACTAAAGAAACAGGAGGAATAATCCCATCAGAAGCAGCACAGCATCATAAAAAAGTATTCCCCGGATTAATTAAAAAAGCAATAAAAGAAGCAAATATTAAAAAAATAGACTTAGTGGCTTATTCAAAATCACCAGGACTTCCACCATCACTAAAAGAAACCCTAAATGCAGCAAAAGATATAGCAAAAGATCTAAATGCACCATTAATCGGTGTAAATCATTGTATCTCTCACCTTTCATCTGCGCATTTCTTCACAAAAACAAAAAATCCCATATACGTTTTTGTTTCCGGCGCCAATACACAAATAATTTCTTTAGAGGGTGAAAGATTTAGGCTACTAGGAGAATGTATTGACATGGGTTTAGGAAACGCCTTAGATAAGTTTGGTAGATCTATAAACCTAGGTTTTCCAGCAGGCCTAAAAATAGAAGAATTGGCAAAAAAAGGAAAATACATAGAACTACCTTATACAATAAAAGGAATGGACTTATCTTTCTCAGGCATAATCACATCAGCAATTGACAAATTTAAAAAAGGAGCTAAAAAAGAAGATCTCTGTTTTTCAATACAAGAAACATTATTTGCAATGCTAACAGAAGTTACAGAAAGAGCATTAGCGCATACAAGAAAAAATGAAGCGGTTATAATCGGAGGAGTGGCGGCAAATAAAAGACTTTCAGAAATGCTTTCAATAATGTGTAGAGAAAGAAATGCTAAGTTTTATGCAGTTCCTTTAAAATATTCTGGAGATAATGCTGCGATGATCGCTATACAAGGAATCTTAGAATACAAAGCAGGAAACCGAACAAAACATCCGGACATAGAACCATATCAAAGAATAGATGAAATAAAAGTTAGTTGGAAATACTAATAACTAGGACCAGTTTGTCCTTGATAAAAAGTTGTACTTCTTTCTACATCTCCAGGAGATGATTTCACAACCAGAATTTTATCAGAATAGACTCTATTATTTACGCAGTTATTAGTTGGTACACTGCTAGGACAAGCTGTTATCACATATAAAGCTGGCCTTCTGTCGTAAGGTACCCTAAAAGATGCTTTTCTGGGTGTATAACAATTAGAACCAGAATCACTCTCTCCAGGATTTAACTCAAAACCAATTTTACATATATCTCCTATACTATCAACTTTAAGACCACTAATCGCATTCCTAAAGTCTACCTTATCATCCCATATACCATCCTTGTTAGGATAAATTTCAAAATGTACAACCTGGCCTTGCCTCACAACATATCTGCCGTTCTCATTCACAATATCAGGAGAATCAGGAGAAACAATTTCTATTCGAGTAGTTTCCTCTTCAGATCTTTCAGCAAAAAATCTCCCACTAGAATAACCACTACCGCTATAACCATAAGCAGTAGCACCAGTATACTGACTAATAAAAGAAAACACAACTAGCCCAACAACTAATACTAATAAAATTCCCACACCCCTTTTCATAGCATCATAGTCCATTTTTTCTTATATAAACCTTATTATTTTAACATTCTCCTGGTTTATATTTGTTTACATTTTGACAAGCCACACAACTATTGCTATAGGTCTTCCCATCATCACCACAAACCGGGTCATATTCCTGAGTACAAAATTCCCCAACTTCCTCAGGACAATCTATATCTTCCACAATTAACCCAGTACACCTCCAATTAATACTAACCTCTCCAGTTTCAGTTTTCACAACACAAGCAGGATTACACCCCTGTTTTTCAATATCTAAATCTATCCACCAGGTTTTTGTACCTTCATTACAAAGAGCCTTCCCCAAATTTCCTTGATTACATTCACTATCCAAAGCAATTTTTCTAGCATCGCTCAAACTCATACCAGCACATAGCTCCGTTCCTAACTCACACCCAACTATCAAAAAAAGAACTCCAACTATTAGTAAACTAATTAATATTTTTTTCATTTTCCAATTGTAGACCCTTTCTCACACCTATTATCTATACACACACAACCAAAATCCTCGCATTGTTCCACACAATCAAATTCCTCACAGATATCCGTCTCAAGTATATCATAATATTCTCCATTCATACACCGACAAATATCCGGTTGAGCTAAACAATCGTCTTTAGTCTCACAGAATTCATAACCCGCTATCATTTCAGGAGGAGGCCTAAAAATATGGTCTAACCATAAACGCCCTCCAAAAACAACTAAAACAACTACAACAACCAAAACAAAAAATACTTTCTTCATCCCCGCCTCACACTAAACTTAGGATTCTCCAAATTTTCTCCAGCATCTAAAAAGAACGTAAATCCTCTAAGACTTCCTTCAGCACTTGTATTTTTTTTATCTAACTTCACACCGATTTTCTCAGCAACACCAGATAAATATTCTTTCAATTCTTCCTTACTTGCAAACTTGATATTTGTCTCAAGTTTTTTTCCTTGAAATTCCACTTCAATAGGTTTGTTATATTCATCACAAATTATACCAGTTATTTGATGGTCATGCAAAAAAGGTTCTATCCTACCCAACCCGAACACATCATTCACTAAATAATATTTAACATTAGTATCGTGTCCTTCCTGTAAATTAAATTTCTTTCCATACTTCTGAATAAGCTCCCATCCTTTTTCCATATTCTTAATTTTTCTTTTCTTCTTAATCTTATTCAAAACTTGTAAATCAATACCATCTAAGTTAGGCTCATCAACTATATATTTATCAGCAACATTCACTGATGCAAGAACTCTTTTAGTTATTTTATCCTTAATTAAATCCTTATGACCAATGAGTGTTTCATCTCCTTCCAATAACCTTCTCCTTCTTTTTTTAAACCTATCCGGCTTTCTAGGTTTCTTAAATCTATCTGAAACATTAACTACTTTTTCAACATACTGCGGAACATCCTTATATTCATGAATACCCACCTCGCCAATAGGTTTTGGAACAGGCTCTACAGAAACCCCAACAGGAATCTTAAACAATTTTCGTTTTATATTGTCCTTTAAGTTTGTCCTAGCACTTAAATTCTGCCTCAAACGCTCAAGAGACAAAGGACCATATTTTTTCTTTACAAAAGTATAAGCGCAGCCCCTCATAAAAGTTTCTAAAACAAAAACATTTTTCACAACTTCTGGATTTTCAATTTTACTTAGAATATTTTGCAAATCTTTCTTCTGCTCTTCCCACTCTTCATCATACAAAAAAACAGTCTCATTCATTAAAACATACTCCCAAAATCTTCTTTCTCATTTGTATTCAAAGGTATGTTCTCTTTACTTCTCACAAACCTCTCTAAAAGTAACAAACCATGTGCAATCTTCTTATTTTGTTCCAAAAGATCGGTTAATTTTCTAGCTAAAGGTTCTTTGATCTCGCCTTTTTCAATATGTTCTGCAGCTTTTTGAAAAATTTCTACCAAACCATCAACTTTTTTTGTCAAAATATTCATAGAAATTAACAAATCTGCAGTTTTTTTCTGCAATTCTATATTATTTTTTACTAAATGATCTATAATATCTTGTTTAGTAATACGTGAAGAAGATTTTCTTACCAAAAATTTCACCTCTTAATACAAAATTTTATAATATACATACAAAAAACTACTATAAAAAGCTTTTTATTGCATATTTAGCACAAAAATCCACTAAAAAAACCAAAAATTGCAAAAATCACAACTTTTTTAAACACTTAATCCTCAGTTTTACCTATGGCAGATAATAAAATACAAATGCCCCAATCTGGTGGGGGGATAGTAAGGTATTTTGATGATTTTAAGAGTAAAATAGAATTTAGCCCCTGGGTTATCATCGGGGTAATAATATTTATTATTATTTTAGAGCTACTTTTACACAAAATTAACCTTTTAGGTTTTTAAATATCTCAGAAGTTTTATATACTCAGAAGATTCTGATATTTATAGCATGATTCCTAATATTAATCCCAAACAAATGCAGCAGATGATGAAGAAGCTAGGTATGAAACAAGAGGAAATTGAGGCATCAGAAGTAATAGTAAAATGCATAGATAAACAAATCCGTGTTGTAAACCCTCATGTAACTAAAGTCCATATGGCAGGTCAAGAAAGTTTGCAGATCACAGGAGAGTTTGTAGAAGAAGACCTAGAAAGCTTCTCAGAAGATGACCTTAAAACAATCATAGACCAAACAGGTTGCACTGAAGAAGAAGCAAAAAAGGAATTAGAAAAAACAGGAGATCTCGCTGAGGCGATATTGAAACTAAAAAAAGAATAGACCATATCTAATTTTTTAAATGGAGACATATCACAATTCAATGAAAGACGCTAGTATGAGATTTAGGAATGCAGACCACATGGCTTATGTTACCTATCCCTTAATAAACGACCCTAAACTTATAGTAGTAATCACTGAGAATCTCTATCACGCCTTACTAAATGCAATAAATGCCTTATTAGAATATGAGCATTACCATAAAAGAATAGAGTTTATACCAGAAAGTCTAAATGAAAAAATAAAAACTTTTAGAGACCAAATCTCAAAAACATACGGATTTCCAAGAGAAATAAGCGTAATCTTCGAAGACCTTCACAAAATAATTGAATTCAAAGAGAAAAGTCCGATTGAGTTTATCAGAAAAAGCAATTACATAATCTGCGATAACGCATACAGCACAAAAATGATCAATTTTCAAAAAATAAAAGGTCAGGTTATTATAATAAAACCATTCATACAAAAAGTTCAAAATATTTTAAATTAAAAATGGATTTTGGAGATTATGAGGACAGTGCGGAACAGGAATTAAAAAGAGCAGACCATCTGCTTTATGTTACTTTGAAGTACACCAGAAATGTTGATGTAATCAAAAATATAATTAAAAGATTAATCAACGCGTATGATTTCACAGTACTTGAAGCATTAAATTACTTAAAAGTCAAAAAAATTCCTGATGTTCCTAGAATGAGAATGAAACTTTTAGCAGAAAAACTGCCAAAATTAGGAAAGGAAGCAAAGTTCTACTTAGTTTTAAAAGAAATAGACGCTGCACCATTCAAAAGAACAGAAGAATTCAGAAAAAACGTAACTCTACTTACTAAAGTGATGAATGTGAATATTGAAAAAGTAAAAGCTTATTTTGAAAGAACTATGCTTTTTGTAAAGACCATTGAAGAGATGGTTAAGAAAAAATGACTAATTTCAAAGAAGTAGCAATGGCAGTTGGTATTGCAGTACTTTCTGCTTTATTTATTATTTTATTAGTTGATGCTTTTTATGAGTCTCCCAAATACCTGGATTTTTGTGAAGAAAGATTTGAAAGGCCAGTAAGGCTTGTTTCTCCAGAAGAATGCGATCTCACACAAACTGAAGAAGAAATTCAATGCCTTAATGATGATGGAATGCCAAGATACGACTTTGACGATAAAGGCTGCCAGGTATTTTCTTCATGCGATCTTTGTAGTAAGGAATATAGAGCTGTTAGCGAAAAATATAATAAAAATATCTTCTTGATTATGGCCCCCTTAGGAATATTATTAATCCTATTCGGAGTTCTGTACAAAGTAGCCTTTTTAGGCAGCGGTTTTATGTTTGGCGGTATTATCGTACTAGCCTACGGCACTATAAGGTTTTTTGCAGATATGAACAAGTATGTAAGAGTTATAGTCATTTTTATTGAATTAATTCTCTTATTATTGATAGGTATTAAAAAGGTGAAAAAGTAAATTTTCTAAAAAGGCTCTATTTCTAGACACTATTTATTATTTAGCAGTGGTTAAAAACAAAAAGATTTAAATACTAGTGAATAGATAGTAATAGTATCAAAATATCATAATTATGAGGTATTAAAAAATGGAAAATAAATATACACCACTGACTTTTATTAAAAATGTTAGAAAAATGGGTTTACCTATGGCTTTTGCGGAAGATTTAAGAGCGACTGCTAGGAGTGAATATGCAATTGAGAGAAAAACTGAGAGTTTAGCTTCTAAAGTAGGGTTCTCCGAAGAAAATGCAAAGGGGTTAGGAAGCCTTGCTGCCACAGGACATGCTTTAGCGACACTCCCTGCCTTAGTTGCAGGTCTTGCAGTTGTTGTTCCATGTGCTTTAGTTTCTAATGTTTATAAAATATCAAGGATGACAAACCGAGCTATGAAAAATCCTTCAGCACAACCATCTGTATAAGGATAATTATAAGGCAAGATTTTTCTCTCTTTCTTATTTTTTTATATTGTTTATATCCAAAAGACCTTACAGCTCACAAAAAACTGAGCTGTAAACTTAGCGTCATCTGTTCTTATTAGATTTCGACAGATTTTTAAACTTCGGGTTCCTAATAATTTTATGAAAGTTATGAAAGTGGTTGATAAAAAAGTGGGAAATACGACTTATTTCAAATATAGGATCAATCTACCGAAAGAGGCAGTTGAGAAACTAAATCTCCTCGATAAAAATCTAAAAGTGAAAGTTGAGAAAGGCAAGATTATAATAGAGAAGGAGTAGCAATTCGGGTACCGATAAGTTTATATAGTTCGGGTGCCTAATTATAGCATGAAAGATGCTATAAAATGTAAACATTGTTCAAGTTCGAACTTTTGCAAGAAAGGATTTAGAAAGACAGATTATCGAGGGAAAATTCAAAAATATTATTGTAAAAACTGTAAGAGATTCTTTACAAATGATGAGGGGTTTTATAGAATGAGATTTAATCCTAAAACGATAACCATGTCTGTTGATATGTATTTATCAAATCTATCATCAAGAAAGATGAGAAACCAATTAACAAGGCACTTCTCGATAAAAGCCAGTCACATGACTATACTAGACTGGGTTAGAAGATATAGCTTGAAAGTTCATAAGTTTGTTGAGAACTTAGGTTACAATCTTGGAAATCATTTTTATGCAGATGAAACGGAGATTAATAGATTAGGACACAGAGATAATTTCTGGGCTTGTGTTGATTGGGACACAAGAATGATAACAGGAATACATTACTCTGTTGCTACAAATATAAAAGAAGCAACAGTTTTCATACAGAAATCAGTTAGCAAAGGAAAACCAAAATACATTCAAACAGATTCGGCTCAGTTTTACCCGAAAGCGTTCAAGAAATTATTTTATTCAAATAAAATTGGTGGCTTGGTAGTAGAGCATAAAATACAAAATGTTAGAAAAACTAAGATACATAACTATAAGATAGAAACCGTTTTCATGAAAATAAAAGATAGAGTCCATGATTTTAGGGGACTAAAGGCCTTATGGTCTGCTCCAATAATCATGACTGGTTTAACAATACAGCATAATTTCATAGAACCTCATTGTAATAAACAAGAGTTTCCTTGTAACCTTGCTGGAGTTGATTTAGGTTTAAAAGAAAACAGATGGTTGGATTTAATAAGGATGAGTTCACGATGATAAACAGTTATTCATTAAACTTTTCGCCACACATCCCTGTATAATTTAGTGGGAGTTCCTTTGCCCTCCCAATCTCTGAATTGTTTCATCCACGCCTGGGATACGAATAGATCATCTAGAAATCCTATTGTCTGTTTAGGGCTCTTTACAAATTTACCTGCCAAAACTGCCCATGCCTTTGGATTAACCATAGATGTCCTTTTTCCATCATTAAGCCACGTCTCAGAAGTTATATGATAGTCTTCGGTTCCATCTTCTCTACTTTCAAGCTCAAAGTAACCTCTTGCACACTCCCCAAGTTGATTCGTAGTAGGATACCACCCTCCAAAATCTCTAGCTATTTGAGCGCAATGATAATCCAAGGTCCCTCTTTTAAAATTGCTTGGCCCCTTCACAATCTCCTTTGGATCAAAAGAGAATCCATCATTAAAGTGGACTATCGTGGTTGCAAATTTTCCTTTTGGCTTGAGAATCATGTGAACTAATTTAAACATTTCTTGATATATTTGATCTTGCTTACCTTCTACAGCATCTTGAACTTGTACAAAGTGTTCAGCAGATCCATTAGCAATAACTCCATCAAAAGAATTAGCCCAAGAATCCGGCATATTTCTGTAATTCATTAACCTAACATCCAAACCATTCTTAACACACCTTCTAGCTTGTTTTTCTGATACGGTGATACCAACTGCAATGGTCCCCCGGTTCTCTGCGGTTTTTAAAACTCTTCCATATCCACATCCAATATCCAGAATTCTAGCTCCGCTACCACAACCTATCTGATCAAGTAACCAATTAGCTTGGTTTTCTTGAGCTTTCTGGTATGATTGCTCAGGATCTCCGTTGTAAACCCCATCCGTAAAATCTGAAATCCCGCAAGAGGCAAATGCATCTAAGAAATCATAGCAACTCATAACTGCCTGAGAGGTATTTTCTATATCTTCCATCTTAAAGATTGAATTTTATAAATACTTATAAACATTTATCTGATGGAATGATATAAAATTTTAACTAAGATATATCATCTAAAGATCATCTTACCAGTCTAGATGACGTTTACTTTACAGCTCACAAAAAACATATATTTAAATACCCAAATTCCCATATTCTTAGTACAATGAAACGAGTTGATTGTTTTCATAAATTCGTATTCTAGAGATTTTAATAGTTATAACTTTATTAAAAATCCCAAAAATAGTTTCCCCAAAAGTGGTCTAACCGTCAGAACGAAAACATTTAAATATGCCAAAGTCTTTTATGAGTTTATGGAAAAAAGAGTGGTATTCCCAAAAGGGAAACAAAGGGAGTTTTTAGTCTCTTCAAGAAAAGAACTAAAACTAACCTGGCCGGAATTTGCTGAAAAAGTCGATACAAAAAGAAAAACTCTAGAAAAGGCCTATAGATATGAATATTGTTCGATGCCATATGGGGTTTTTTCTAAAATAGTTAATGAAAGAAACATCAATAAAAAGAGACTTATTAGAGATTATAATATCAAAATAGTAAAAGGAAGTAGATATGGTGCAATTGGAAGGAAGGTGTTAGGAGAAAAAAGAGCGAAATTAGGCAATATCAACCTTTTATTTGAAAATTCTATACATCCATTTAACACTAGCGTTATAAAATTAAGCAAATATGATGAAATTAAGAGAATAAAATTTCCAAATAAATTAACTCCAGAATTAGCTGAAGAAATCGGCATGCATATAGGAGACGGTTTTTTATCCAAAAGAAGGAACGAATATCGTTTAAAGGGGAATAAAAATAACGAAAAAGATTACTACAAATACTTCATCAAAAAGCTTTACAAGACTTTGTTTAATTTAGATATTAATCTAAAAGAATATGAATCGACATATGGATTTGAAATAAGCTCAAAAGGTCTCTGGACATTTAAAAATAAAATTTTGGGTATTCCATCAGGGAAAAAAGATGATATAGATTTGCCCGCAATTATAAAAGTGAATGACAAAGATATCCTAACTTCATTTATCCGAGGAGTTTTTGACACAGATGGTTGTGTTAACTTCAAAAGTGGATACGGTCTAAAGGGATATTACCCAAGAATAGAGATAACAATGCTCTCAAAAGATTTAATAGGGAGCATATCGGAGATATTATATGCATTGGGATTAAAACCATATAAGCATCAAGATAAACTAGGATATTGGCATATTACTTTAAATGGCTATGAAAGATTTGAAAGATATAATAAATTAATAGGATGGCATAATCCCAAACACTTAAGAAAGATAAAAAAATGGAAAAAACAATATCCAAAATTAGGAAAGGATGTAATGGTAGGGGTAGTGTAGCCTGGTTAGTTTTTACCCAGAAAACACGCAAGTCTGTGGAGCTTGAGATCGCGGGTTCAAGTCCCGCCCCTTACCCGTTTTCAAAAAAGAGGTCAAAATGAAACTTGAAAGATGTAAAGGAACAGTAGATTTTCCACCAGAACAAAAAATAGCAAGAGAAGAAATAGTAAGTACCCTAACAAAAGTATTCAAAAAATACGGTTTTGACCCTTTAGAAACCCCAATTTTAGAGAGATATGATACCTTATCAGCAAATTACGCAGGAGGCGCAGAAATCCTTAAAGAAACCTTCCGATTGAAAGACCAGGGTAATAGAAGTTTAGGATTAAGATATGACCTAACAGTTCCTTTAGCGAGATTTATTGCAATGAATCCTCAAATTGCATTCCCATTTAAAAGATATCAAATAGAAAAAGTATTCAGAGATGGCCCAATAACAAGAGCAAGAATAAGGGAATTCTATCAATGTGACGTAGATGTAGTAGGAAGCAGATCTCTATCATACGATGCTGAACTAATCCAACTTTCTCTAGATGCCTTAAAAGCTCTAAAATTAAAATGCATCATAAAAGTAAATAATAGAAAATTACTAAATGAAATTGTAGATTACGCAGGAATAAAAAAGGATCCCAATTCAGTAATCTTAGTCATAGACAAATTATACAAAATTGGCAAAGAGGGCGTTGAAAAAGAATTAAAAGAACTAGGGCTAAAAGAAGAGCAAATTAAAAAAATCACAAAAACTATCTCAGTAAAAGGCACTAACAAAGAAAAACTAGAAAAAATCTCAAAAATAATAAACAAAGAGGGCATAAAAGAACTCAAAGAAGTTTTAAAATATTTCGAAAAAGATGTTGAATTTGATCCAACATTGGCAAGAGGCCTAGCTTACTACACAGGAACGGTTTTTGAAATTGTCTTAAAAAATAAAGACTTGGGCTGCAGTGTTGGCGGCGGTGGAAGATATGACAAAATGATTGGAAGTTTTGTTGGAAAAGGAGAAATTCCTGCTACAGGCATCTCATTTGGATTAGAACCTCTAAGTTACTGCATAAGCAAATTAAGAAAAGGAAAAAAGACAAATACAGAATTATTCATAATACCTATAAAAACCACAGAAAAGTCCTTAAAAATTGCTAAGAAATTAAGAGATTCCAATATCAACACAGACATAGACCTAAATAATAGAAACATCTCAAAAAACCTAAATTATGCAAATAAAAAAGATATCCCTTATGTTCTATTCATAGGAGAAAAAGAACTAAAACAAAAGAAATTCAAATTAAGAAACATGATCACAGGAAAAGAACAATTATTCACATTAGAAAAACTAACAAAATATCTAAAAAACTAGACTGGAATTTCCACCATACTTTCTTTCAACCCTTCTTCTACTTCTTGTTTTAAACAAATATTATATAACTCTATTAATTTTTTTACTGCAGGATTCTCAGTATTTAATCTATATAGCTTAGCTCTTCCAATTGCTCTGTCATAGTCCAAAAAACCTCTTTTAATCATTTCGTCCCATATTCTAATAACCGTAACCTTAGACACATTACTATTTCTTATAACGTCTGATTGGTGTACAGGAAGACCTCTACAAGTTATCAAGTACTTTACCACTCTAGCCATACTTGAATTACCCATAGTTTTAACAAAAATTGAAGTTTCCATCATAATTTTTCAATGCATACCCAGTATATAAATGTTTCGTTATTATACCACATGGTATAGAATAAGTATTTAAATAAACTAATAATATTAATTTTATGAAAGACCTAATTAAAAAAGAGGTACTAAGATCTCTGATATTATCAAGAAGGTGGGGCGCTAAACATACAGAAATCAAAAACCTAGAAAAAGGAATCTCCACTTATCTTCTCGATACCAAATCAGGCAAGAAAGCTTTTCAAAAAGCCATTAAAGAATTAATAAAGGATAATTTGTTATTAACTAAAAAATCTACTGGAGAGATTCATGCCTCTCTAAATCCAAGAAAAAAACAGGAAATTATGAACCTTGTAGAATCATCATAAAATATCTAAAAAGTCTCCACCCCAGTACCTAAGAGAATAGTCATAACTAACAAAGCTACAATTACTACCAAAAGCAGTATAACTGCCCAAGGTACAATATAAATCAAAGTTGCTTTTAAATTGCTAAATTTATACATCTTATTTGTTCCGATAATAATCAAAACCAAAGAATAAATCCAAACAAAAAGATTAACAATAGGAATCCATCCAAAAACTAGTTTAGGAGTTACACTATACGCATACAATTTATACGCATCAGAATAAGTTCTTCTTCCACGAAACACTCTAAGCCAAATAAACAAAAACCAAGCTATCAAAAAACTAGCCCCTAACAAAAGAGCATAATTTATCAAAGAAGTTTGAATTAATGGGATAAGACCAAGTTTGGGAATAGGAAATGGAAGAAACCAAGTATATGCCCTTGACCAAAACGAAGATATAATCACACTAAGCACAGCAGAAATTAAACTCAATATAAAGAAAAACCTAAAAGCCTTACCAAGACCTTTTTCCTTATCTACAGCAGAAAAGAACTTTCCAGGATGAAATAGAATATCTCTTACCTTTTCAATTATATTCATAAATAAAAAAGAAATTTAGAAGTTTATAAAGTTAATCTCAAGGCAAAAGATCCATCCTGTAAGACCACAACCAAACCTCGCAATTTTCCACTTGATGGGCTCTAGAAGTTATACAAAGTCCTAAAACTTCTTGATTTTCATCAAACTCCGCATATAAACCATAAAAATCATCAAAAGTAGTACCCCATCTCCTATGTCCTCCCTCATAATCATACATAACACTCTCGCCACATTCAACTGATTCAGGATATGCTCTAAGAAAATCCTCTAAGTTATCTCCTATACCAATTCTTCTATTCGTCTCACCTGTCCACCCCGGACCTACAAAGACATGTCCCAAATTGTTATAGGACCAAAGTAAATGAACACCACCATTAATACTTCTCATCTCTAAAGTATCTCCGTAACCTCCATCATGTCCTTCAAAAATATCAAAATCAGGACAATCATCAGCCAGGTGGTTTCTATCAGTAGTTCGAAGCCTTAAACCACCAAAACCAGCATAATTCACTTCGAGAAAAATATTAGAATCCTGACTTAAACAATCGCTATAGCCGACCGGGGGTGGAGGAGTAAAACCAAAAATAAACATCTTTTTTTCTCCTGTAGAAGTATGCAAACCCCAATAAGGCTCAACAGGCGCCCAGTCTTTCCAAGGTTGATCAAATGCCTCAAAAAAGGAAAAGGCTATTCCAGCATGATTCTCATTGTATAATAACTCATAAAAAAATTCCAACTGCGTTAACTCACTAACTTCAGGATCACCACTAGTAGGCATTCCCGTTTCTTTAATCAAGATTTGTTTCTCACCAGCAATGTTTTCCAATTGCCCATATACTTCAGCAACTCTAGCAGCCGCTTGTATAGGATCCTTTATATTCAACCAATAAGGATGGACATTTGGCAATAAAAATTCTCCAAACCCTACTAAATCCGGATTCTCAAAATAATCTTCAAATTGCTCTGTTGTTGAAACAGGCTTTTTAGTTCCGTTTCTTAAAGTTCTCCCAGCAGCAAGCAAATCTTCCAAAGTGTATCCACCATTTTGACCCAATAACTCATTTCCAATACAATAGCCATTAGAATATTCTCCCACATCGATAGCATCCTGTATCAAACCACCATTATTAGTAAACCAAACACCTGTAATCACACTCGCAAACCCAACTTCTTTTGCTATTCTTGGCACTTCTTTTAATGTACTCTCAACATCATAAGTTATCAAACCAGTAAATCCTTCTTCTCTCAAAAGTTCTAAATCATCTCGTATACTCTCAACACTTGGAAATATTCCCTGCGTGGGATCAAAGTTTCTGGGAGCATAAGTTACCCACATACGACTACTTAGACTATTAGTTAAATTACGAACATTCCACTCATAACCCCAATCAAGCCTAACATCAAACGTTATCTGCAAAGATTCACTAAGAGCAATCCCATCGCTTGCTTTAAAAGAAACCGTATCCATACCAACAAAATCAACATCAACTAATTGATATGTCAATTTATTAGTATCAGTTATAACCGCAGTCCCATATTGCGGTTCATTAACAACCAAAAAAGTCAGGTCATCTCTATCTACATCACTCCCATACATATACACAGCCTTAGGATCTGTTCCACGAACAATGGCTTCTAAAGTATTGGCGCTAACAATAGGTGGATCATTCACATTTGCAACATTAATTGTAACCTTAGAACTGTTACTATCAAATTCCCCGTCATTAGTCCTAAACCAGAAACCATCTTCCCCAAAAAAATCAATTTCAGGAGTATATGTCGCAACATTGCCATCCAATACAACCTCACCATGGCTAGAACTACTAGTAACTCTAAAAGTCAAATCATCACCATCCTCATCAGTACCATTTAATACAATACCTAAAGGCGTTTCTTCCAGTACATTTACATTCATATCCCCAGTTTTAGGAGCATGATTAATATCCTCACCCTGCTGTGAATCTCCATCGCCAGAGCCCCCATCACCCACTGGAGGATCTGGAGTAGTATTACCATCTCCTAAAAAAGGATCTTGAGGAGTTTCATCAATTATTGGATCATCTACTGGATATTCAGTCACAGGAGGCTCAGTAAGAGGAACAGCAGAAGGCGTAGGCGGTATACACCCCCATCCAGCAACTCCAACAACACCACCAATTAAATATTTTTTTAAAGACCTCATTTTCGCACCTCCCAACAGGATTATATCCCTAAAATAAAGAAAAACACTATTTATTCTTTACCAATATTGAATATATTTCACAATATTGAATATATTTAAGTAAGCTTTATATATTTTAAAATATTCAATATCCATATGAAAAGAAAACTAATCAAACAGGGACATAATACAACAACAGTAACCTTACCAATAAATTGGGTCAAAAAATTAAATCTAAAAAGCGGTGATGAAGTTGATGTTGAAGAACAGGGGAATTCATTAATAATAAATGGAAAAGAAAGCAATCAACATAAGAGCACAACCCTAGATATTTCTGATTTTACTGTACCTATGATTTGGAGATTTTTCCAACCAGCGTATAGACAAGGTTATGATGAAATAAAAGTAGCATTCAATCCTGATAAAAAAAATTTTGAAAGTGTTTATCATTATTACACAACACAATTTGCCTATACAAAACTTGGAGAAAAACGTCCTGCAAAACCAGCCGTAGATATGATCCAAGAACTTATAGATAGGTTCATAGGAATAGAAATAATGGATATAGGAAAAAATTATTGCATAATAAAAGATATGACTGAACCAACCACAAAAGAATACCCAAATTCACTAAGAAGAATATTTATGATCATTTCAAACATATTTGATAGAGTAATAACAGCAATAGAAAACAATGAAATAGGTGATATAAAAATCTGTAAAGAGCTTCATACAATGGACCTAAATGCTGATAGATTTATAGACTATTGCTGCAGGATACTAAACAAAATAAATGACTCCGCACCTCAAAGAAAAAAAGCTTCTATATTCGCTAGTTTATTTATTCTTGAGTTACTTTCTGACGAATTTAAATATATAGGTGTTCACTTAGCCAAAGCAAATAAAAAAGTAAGCGATATTCTACCTTTTGGAGAAAAAGTTAGGGAACATTTCAAACTTTATGAAAACCTATTTTATAATTTTGACAGAGACTTAGCCATAAAATTCGGAAAAAATGATTTCTCTATTTATGATGAACACTCTAGTTGGAAGAAAAAGATAGCAGGAGAAAATAAAAGTATAGCCGGACATTTAATGCAAATTAGCAAATATTTACTCTGCTTAGTAGAACTCAGAATAGAAATGGAATCATAGACAGATAACCTTAAATAATAATTTCAACTCCATTTAATAGAGGTGATACCTTGAAAGATATTTCTGAAAGAGAACTGGAACTCCCGGATGCTGTAATTGGAAAACTCTTACAAATAGCAGCAGAACACAAAGAAATAATCTCTCTAAGCGTAGGAGAACCAGATTTTATAGCACCAAAACCAATAAGAGACTACACTAAAAAGATAGTAGACAAAGCAACACATTATTCACCAACAGAAGGCAGATCTGATTTAAGAGAAGCTATTGCAAAAAAGCTAAAAAAAGATAATAAACTAAAATGTACACCAGATAACATACTAGTTACAGTAGGAAGCCAAGAAGGTATGATATCGGCATTAGCAACAACTTTAGATGTTTCTGAACAAGTTATCCTGCCAAGTCCTTCTTACTTAGCATACATCCCTCAAATAGAACTCTTAAACGGCGTTCCAATTTTATTCCCATTAAAAGAAGAAGATAATTGGAGTATTAATCCAGACAATCTAAAAAAAGTAATAGACAAGAAGAAATCAAGAATAATCCTAATTAACACTCCAAGTAACCCAACAGGCAATGTTCTAAGTAAAAAAATTTTAGAAGAAATAGCAGACATCGCAGTAGAATATGACTTATGGATATTCTCAGATGAGGCCTATGAAAAATTAGTTTATGATAAAAAACATATCTCGATAGGAAGCTTAAACGGAATGGAAGACTATGTTGCAACCTTCCAAACCTTCTCAAAAAGCTATGCAATGTGCGGTTATAGACTAGGATATGTGTGCGCTCCAGAAGACTTAATAAAACCCATGACAAAAGTAAGCCACTACCTAACTTTATCAGCACCAACAATATCACAATTAGTAGCAATAAAAGCATTACAACTACCAAACAAGCATATAGAAGTAATGAGAAAAGAATACGACAGAAGAAGAAAATTTCTAATAAAAAGGTTAAACGATTTAGGCTTAAACACGCCAACACCTCACGGAGCATTTTATGCATTCTCAAATATTAAACATCTAAGCAAAGATAGCTACAAATTCGCTAAAACCTTGCTAAATAAAGCAAAAATTGCAGTTGTCCCAGGCAGAGAATTCGGAAGATTTGGTGAAGGCTATATCAGATTTAGTTATGCAACAGACCTAAGTAAAATAAAAATTGCAATGAGTAGATTAGAAAATTTTATCAAATAATAAAATGCTAGGATTCGGAAAAGGGAAGATTGAAATTCAAATTAATAAGTACCAATACTCTCCTGGCGAAACTATCCAGGGAAACATAGCTTTAACTTTAAAAAAAGCACTAACAGGAAAAGAACTTAGCATAAGAATTCTTGGAGAACAAAAAATCTCCCAAGTTTATGGTGCAAGAAGATCCTATAGAATAGTAAAAATCTTTGACTTTAAGCAACCGCTCCAAGTCCAAAAAGATTATATAGCAAATCAACAGTTAATATTCCCTTTCAAAATAAAAATCCCTCTAAATATCAACAGCCAAACACAAATGGAAGGAAAATTAGGAACTGTTTTAAAAGTTGCTCAAACATTTTCAGGAACAAGAACCAGAACAAAATGGTATCTAATAGCAAGATTAAGTGTTAAAGGTTTTGACATAACTAAAAAAGTTCAAATCACCGTAACTTAAAGTTGATCTTCTAATTCAAGCAAAGCATCTAAAGGTCCCCAAACCTTCACCCCTTTTCTATTTTCTACATCTCCCATACGCTTCCTTTGTTGTTCTCTGTATTCATCATCCCTACGAAGAACATCTTTAACATCTTTAGAAGCCCAAGGGAAAGCATGAGATATCCTAACCATAAATCTTTCGTAAGGACCAAGGGGCTTATACTTTCCATCTAAATCCGACATTTTAACCACAATCAACCAGCACTGATATCTGGAGGATTCTTAAGGAACTCTACTAATAAACTAACTGCATTGTCGATATCATCTAAATGAGCAAGTCCTGAAGGGCTGTGCAAACCTCTTACAGGCACTCCTACAACAGCAGAGGGTACTCCCCCCTTAGAAATAGAGATATTTATTGCATCTGTAGTTCCTCCTTCAGAGACATCAGGCTGTATTGGAATCTTTTTTTTCTTAGCTATTTTCAAAATTTGATCATCTATACAAGGACTTGAAATCATCTCCTCATCTTTGATAGTCAATGTAGGACCAGCACCCAATGTTTTTGAAGGATGTTCCAACCAATCATCACAATCAGTAACATCCACAGCTATCGCCATATCCGGTTCTATTATATAACTTGAAGTTTTAGCACCATATAATCCGACTTCCTCTTGCACTGTAAACACAAAAAACACTTCATTTTGGGGATTCTTTAATCTTTTAATAACCTCCATCAAAATATAACAACCAATCCTATCATCAAGGGCCTTACCCAATACCACCTTTCCATTACCAATTATTTCTGCATTGGGATAAAGAGAAATAAAAGAACCAATGTGCGCTTTTTCTTTTTCTAACTCGCTCTTTGATAAACCAGTATCAACAAACATATCGCGAATACCTACCTTATCACCAGCATCTAATGAACAAGAAATATTATCCGTAGTTATCACTCCCGGAATATCCCCTTTTCTTGTTTTGATCACAACCTCTTCATTTAATAAAACAACAGGATCCATACCACCGACAGTAGCAATCCTCACTTTCCCATCTTTCTCTATATTTTTAATTATTAAACCAATTTCATCCATATGTGCAGCGATCATAATTTTATAGGGATTTCTTGATTTTGTTTTTTTATGAGCAATCAAGTTACCCATCTTATCAGTATTAACACTGCTAACGTGTTGCCTTATCTCTTTAGTTATGATATCTCTAACTTCCATCTCCTTTCCAGAAACCCCAAAAGCATTAATTAATTTTAATAAAGAATCATATTTTTTCATGTTGATCGCTCTCCACATGTTAAATAATTACATATCTGCCCAGTATGCCTCGCTCTATCTGACTTAAACCTCTTTATAGCCTTCTCCAAAATATTCATACCCTCATCAATTTCCTTTCTAGACACAATATAAGGAGGAATAACTCTTATTCCCTTCTCAGCACACCCTAATAAAACCAACCCGTGCTTCAAACATTCAATAATAACATTGTTTTTCATTTTTCTTGAACTTAAATCAAATGCAACCATCAACCCTAAACCTCTCACCATAGATACTGAAGGATTACGTTCCTGTATCTCATCTAACCTCTTTTTTATATAAACTCCTTGTCGATTAATATTATTTAATAGTTTTCTTTTTTTAATTATTCTTATTGTTTTTGCTCCTACTGCCAAATCAATCAAATGCCCTCCCCCCCAAGTAGAAGAAAGAGATCCCGTTTCAACAGGAAATAATTTTTTATTAGTTACCGCAGCACCAACTTGCAAAGCCTTACCAGAACTCATTATATCAGGTTTTAAATTAAAATTTTGAAAAGCCCACCATTTACCAGTTCTTCCCATACCAGCCTGAATCTCATCAAGAATCAATGGAATATCGTATTGTTTTGTAAAGTTTCTCAGCCCCTTCATCAATTCCTTAGGAGCAACATTATAACCACCTTCTCCTTGCACAGCCTCAACAATAATAAACCCAATCTCCTTCGCACTTAATTCTTGCGCCAATAATCTATTTAACTCATCCAAGGCCCTAGTTGTATAAGGCAATCTTTTCACAGGGATACTAAAAAAATTCTTTTTCTGCACAGCTTTTGAATTTGTACATGACAACGCTCCAAGAGTTCGTCCATGGAAACCTGCATGAAAAGAAATTCCAAACTTGGCTTGTTTTTGTTTTCTTAAAGCAATTTTAATACAATTCTCAACAGCTTCAGCTCCAGAATTTATTAAAAAACCGGCATTCAAACCAGGGGGAGTGATTGACAAAAGTTCTTCTAATAATCTTAAGTGCTCCTCAACAACAAAATCCTGTCCAGCATACTTCACAGGCTGTTTTCTATACCTTCTAATAACCTCATTTAATTCTTTGTTGCCATAACCCAAAGGATTCGAAGCTATCTGGCATGCAAAATCTAAAAAGGTGTTTCCATCAATGTCCTTAAAGTAACATCCCAAGCCCTCACTAGAACAGACTATAGGATAAGCACTAAAACCACCGTTTAATCTTTTTAATTTACTCAATATCTTAGACGACTTTGATCCAGGTATCTTTGTATTTATTTGGATTTTCATCTCCTTTCTTTAGTCTTCTTAACCTCCAAAATTATCAACCTAATTGCCTTCACAACCATGGCAAGAGTATAAGGCACAATTATAGCAAATATTAAATTTAACAAGAATAATCCGGCACCAGTAATGTTGGGTATCAGTACATTAGGACCTAAAAGAAAAAACAACGCCTGAGCAATAATCAAAAAAATAATCAATGCAACTAAATCAGGAGCAAGTTCCCTAGCAATCCCTTTAACTACCCCCGTATGAAACGACTCTTCCTCTCTATAAACTTTTTTTACTTGTCTCTTCTTCATCTCTCTTCCTCTTTTTAATTAAAAAAAATTATCCTTTTATATTAGTTGATCTAAAATGTCCGCCCTTTTTGTATTTATTATATCTAGCTTTAGCTTTCTTGTCCTTCTTAGACTTCCTTTTCCCACCAGTGTAATCGTAATCTCCCATGTTTTAAAATAAAAAAATTTATTTAAAAAGTTTTCTTGTATCTTTATTTATGAGCAAAACCCATAACATAAACACACCGATCACAGTTCCGATTGGAAAACTAAACAATCCCAATATTGCTAGTATTATCTGTACAACCTGCGCCCACTTCTTGTACTGTAGTATTGCTTTACCTAAGTAAACATAGACTATACCCAAAACCAACATAATCACTGCGCCAAGGATCAATGCACCTCCAGTAATCTCACCAACTATGCCACTAGGTAAAATTTTAGATAAAATCCCTAAAGATGCCAATAAAGTTCCGCCTAGAAACAATAAAAGCGCACCAACTATCAACAATGCACCATAGACATAATCTATTGTAGAAACTGCTTTAATAATTCCTGGAACTTTTTTTGTTGTAACTTTAGCCATTTTTTCCTCCCTCTAATTTTTAATCTATCTGAGCCTTCTGTAACTTACCACTATAATCAATATAAATAACTTTTGTCTCAGAAAACTCATGAATTCCTTCTATGCCAGCTTCTCTTCCATTCCCAGTATCCTTAACACCTCCAAAAGGCAAATGAACCTCAGATCCTATAGTTGAAGAGTTAATATAAGTAAGTCCAGTTTCAATTTCTTGAGCAGCTATCATCGCATTCTTAATATCTTTAGTATAAATAGCAGAACTTAAACCATAACTTACACCATTACAAACTCTTATAGCCTGACCTATACCTGAAACAGGAATTAAAGAAACAACAGGACCAAAAATTTCTTCTTGGGCAATCCTCATTTTAGGTTTTACATTTGTAAATAAAGTAGGTTTAAAGAAAAATCCTTTCATATCAGCTCTTTCACCACCACATAATAACTTAGCTCTTTGTTTTTTACCAACTTGAGTGTAATATTCAGATTTTTCAACAGCTTTTTCATTAATCAAAGGACCAACATCAGTGCTTCTTTTCAAACCACTTCCCAATCTCAATCTTTTAACTCTTCTAAGTAACCTTTCTTCTAACTCTTTCTTAACTTTTTTATGAACAATAACTCTAGAAGCAGCAGTACATCTTTGCCCAGTTGTACCAAAACCTCCCCAGACAATACCATCAACAGCTAAATTTAAATCAGCATCCTCCATAACAATAATAGCATTTTTTCCACCCAGTTCTAAACCAACTTTCTTTAGACCAGCATTAGCAACTATAAATTTCCCAGTTTCAACAGAACCAGTAAAAGACAAACCTTGTATTCCAGAATGTTTCACAATAGGCTCACCAACATCTTTAGCAGAACCAGTAACTAAATTAACAACACCTTTGGGCAAACCAGCCTCTTCTAAAATCTTAATTAACTCAATGGCATTTCCAGGAGTATCTGAACTTGGTTTAAGCACACAAGTATTCCCGCAAATTAAAGCAGGAGCCAATTTCCACGCAGGAATGGCTATAGGAAAATTCCAAGGAGTTATCAATCCAACAACACCCAAAGGAATCCTAATGGTCATACAAAATTTATTCTTTAATTCACTTGGAGTAGTATACCCAAATAATCTTCTACCTTCCCCAGCCATGTACTCAAAAACATCAATAGCTTCCTGGACATCACCCGTAGCCTCGCTATAAACCTTGCCCATTTCAAGAACTTCAAGCTTAGCCAGTCTTTCTTTATGTTTCTTTAATAAACGAACAACCTCAAATAAAATCTCAGCTCTTTTAGGCGCAGGGGTTTTCTTCCATAATGGCAAGGCTTTCTTAGCAGCCTGAACAGCCTTATCTACATCATTTTTATTCCCCAATTGATATCTCCCAAAAGGTCTTTCATTAGCAGGATTCAGACTAATAAACTTTTTTCTAGAAGAAGAATTGACAAACTTACCACCGATATATAATTTTCCTTCTCTCAAAAAACCACCCCTTTATACAACTAGATTACAACTTCATTCTTTATAAGTTTTATTACTAAAGGTATAAATAGGATTAAATATTCAAGGGAGATATGGAAATAGTTAGAGAGTTCCTATCTACAGTCTTCATAGTAAAAGACAGAAAAGTGTTGCTAAATCTGAATGCAAACTGCAATGTTTGGGTTCCAGTAGGTGGCCATATAAAACCAAATGAATTGCCCTGCGAATCAGTAATTAGAGAGGCAAAAGAAGAATCTGGATTGGATATCGAACTAATTTCGCCTTATGACAAATCAAAGACAAGAAATCTAATCCAACCTGTACACATACACTTGGACCATATTAAAGAGGATCATAAACATATTAACTTAGTTTATTTTGGGATTATAAAAGGAGGAGATTTCAAAGAAATAAGCGATGACAAAGCTCCTTCAAGATGGTTCTCCAAAGAAGAATTAGAAAAAGAGGGATTACTACCGAATATAAAAGAATGGGCTCTTGAAGCTCTTAATCAACTAGGGGATAAATATTAGTTTTCCCCAAGAATAACCACACTCTCGAGTTCTGAATTTAATCTCTCAACATGAGAACCAAACTCAGTACGTACTTCTTCATATCTTGCCGTTGCACTTTCTAGCTCCCCATTCAACTCACCAAGTCTTGTCTCTGCTACCCTTTTCTTAATAACATTCCCATTTGACACATAACCTTCCAACTCACCTTGACAGTTTCTAATATCTTGATTTATCCCATCAAGTGTCCTACCAGTCCCATCAAAAACAGTGTCCTCACCAAAGGTCAAAACATATTTTCCTGTTTCCTGAGAAAATGAAATCGGCGGAAGACAATTTCTACCATTATAAGCAGTTAAGCTCTCATCTCCCTCACTAACTTTTGTTTTGCTTGTTACTCCAGTAGGATCAAGATAAAATGTTAAAGGTGAAGATACACCTTCTAGGAAACGTAACCAATTAGACTCTTTTAAATTCGAGTAACTCGCTATATTTGGAGAATCGCCAATTGTAACTAATTTAATTGCAGGACTTCCTGGAAGAGTCACTCCGAGGCTTAAACATAGTCCCATTATGCCTCCAAAAAGGCGTTTTTCTCCAGTTTTCCCGAACAAAGCCAATCCAACAGGCGGCACTGCTACAGCCACAGCTACTTTTCCAGCATTTTTAAGCACTTTATTTCTTGTGTCTTTTTTCATACAAACCTACATAAAATAAGTTATGTAAAAAGAACTTTACTCTTCAATATGCTCAGTAACCTTAATCTCACCAAACTGCTTTTCCTGAGTTAAATCTATTTTACCCTGATTTTCTAAATGCAATAAAGGAACAAAAGTATCAATCTTATCTATTTTGTTTCCAGAAGGAGTTAATTCAGTAAAAGTAACTATAGGCCGTTTACTAAAAAATTCTTTAATTTTAGCATAAAGATTCTTAATCAAAATAGAAATATCGGCTTTGTTTAAAGGAATCTGCGCTTCTCTTATAACTCTTTCGTCTCTTCTTCTCAAGCCTCTCTTATTCTCAACATCTAGAGCTTTTTGTAAAGCCTCCATCAAATCATTCAGATTAACCTTTCTTTTTCTTGTTTGAGGAGTCTTAACTAATAACTTAGGCACTTTCTCATCAGAATAAAAACGCTCATCGCTATCATCGCCCAACAAATCTTCCTCAGATTGGAACAATAAACTATCAAATTCAGCTAAATTCTCATCCACCAATTTCACAGATTTTATCTTCAATAAAATAGAAGAAGCCAACACAACTTTCCCAGAAATAAAGAAATTATGCACTTCTAATTCTTTTATTTTTTTCAAATATCTTTCAGATAATAATGAGATATTTATGTCCCAGGGATCCAGTTCTTCACTTTTCACTAATTCATAAATAATAGACTGCCAAGTAATCTCATCCTCATCCATAAGCATTTCATAGATCTTATCTTGCATAAATCTGAAATCTAAACTTTCTTTATATATGTTATTATATATATGTTATCATCTATAAGTGGTTATCACGGAAATGTTTATAAATTGTTCCAATATCTCTAAGAGCCATATCACCTCTTTTTTCCCAGGGGATATTAGCTCAGGTTAATTTCCCCCGGGTTTTATACTCCTTAGCAGAATAATACATATAAACTCATAAATAATCTCTCCCTAAAATGGACAAAAAAACAACAATAATTTACATCCTTATAGCAATAATAATATTCTTAATCGCTTTTATAATAGCAAGCAAGTACCACCAAATCCAATTAGAAAAACAGCAATTAGCTTTCCAAGAGGGTATTAGACAAGGACAATTAAGTGAACAAAGAAACGCTTTAACTCAAATACAAACAACAGGAACCTATACAATACCCATAATAGACGAAACCAATCAAACACAATTAATCAAATTAGGAATAATTCAACAAGCAGCCTTACCAGAAAACGAAGAGTAATGCTTATATAATAAAGAAGGGTACTAAATAATATGGTGAATATCGGTCTTCTTGCTAACAAAACTAGACACTATAGTACCAGAAGGTTAATTGAAGAAGGAAAAACTCTAAATCAAAACATAATAAGTATAGGAACAGGAAACATATGCCTTTTTGTTGATAATCAATTAAGATACACCATCCACAGAAAAAAATCACCAATAGACGTGATATTGCCGAGATTTGGAGACAGACATTGGAATTTCTTTATGACAGTACTAAAACATTTTGAAAGAACAGGCATTCCATGCATTAACACAAGCGAAACGATAGATATATGCAAAAATAAATACCTAACAAGTCTAGCTTTAAAAAAGAAAAGAGTCCCACAACCAAAATGCGCACTTGCTTTCTCAGAAAAAGATATGTTGACCTATATTAAAAAAATGGAAAAACCTCTAGTACTTAAATTAATAGATCAATCATTTGGCCAGGGCGTTTCAAGGATTAATGATGACATAGAAGCAGAAGATTGGCTCGAAACAGTCCTAAGTTTCAAATCCCCAATTTACATTCAAGAATACATCCCGCATCCTGGAGAAGATTATAGAATATTAGTTATAAATCATCAAGTTGTTGGTGCCATGAAGAGAAAAGCAAAACCAGGTGAATGGAAAGCAAATATTGCTCTAGGAGGAACTCCTTGCCCTTACAGACCAACTGAAGAAGTAAAAGAAATTGCAATTAAGAGCAGTGAAGCTGTTAAAGCAGGTGTATGTGGAGTAGATTTAATGATTCATGAAGGAATTCCAAAAGTCATAGAAGTCAACCACAACCCGCAATTTAAAGGTCTTGAACAAGTTTCTAAGAACATAGCCAAAGAAATAATGAAATACACCGTTAGGAAAGCAAAAAGATGACAAAACGGGTTTTTATGGTTCACGGTTGGGAAGGTTATCCGGAAAATCATTGGTTTCCATGGTTAAAAAAAGAACTAGAAACAAAAGGATTTGAAGTTTTTGTTCCAGCTATGCCAGATACAGATCACCCAAAAATGGGAGCATGGTTAGAACACTTAACAAAAATTACTAGAGCCCCAGATAAAGACTGTTATTTTATTGGCCATAGCTTGGGTTGCATAACAATTCTTAGATACCTTGAAACTTTACAAGAAAATCAAAAAATTGGTGGCGTTATTTTTGTTGCTGGTTTTACTTCCAATTTAGGGTATGAAGAACTAGAAAGTTTCTTTACAAAACCAATCAATTGGGAAGAAATAGAATCTCATTGTAGAAAGTTTGTTGCTATCCATTCTGATAACGACCCTTATGTTTCATTACATTATAGAGATTTTTTCAAAGAAAAGCTGAATGCTAAAATCTTTACCGAGCATAAAAAAGGTCACTTTAGCGGAAGTGAGGGCATTAAAGAACTCCCAGTAGTCTTAGATGAATTATTAAAGATGGCTAAGTAATACTCAAACCAATGAATCCCTTATCTTCACATTCCTGCCTTCTTTATTTTTTATAACCTTAAACTGGTCAGGTATAATCCTATGCTTCTTGCATCCTTTTATGCTAAGAATTGACAAAATCCGTTCACCTTTTTCCACCTTAGCCTGTATTTTTTTACTGAAGATTATACCACAAGCCTTAGCAACAATTTTATCAGTTCTCTCATCCAAAGGATTATGAACCTCTCCAAGAATCTCTCCCTTATGAACGTAACTTCCTAATTTTTTATCCATCTTAAGAATCCCCTCAACATCCGCTATATACGCATCTCTCTCAACATCTGGTACATGATACTGAAATCTAGGCAAGATTAATTTTCCATCCGTCATATGGTGGTGCATCAATAGATTATTAATTCCCATTAAACCTACCTGAATAAACTTCTTAAACAAAACCAAACCACCGCCTAGTTCCACTGTTAAAATAGGCACATTTAATTTCTTAAAGGATTCAATAGCCATCATTCCAGGTTTTCCTTCCCTTTCCATAATGACCTCAGTACCAAATAAAGCACCAATATCAACTGTACATCCACCAGTGCAAATCCTCTTTTTATTGATATGCACTCTTGTATGGGGGAACAAGGCACTTTCAGTACCAGAACCATGACAATCTATACCAAAACTGCACTGGGTTATTACATCTTTAAAAATCTTATTAGCAACATTATTTGACAAACTTCCATACCCCTTGCTAAAACTTCTATTCAAATCCTGATTACCTACAATGTTTCTTCTTTCAGCACGGTATCCCAAAATATTCAAAACAGGCAGTATCACAATAGTTCCTTTTAATTTAGATACATCCAAAGAATGAAAAAACTGTTGAACCAAGTCTATACCATTTAATTCGTCTCCGTGCATACCCCCAGAAATAAAAATCGTCTTCCCACTGCTTCTTCCAGCAGCAATATACACAGGAAGCTTAACAGGGTTTCTTTTGTATGTACCAACCCTCAAACTTCCTCTGGTTATCCTCCCTCTTTTTTCAATACAGGTTCCAACTTTCATTTACAAATCCGAAACTATTAAAAAGGATTATAAACCTTTATTTTCTTATAATATTTAAAGAGGTGTGTATTTTGGAACATATATTTAAAGATAACCGGGTAGAATTGTTCTTTGGAGTACTCATACTATTCCTAAGTTTTGCAGGAGTGTTAGGATATATTCCAAGGGAATTTATACTGAACGTCTATCTTCTAGTAATATTCTTTCTAGGGATCATGTTGGGGAGTATGTTAATTTTATATGCACTTCAAGATTATTTTAAAGGTGCTCCGGCCCAGAGAAACATTAGAAGAACTAGACCAAGAAGAAGGCGCCGTTAAACCCAACTAAAGGAAAAGCTTAAAAAGTACCATTTATTGAGTATCTAAATCTTCAGTAAAACATATAGGGGGTTAGTTTGATGGAAGAAAATCAAAGCGAAAAAGGCGCAATTACAGTCAAAAAAAGTATATTGTGGAAATCTGGCACATTTGTGTTTGCAGTATTATTCATAATAAGCTTATTTACTGGTGGATTTGGACTAAGAAATGATGAATCTGACGCAACTGGAAATGTTATAGCAAACGACCAAGCACCCAATCCAAATATAGTATCTGAAGACTGGACTGTTTTCGAAAATGAACTTCCAGCAGAAATCAAATCACAAATATTAGCATTTGATAAAGAAAATCCAGAACCTTACGAAGGGAGGATAACGGAATTTAAAAATTATGATTCCATCCCAAAGACATTAACGGTATTCTACAGTGCAGGCTGCGGATGGTGTAAGCGCTATTATCCAGTTCTTCTCGAAGCAATGGACAAATATCCTGAAATTGAGATTTATACCCTAGACCTGGGTAGCAATAGTGACGTAGGAAGCATATATGCTGTAAGAGGAACACCAGCAAATATAATTAATGGTAAATACCTAGTTAGCGGATATATGCCAATAGAGGATTTATCAGAAGTTTTAGACAAACTAAATTAATATCAATTTTTTCTTTTTTTATTCCCTTAAATATATAAGTATCATGGGAGTCTTACTGCTAAACCCGCTCATACTAGTACTGAAACTCATCACAATGTTAATGCGAAAATTGAGAAAAAACTGGCTAAGGCTCGGGCAAAAGCGATGAAGAAATCTAGTAAGTAGAAGGAAAATTTAAAAAGAAGTATATTCCTTTATTATTTAATGAAAAGGGGTTATGCTAAGATCTACTTTATTGTTCTTATTCTTTTAGTTAGTTTTAGTTTCTTTTTTAATTTTGATGGTTTGAAAGATATTACTGGTAGGATTTCTAGAGAAGAGTTATGCAAATCTGATATTTGTGATACTGATCTTTTTGTGGGTGGTGAAGTTGTTGGACGTGCGAATGTTTGTGAGAAGGAAGGAAAGATTGAGATTAGAGAACATTACGCTGGAGAAGAATATTATCCAGACACTTATGGTGGGCTAGAGAATTCTAATGGTGAATATCACTTTACTTTATATGATGGTAGAGATGCGATGGTTTATTTTGCTTTTACTGAAGATAGAAGGAGAAAATGTTCTGATAAGAGTGTTGTAGAGGTGGATGAGGAAGAGGTTTAGGGAATAATTGGAGTCAATTGTGAGAGTCTATCAATTGAGGAGTGTACAGCAAATTCGGAGAGATGTGAAATTGCAAATGTAGAAGTAGCTTCTTCTGGAGGATGTGGACGGGAGACAACTTCCTTTAGAGATAGGTGCATTGATAAACGAACCGAAGAAGCGTGTGAGCTTAATGGTGGGGAAATTTGTAGTGGTTGTTGTGAAAATATACTTTTTTCTACAGATGAATTTGTTTGTTGCAGACAGAATAATTGCTTTGTTGACGAACTTACAAGAGACTATACTGGATTAAGATGGGTGTGGACAAACGAATATAAGTTTATACCGATTGATAATGCGAAAATTACAAGAACATTTCCTGATGGGGAGTATGTGGTTGTTGCTAAAGATATTTATGGCACAACATATAGTGCGATACTTGATAAAGATATAGAAGGGCGTCCCTTAGAAGGAATATCGTCTTATAAATTTAATCTAGGCCCCTATGATCCTCTGAGGGAGGTAGATTTACTTGAAAGTGAGTGTCTTTTTAGTATAACTTCAATTAGAGATGGTAAACTCTATCCTACTATTAATCCAAGGACGGGTTTGCGAGGAACAATATTTTCTTTTGCTTTTTCTGTTGATTCCACTGGAATAGAATATATGCCTGCTTCTAGCGATTCTGCTGGAATAGAAAGTGTGTTTGTTTCTACTGTTTCTTCTGGTTTTTCATATAGAGTAAATACGGTGGAAAGGGAAGTAGAGAGGGCATATTTTGTACTTTCTGATTTAGGGGGTAATGAACTTTTAGTAGCGGATATGTATGACGATGGATTACACGGAGATGGTGAAAACGGTGATTATATGTTTGGTGCAATATTTGACTCTTCATCACTTCCAGTTGGACTATACAAACTTCGATTTTATGTTATAGATAATTTTGGCATGGATAATAGTCGAGATTTTTCTTTGAAAATTGAGGATGAATCGGCATTTCAATCTAATTGTATTGAGGTTTATCGAGGTCATAATAGAGTTGAGGCTCATAACAGAGCAAATGCAATCTTTATCGGGTATGGTTATGATTCCATAACTGATGTAGCAGAGATAAGTAGATGGCAGATGGATAAGCTTTTGGAGTTAACGCCTTTTAATGAGAATCGAAATAAAATTAATTTTTGGGTGGTCAATGAGATAGGAAGTTTAGACTTATGTCATGATGTAGACTACATTTTTTATGAATCTGTGGATTGTATTTCGGATTTAAAACAAAGATGCCCCTTTTCAAATGCATTTGTAAATCATCTTGTAAATAGGGATTTTAGATCGCATGCATACCCCGCTGTTGAAGAAACTCATAACTCCTTTCCTCTAGAGAGATTGGGTCGCGATTATTTGCTCGCTCATGAGTTTGGGGGGCATACTTTTGGCAAACTGTTAGATGAGTATGTAGAACCTGATAATCCAGACAATGTTTTGAATAGTCTCTTCCATGATATACCGTATGTGCTTCCGCAATATGGACCTAATTGTTATTCTACTATCGAAGACACTACTTATGATCAATGTTGGCAAAATGCCCCTTGGAAGGAGTTTTTTGGTAGAGGTTGTGGTGATGAAGGCGTAATTGATTGTGAAAACCTTGTTTTAGAGAGGCAAAGATGCATACTCGCGTGTATAGATCTGTATGAAGATTTGAATGAAAGAACGTCTTGTGTGGATTCTTGTCCAGTATACCCAGAAGGTGCTGAAAGAGAAATTACTTGTGTTGAGGGTTGCCAATTATTTGAGCATGGTACCTTCAGACCGAATCACTGTAGTCTTATGATGGCTCCTGAATTTTGCCTATATTTCGGCTTGTGGAATGAGCATTTATTACAGCAAAAATTAAATCAGTATTCGGAATAAAAACATTTATAAGGTATATTTTTCAGTATACAGATTATGAGACTTAATCAGAGAATACTAAAAACAGGCCTTGCACTAGGTGCATTATCCCTGGGTGGATGTATATGGGATCTTGAGTCACTTCTAAAAACAGAACCTGCAACTCCTCTTGTTGGTATGTGGCGTGAACAGGCTGCTTATTCGTGTAGTGGTCAGAGAATCAATAGTAGAGAACCATTTAGAGAGTTAGTATTTGGAGATAGTTCTTTTACTTTTACCTGGGCCCCTTTTGAGAGTTATGTTGATTATTGGGGTACTTATTCATATAATTCGGAAAGTGGAGAAGTTGTTATGAGTATCACAGGAGGGAACCAGATTCCGGAAGTATATGATCTTAGGGGTAATGTTTCTTTTAATGAAGATGGAACACTTCACCTTGAGGATATGTTCTTTGGTTTTCCAGGAGTTCCTTGGAATGATTCTACAGAAAGACTGGATGAAAGACCATGTAGCTATGTTATTGAAGAATTTTTCTAGGAATAGTTAAAATAAAAACATATTTAAATAAAACCTTATTCTGTTAATTAGAAATGAAAAAGAGGTTAATCTTATTATCTGTTATCCTGTTCTCTATAGTTGTTTTTCCTGTTGTAATTTCTGGTTCTTTGGAAAAGGTATTTGTTTTAAAATTATCTTATGATTCTGGAGTTATAAAACAAGAAAGTGTTTATGTTACTCCCATGTATTTTTCTGAAAAAAAAGATCAACCAGAGGGTGGCTATTTAGCGAAGTTGCTATCCGTGGACAAAGAAGAGTTATATTCCGTGGGGTTTGAGTTTCCGCTTGAAGTAACAGATTTGCCAGTGCAGAGATTAGAAAAGGGAGAAATTGATCTTTATTTACCCTATAACTCTAATGCAGAAAGAATAGAGATATTCTCTCCAGAAGGAGATAAAGTATTGGACATTGATGTAAGAGGGTTTATTGAGAATGTTTGTGGTGATGGTGTTTGCGATAAATTAGAAAGTTATGAGTCCTGTAGTTTAGATTGCGGGAAAGCTGTTTTTAGTTTTGTAAAAGATTTTGGTGTGTTTATTGCGGGAGGGGTAATCCTTATAATTTTGTTAGTTTATTTAATAAGAAAAAAACATTGACTGTTATTAAACCCCTACCGGAGATCTAAACTCCAAAAACTAAAATAGCACTGAAGCTTAGTTCTCCGGCGGGTAAAAGAGGTGATTATTTTTTAATGTTTGCATTTGTCCATGTAAAGTTAAACATGGTTTCCATTGCTTGTGAAAAGAACTTGGAATTTACCCAAATTCCTGTATCATATGTTTCGTGAGTGCTTTTATCATCTGTTGCAATGAACATTAATTCTCTTCCATCAATTAAAGCAAATCTTGCTCTGATTGGATTTATTGATCTTAACTCTGCAAATTGTTTTATTTCAGATGCTTTTTTTTGAACCTCTTCATTAAAGGGTGTTGCGATTCTTATTTTGATACCTTTATCCTTTAATTTCTTTAATCTAAACTTTAACTTATCAAATTTTCTTAAAAGACCTTCAGGAGTTGTAACTATAATAACGGACTTTTTAGCATTTTGAAGCATTGCGTCTAAATGGTCATAGATATTTTCTCTTCCTTTTATTGTACCAGCAAGAGATTCTGGATCTATTTTTTCAATACCTTGTTTGAATAAAAGCTCTATATCTCTAAACATTTTGTCTTCTTTTACATCGCCTAAATGTTTAAGTTTCGCATCAGCACGCTCTTTTACATTTTTTCTTACTCTTTTTATGACTTCTTCTGGTGTGATTGCAATGTATTTTATTGGTTTTCCTAGCTTCAATATGGTAAATCCTTTCTTTTCTAGGCTTTCTAGAACGTCATAGGATCTTGATCTAGGAACATTTGAGATATCTGATAATTCTCCAGCTGTAGCTATTCCTCTTGAGAGTAATGCTGTCCAGATCTTGACTTCATAAATATTTAAATCAAATGCAGATCTCAACTTCTTTAGGAAACTTTCTTGAACTATCATTTTTTACTACTCTAGGATGAGCAACGAGGTATATAAACCTTTCGGTTATGACCTTACCCTACAGTAGTTAATGGAAGGGTTTATAAAGGAGTTATTTGCCGTATATTCTATGGCAAATCAAAGAGAAGTACCAGGACCTCTAGATGTGAGGGTTACAGGGGGTGGACTAGTAAGGGCTCCGTCTCTTAATATGGAAGTGGTATTAACTCCAAGAGTGCCAGGCCTTACAGAGTATATTGCTGAAGCAGGTGCAGATGAATTGATGAGGATGGTAGAGCAATTGTGTGGAGATTCAGCTGTTCGATATCGGGGCTGTTCTCTTTATAGGGATGGAGTAAAAGCACAGTTTGCAGATATGAGTGAAGCTCGAAGGCTTGCTGACTATGTTAATGGGAGAGGGTTCTTGATTTTTAAAGCTGATGTTGCTCCAATTCCAAGAGGCTAGATGCTATTTTCTATCGAGTATTAGTATTAAACAATATTTTTTTAAATAGGTGAATCTTTCTATTTTTGTATGAAAGAGTTTGATATTGCTATTCTTGGAGGTGGGGTTACTGGGTTAGCTGCTGCTGTGTATTCTGCCAGATTCAATATGAAAACTATTGTTTTTGGCGGTAGATTAGGTGGTTTGATTCAAGATACACATTTGGTTGAAAATTATCCTGGTTTTAAGAGTATTTCTGGATTTGATCTTTCTCAAAATATTTTAAATCATGCTAAAGCTTATCCTGAGCAGGTTACGATTAATGAAGAACTTGTTAAGGATGTTGAGAAAACTAAAGATGGTTTTTTAGTTAAAGGTGCTAAAACTAATGTTAAAGCTAAAACTATATTGTTTGCTACTGGAACTAGAAGAAGAAAGTTAAATGTTCCTGGTGAAAAAGAATTTGCCAATAAGGGTGTAAGTTATTGTGTAACCTGCGATGGACCATTATTTAAAGGGAAAAAATGCATTATAATTGGTGGGAGTGATAGTGCTGTAAAAGAATCTTTATTACTTGCTGAATATGCTTCTAAAGTTTATATTGTTTATAGAAAAGAAAAAGTACACCCTGAGCCAATAAATATGAAAAGGGCTGAAGAATTAATTAAAAAAGGAAAAATTGAGATTATTGGTAATACTAATGTTGTTGAGGTTAAAGGTGATAAGTTTGTTAGTTCTGTTATTTTTGATAAAGCCTATAAGGGAAGTAAAGAGTTTAAGTGTGAAAGTGTTTTTATTGAGATTGGTCATATAGTTGAGAGTGAGTTGGCTAAAAAATTGGGTGTTAAGTTGGATGAAAAAGGAGAAATAATTATTAATTTTGATTCTAAGACTAATGTTGCTGGTGTTTATGCTGGTGGTGATGTTGTTGCAAGAGCTTGGAAACAGGCTATTGTTGGTGTTGCTGAAGGTGTTTTAGGAGTTAATTCTGCTTATGAGTATATACAAGAGCAGAAAGTTAAATGAAAAAAGTAGTATTTTGTCCTATGTGTAGATCTACAAATGTGAGTTTTGATGCTAGATTAGAAATTGTTTATCCTGTTTGTAAAAATTGCGGATTTAGAAGTATTGGCATGGATTTTCCTCACAAAATTGTTAAGAAATCCTTAAAAAGGTAGAAAGTTTGTTCTTTTTGTATGAGAAGAGGTTATGCTAAGATCTACTTTATTGTTCTTATTCTTTTAGTGAGTTTTAGTTTCTTTTTTAATTTTGATGGTTTGAAAGATATTACTGGAAGGATTACTAGAGAAGAGTTATGTACTGATGATATTTGTGATACTGATCTTTATGTAGGTGGCGAGATTCTTGAAGATGCGCGTGCAAATGTCTGTAAAGAGGAGGGAATAGTTGGTGTGAGAGAGCGCATTTCTGAGTTTCCTAGAGAATATTATCCAGACACTTATGGTGGGCTAGAGAATTCTAATGGTGAATATCACTTTACTTTATATGATGGTAGAGATGCGATGGTTTATTTTGCTTTTACTGAAGATAGAAGGAGAAAATGTTCTGACGAAAATATTATAGAGGAACCTTCTGTTTCGAAGGAAGGGACTTTTACTGTTTCAAATCCTTGTATGGGACTGCCAGAAGATGAATGTGGACTAACAGAAGGATGTGTTGTAGATTATAGGGAACAGGGTCAATCAGGTGGAATTGGAAATTGTTTTGGTAAACAAACGCAAATAGTACCTGTGTGTCTTGATGGCGGAGAAGAATGTGTTCCTATTTTACCTACTACGCCTGAAAAAACCTTAACTTTTGTGGATGAAAAAGATGTTCCTATTGAAGTTACTGTAACAAAAACTAATTCTGGATTTTCTTTTCGTAGGAGTTCTGGAGGCGAGTATTCAACAAACACACTAGCAACTGGAGAGTATTGTACGGTTGTAGGAGTGAATTTTCTCACAGGTATTGAAAATTATAACTATCAAATGCAGATCGAAAGTTGTAGTGGAGAGGGAGAAAATAGGATTTGTACATATGTCCCAAATGATCTGACCTGGAATCTTGTTGATACAGAAGGAGAATATGTTTACAACCAGGCGTTGAGTGGTGAAAATCAAGAAGAAAATTGCCCTCCTCTTCTTCCTGCCACCTTTTCTTGCCCTGAAGAAGGCTGCCCAAATCCCTATCCTGGATTGTGCAATATCTGGGCTCTTCCTGTTCAGATTCCTGTTTTAATAGGTGCATATTGTGATGGGTGGGATGCACGAGAGTTAGCTACTGGAGCAAATGCACAACAAGAAGTAGCTGATTGTGATCAGCGGGTGAGGGATGCTATTGAAGGCAGTGGAGAATGTAATAATAATCCGCCAACCGTTTCATCTAGTGGGAAGTCAACGCCCAACTTTAAGGAAGGAGATAAATGCGAGCTAATGTGGGCTGTTAATGATATTGAAGATTCTTCAAATCAAAAAGAAACAGACCTTTTTGTCCCGCGCATTATAGATGAACCCTCCATTAATGATCTTTTTTCTAAAAACCCTCCTTATGAACAGATTATGCCTTATGTTATATATGATAAAGAAGGCAAACTCTATTCTCAAGGGACCAATTTATTTAGGAGGGTGGTAGGAAGAGCTATTGATTCTGGGACTGATCAGGATGGTAAGCTTTGTCAAGAAAAAGGAGAGGCAGAAACCTCAAAAGAAATAATAATCCCAACGGTTGAATTTCGAGGGAAGAAGGCCGTCCAGTTACCGACGCTTAAATTTGAGATTACCAAAACCACCTACAAGGATAGTTGTGATCCTAAGGGGATACTTGATGCGGGGTTTGTTATTGAGACAACCATTGAAAGATGGCTTATACTTGAGGATTGTCAGATTGCGGGAAAGACTACTCTTAATTTTAAGTATAGAAATATGTTCTTAGGATCTCCATCAAATTATTCTGTGAGAACGGGACTTTTTGAAGCAGTTGAGAAGGCTTTGGAGGGGGGTATAAGTGAAGCCAATCTTGAAAAGGTCAAAGGATTTATCTTTAGGTATTATACTCCGCCACCCCACAAGGAATGGCAATATGCTCCTTTAATTGTTGAGTCTGTCGATGGAAAAGTATACTTAAGCACTATTGATCACGAGATGACTGAAGGGCTTGCCTTGCTTCCGAATAAACAGAAAGATTTATTATTGACTCCGCCAGGGAGTTTGAACTTTAAAAGTATAGAAAATGATGAAGGTGAGGAGGCACTTAGATCAATTGAGATTAATGTGGAAGAAGGTGCTAATGGTGCGGCTAAAAGATGTTTCAATAATCTAAAAGAAGATGATCAAGATGGGGGATTTTGGGGAAAAAGGAGTATAAGACAAGAGAACCAAGCTAAAAAATTTGCTGAAATAGAGGCTTTCTATACTGGATATATTAAAGGACACTATGATAAACTAGGAGAATATTTTGAAAACGCAAGGTCTTGTCTTTGTAAGGAATAAATGTAGGTGTTATAAACCTGCAGGGAAATCTACTGAAAGATTCTTTAAGGGTTCTAGTGCTTGGTACAACCTACATCCTCCATAGATTGCACCTAAAAGAACCGCTATTGCTGCACCAATTATTAATGGTTTAATGTATGGGCTTTTATTATTTGTGTCAGTTGTAGCATAATTTAGAGTAGGAACTGGTTGTTGACTTGTTTGCGCTTCTCTTTCAAGTGGATTTCCTTCTGGGATTTTTTTGTCTATCATATTTATTAGAAGATTTTCTTCTTTTTAAATCTTTCTATTTTTACCACTTTTTAGAGACAATATTACTAAATTTATTTTTGAAGAAATCTTTATATACCAGTCATTTGGTCATTTGTATATTTAACAAGGGGGAATTATTATGGAAATGTTTGATGAATTTGGTCCTGAAAAGATATTAGAAGTTTATAATCCTAAAGTTGGAATGAGGGGTTTTGTTGTGATCGATAATACGAGCTTAGGCCCTGGAAAAGGAGGAACAAGAATGACTCCTTCTGTTTCTAAAGAAGAAGTGTTTAGATTAGCAAGAACAATGACATGGAAGAATGCTTTAGCGGATTTGCCGTTTGGTGGTGCAAAATCTGGAATTATAGCTGATTCTAAGAAGATTGATAGGGAAAAGAAAAAGACTATTGTAGAGGCTTTTGCTGAAGGGTTGAAAGTTGTTTCTCCTAGCCAGTATATTGCCGCTCCTGATATGAATATGGCTGAAGAAGAAATGAAGTGGTATGCTGAAAAAAATGGTGATATGAAGAGTTGTACTGGAAAGCCTAAGGATTTAGGGGGATTGCCTCATGAATTAGGAAGTACTGGATTTGGAGTTTATCATTCTTTGTTAGTTGCTGCTCCTTATGCTGGATTAGATATTGACAAGGCTACAGTTGCTATTGAAGGATTTGGTAATGTTGGGTGGTTTGTTGCTAAGTTTTTGAAAGAGCATAAATGTAAATTGGTTGCTGTTTCTGATTCTTCTGGTGTGATTTATAATAAAAAAGGATTAGATTTTAAGAAATTAGCTAAAGTTAAGAAAGAGAAAGGTAAAGTAACTGCTTATGGTGAAGGCGAAGTTATGCCAAGTAATGATATTTTAGATGTTGATGCGGATATTTTAGTTACTGCAGCAATTCCTGATTTAGTTAAGGGAAGTGATGTTGATAGATTAAAATTTAAGATGATTGTTGAAGGGAGCAACATTCCTATGATTGAAGCTGTTGAAAGAGAGTGTTTTAAGAAAGGCATATTAATGGTTCCTGATTTCTTAGCAAATGCTGGTGGTGTAATTAGCAGTTATGTTGAGTATACAGGTGGTGGTGAAGAAGAGATGTTTAAGATGGTTGAAGAAAAAATAAAGAAAAATACAGAGATGGTTATGAAGGCTGCTAAAGAAAAAGGAGTTTTGCCTAGAGATGCTGGTATGGAGATTGCTGTTGAAAGAGTAATGGAGAAATGTAAGGTTTGTAGAGTATGAATTCGGTATTAATACTATCAATTATTCTTTTTATTTGGATTGTTCTTACTTTTTTAATTCCTATTTTAACGTTTCCCAGAATGCCTTTAATTGATTTTAGTTTGCCTGTTAAGTTGCCAAAAGAATTGAAAAAAGAGATTAGTAAACTAAGAAAAATTAAAGCTAAGAAAAAAGTTATTCTTGAAAGTTTAAATTTTATTAAGAAAAATTTTGAGAGTAATTCTCTTTTATTATTTTTAAAGTTGCATAGACATTATTATAAGGATTTAAGCTCAATTTTAAAGAAGAGGGGATTTTTTCCCTGCCATATTCTGGCTTTTATTTTGAGGGTGTTATTGATTGAGAGCGGGAGATTCAAGGAAGAAGATATTAAGGTTCATTATACTTTTTATAGTGGGATTATTCATGAGTATTTGAAAGTTTTTGTTAAAAATAACTGGGTTAATGTTGATCCTTGGGCGTATAATCAAGGTGTTCCTTTTGGGAAGTTTGGTATGGGACCGGTAATTGATTGGTTTAGGTTTAAAAAAAGAATATAATTTTATCCTGGTTTCGGAGTTAATTCTTTTGGAGAGGCATGACCGAATTGTATTAGTAAATCTATGTTTTTTATATTTGGATAATCGCAAGCTCCCCAGCAGGATTGTAGCCAGATGAAGATGTTTGCTTTTGTTTGTTTTTTTAGATATTTTGTTATTTCTGTTGCTTTTGGTTTTAGGCCGTCTGGTAATTGGATTAAAACATTTTTTGCTTTTGTTTTTTTTATTTCTTTTACTGCCTTTCCTAGTTCTAGATTGTATTCCATATTTTAGTAAAAAAGAGATATTTTTATAAAGATTATGGAAGTGGTACTTCTTGTGCTAGATAAAGAGGAGTTTATTTTCCAGAAGGATCTCTATATCTCTACTTCTTTCCCTACTCCCTACAATTATGAGTGTGCTATGTCTTGGGTACTCCGTTAGGTTTTGAATAAAGCCTTTATAATCTTTCTTAGGAGTGATTATACGGTAATTTCTTGAAGTGTCGCTATGGAATTTTACTCCTCTAAAACCCACTCCGCAGGGTATTAATAAATTACTGTCTGGCTCTGGAGCATATTCAATGAAGAGATTATTCCCTACTTCCTGATTAGGCATTATTTCTACATATTCGGCTTTAACAACATTTGGATCCATATGTCTTGCTTTGTCTATGGCTGGAGCTAGTATATCTGTACTCATTGATAGTCTACGGAGCAATCTACTAAATTCAATATTGATGGCTTCTTCTATGATTATTGTTGGTAGCATGCTTTTGAGCGTGAATAAGCAAGTAATTTAAAGCTTTTGCTCTGATTGGTTAGGTAAATTTTAAAAACATCAAAGGCTCTATTGAGTCTAAAATGCGGTTATTTTGGGTTTTAATTGTGGTTTTTGTAGTTATTATGATTAACGGTTGCGGTCCTAATCAAAAATCAGATACTGGGGGTGGAGAGAATATGATACACGAGGATGTTTCTTTTGAGACTGAAGATGGAGTTAAGATAGTTGGAGATTTGTATAAAGGTGGAGAGAAATGGATAATTTTATTGCATATGTATACTGTTACTAAGAAAAGTTGGGAAGACTTTGCTGAAGAGTTACAAGAAAAAGGCTATAGTGTTTTAGCTATAGACTTTAGAGGGCATGGTGAGAGTGATTTGGAGTATGATGACTTTAATGAGCAAGATTTTAATAATATGCTTTTAGATGCTAAGGGAGCTAAAGATTTTTTAGGAAAAAGTAAAAATGTTGTGATGGGTGCTAGTATTGGCGCTAATATTGCTATTAAGTTTGCTAATGATGTTGATGGTGCTGTTGCATTAAGTCCTGCTTTTAATTATAAAGGGATTTCAACTAGAGATGATGCCTCAGGTGTTAGTAAACCTGTTTTGATTGTTGTGAGTGATGAAGATACGCAAAGCGTTGGGGATTCTAGAGAGTTAAATGGTTTAATTTCTGGAAGTAAGCTAGAGGTTTATAGTGGAAAAGGACATGGGACTAATATGTTAGATAGAGAAACTAAAGATATGGTATTGAGCTGGTTGGATGAAAACTTTTAGTGAGAAAGTTTATGATAAACTGAGAACGGTTCCTAAAGGGAAGGTTACAACTTATAGAGACTTAGCACGTTCTGTAAATTCAAAAGCTTATAGAGCTGTTGGTAGAGCAATGAAGAGTAATAAAAATCCTGTTAAAATTCCTTGTTTTAGGGTTGTTAAAAGTTCTGGAGAGGTTGGGGAGTATAGTGGTAGAGGCGGTGTTAAAGAGAAAATAAGAAAATTAAGGAGAGAAGGTATTTGTGTTAAAGGGAATAAGATAATTGATTTTGAGAAGTTTGTTTATAGGTTTTAATTTATAGTTTTCCTTTCTTCTTTTACTATTTGTGTTGCTAAAGGAATAATTTTTGGAAATTCAACACCTCTGTTGTTTAAATATTTATCAACTTTTTTTGCTTCAAGTGCTTCTACAATAACCTTTTCTGCGTGTTCCATATCAAAATTTTTGCAAGAGAAGATATCAACAAAGGCATGTTCTTGTTCAACAAATGTATGGATTACAATATGACTTTCTGCAATAAGAACAAATGCTGATATACCTCCTTTATCAAAGCTAGTTTCTTTTCCAGGATAGGAAGTAATTTGAGGTGGTGCAATTTTAGTCATACCGATTTCAGAAGGCAATTTATCTAAGAAATTATAAATGAACTGGAGATCGTTTAGTTTCTCTTTGTTGCACCCGTATAGATCTAACATTAGATGGGGCCCAAATCCGAAAGTTGTCTGATTCATCTTGCATAAATATCATCCCAATTAATAGAAGAATTATGAGAATTTTTGCTTAAAAAGCTTTCTGTTTCCTGTTTGTAGCATTTTTGGAATGGTAAATAAATTTATATATCCTGTAAGAGGTTGAATTAGTTATATGTATTATAACTTGGGGAAAGAAGAGGTTTTACGTAAATTAGATACTTCTGAGAAAGGTCTGTCTGATAGAGAGGTTAGTGCCAGATTAAGGAAATATGGGAAGAACGTTATAAAGAGAAAACATAAGATAAATCCTGTAGTTTTATTTTTGAAGCAATTTCTGGATCCTTTGGTTATTATTTTACTTATTGTTACTATTGTGAGCTTTTTTTTAGGGGAGTATTTGGATTCCGTTGTTATACTGGCTATACTCCTTATAAATGCTATAATTGGATTTGCTAATGAGTATAAAGCTGAAAAGTCAATTGAATTATTACAAAAATTAACTGCTTTACACTCTAGGGTGCTAAGGGATGGAAAAGAGAAAATAATTCCTGCCTCTAATTTAGTTCCTGGGGATATTATTGTTTTTGAGAGCGGGGACAGGATTGGAGCTGATGTGAGGGTAATTCAGCAGAGTAATTTGGGTTTGGATGAAGCAATTTTGACAGGTGAGAGTACTCCAGTAAACAAACAATTACACGCTATTGGGCATCATTGTGAAAAAATCATTGTTGCTGAGCAAAGCAATATGGTGTTTAAAGGAACTACTGTTGTTTCTGGAAGAGGCAAGGGCGTGGTTGTTAGTACTGGCATGAATACTGAGATGGGAAAGATTGCAGAGTTGGTTCAAGAAGTTGTGAGTGTTAAAACTCCTTTGCAGAAAAGATTGAAAAAATTAGGGCATAAGTTGACTGTTGGTGCTGTGTTTATTTCTGTTTTAGTTTTTAGTATTGGGATCTTTAGAGAAATGGGGATTTTTAATATGTTTAAGACTGCTATTGCTTTGGCTGTTGCTGTTGTGCCTGAAGGTTTGCCTGCTGTTGTTACTGTAAGTTTAGCTATTGGTGTGAGAAGGATGTCTAAAAGGCATGCTCTAGTTAGAAAATTGAGGGCTGTAGAAACTTTAGGAAGTACTCGTGTTATTTGCAGTGATAAGACAGGGACGATAACCAAGAACGAGATGACTGTTAGAAAAATATTTGCTCATGGCAAAATGTTTGGTGTTACTGGGGTTGGTTATGGTGTGAGAGGAAGTTTTCTTTATAAGGGAAAAGAGGTTAATTCCCATAGTTTGCACAATATGTTTAATGTTGCTGCTAGTTGTAATAATTCTGCTCTTCCAAATATAGGGGATCCTACTGAGTTGGCTTTATTGGTTTTAGCTAAAAAAGGAGGAGTAAATAAAATTGAAGAAAGGGTTCGTGAATTTCCTTTTGATGCTAAAGAGAAGTATATGTCTACTACGCACAGGATTCATGGGGAGGAAGTTACTTTTTTGAAAGGTGCTCCTGAGAAAATTCTTGGTTTTTGCGATTATATTGAGATTGGTGAGAAGATAATTAAATTAGATAAAAAAGGCAAGGAGAAGGTTTTGGATAAGAATCATGAGATGACTTTAGAGGCTCTGAGGGTTCTAGGGTTGGCTTATAAAAAGCACGACAAAGCTGTTTTTTTGGGCTTGGCTGGGATGATTGATCCTCCTAGAAAAGAGATTAAGAATGCAATAAAAGTTGCTCATAAAGCAGGTATTAGAGTTATAATGATTACTGGAGACCATCAAAACACAGCTAAAGCTATTGCTAATAAAGTTGGTATTGCTGGGGATGTGATGGAAGGAAAGGACCTGACTAAGGAAAAATTGGGAAGAGTAATAAATAAAGTGAATATTTTTGCCAGGGTTGATCCTGAGCATAAAGTTATGATTCTAGATGTTTTACAGAAGAAAGGTGAAGTTGTAGCTATGACTGGAGATGGTGTTAATGATGCTCCTGCTTTGAAAAAAGCCGATGTTGGTATTGCTATGGGGATTAAAGGCACTGATGTTGCTAGAGATACAAGCGATATTGTTTTAGCAGATGATAATTTTGCTTCTATTGTTAAGGCTGTGAAAGAAGGAAGAATTATTTATGATAATATCAAGAAGTTTGTGAAGTTTTTGTTAAGTGCCAACATGGGTGAAGTTGGGATTATAGTAGTTAGTCTGTTATTAGGAATGCCTTTGCCATTACTGCCTTTGCAACTGTTGTGGATTAATTTGGTTACAGATGGGCTGCCTGCTTTAGCTTTGGGTGTAGATAATTCTAATGTCGATGTTATGAAGAGAAAACCTAGAGAGAAGAAAGAAACTATTTTGAAAGGAACTTATGGGTTTATCTTTATTGCTGCTATAATAGCTACTGTGGTTATGTTGGGTCTATTTAAGTACAATCTGAAAGATGGGGTGATGGAGGCCAGAACCGTTGTATTAACTGCCCTGATTTTGTTTGAGCTATTTTTGGCTTTTAGTTGTAGAAGTGAGACTAGTGTATTTAAATTGAAAGTCAATAAATGGTTGTGGGGCGGTGTTATTTTAAGTGTTCTATTGCACTTGACTATTATGTATACTCCCTTGAATGCTGCTTTTCAACTAGTGCCTTTGGGTATTGCGGACTGGTTTTGGATAGTTTTATTTAGTAGTTTAGGGTTTGTATTCTTTGAGGTGAAAAAATTAATATGGCACTCTTAGTTGATTTTATACTCTTTTTTATATTCGCTTTTGTATTAGCAAGGAGTAGTATTTGGGTGATTAGAAGTTTAGGAAGAATTTCTTCTTTTATGAGAATTAGTGAATTCACTGCAGGTTTTGTTATTTTGGCGTTAGCTACTACGCTTCCTGAACTATTTGTTGGTATCAATGCCGCTCTTAATAAAGCGCCTGCCTTAAGTTTAGGAAATGTTATTGGAAGTAATATTGTTAATTTAACTTTAGTGCTAGGTATTGCAATTTTAGTTGGTAGAGGTATCTTAGTTGAAAGCAAGATTATCAGACGAGATGCTTTTTACATGCTTTTGATTGCCAGCTTGCCTGTATTATTAATGTTGGATGGAAGGGTGAGCAGGTTTGATGGATTTATTTTACTTTTTGCTTTTTTGGTTTATATGCTGAAAATGCTTAAGGAAAGAAAGATGTTTGAAAAACCTGTAAACCACTATAAGCCTTATGGTATGTTCAATAGTTTTGGATTGTTCGTTATTAGTATGATTTTGTTGATAATAAGTTCAAATTTTCTAGTTAAATTTGCAGTGAATATTTCTAGAGATCTTAATGTTGCTCCAATATTGATTGGATTATTTTTGGTAGCTATTGGAACTTCTCTTCCTGAATTGGTTTTGGGTATAAGGGGGGTCTTGGCAGATCATAAAGATTTGGTTATGGGAGATATTATTGGGAGCGTGGTTGTGAACTCTACATTAGTTTTGGGGGTTACTGCATTGATTTTTCCTATAATCGCTAACTATACCTTGTTTATAACCAGTGCTTTTTTTATGATGGTTGCTTGTTTATTGTTCTTAGCATTTGTAAATACTGATACGAAACTTACTATACGTGAAGGAGTAATACTTCTTATGCTCTATGTGGGTTTTATTATTGTAGAAATAGGGTTGAATGTATTCAAGTAAAAAAAGAAAAGAAAATTATTTCTTAAGCATCCATATTCCAAATAGGATGAATAAGATAGTCCACCATTGAACTGTCCACCAGGCGAATCCACCTAGGTCTCTTATTAAATAAAGAACTCCTAAAATCAATAATATCCATCCTAAACCTTTTGAATGACAACAGCATGGATTAAATCCACAAACCCTGCATACGGTTCCTGATGGAACACTTAAGGCTTTTGATAAAGTTGCCTTACTGCCCCTTTTAGATGATGATCTTTTTCGTGAAGCTTTTCTTTTAGCCATTAAATTAACACCCCCTATTTTTAAAGAAATACTGTGTTTCTATTTATAAATTAATGTAACTATCCTGAAGTGTTGTTTTTGTTTTTACTTTTCTGTGAGCTCTTCAACTTCCTTTTTTCCTTTTTCTAACTCTTTTTCTTGCTCTTTGTCTTCTTTTAGTAAAAGAGCTTGAAATTCTCCTACGTGTGTTTTTTCTTCTTGTGCTATCTCTAAGAGAATTTTTTTTAGATTATTGTTTTCTGTCATTGCAGCCATTTGTTCATAGAGATTTATGGCGTCTAATTCTGCTATTATTCCTGCTCTTAATATTTCTGTGTCTAATACTTCTTTTTTTACTTTTTCAAGTCTAATTGGTAATTGTGATAACATTTTTTACCTCCTGTCTTTTGCGATATCTCTAGGTTTTTATACTTTTTCTAGATTTTGGTTCCCTTCAGAAAAAATTCCTATAACGGGAGGGGAGAAACTTAACTTCTACTTAGACTCCTTACCTTAGTCTTTAAAGCATTATGCAACTCAGCAATTCTATCTACATATCCCAAAACCTTTTTTACGTCATTTAGATCAATTGAGTTTCTTGGTGCAACTATATACCCTTCCATAGCTTTAATTGCTTCTATAAAATAGTTTTCAGAATCGCTAGCAGTTTGCGTTTCAAGAACAGTTTGCGCCTTCAACCTCTCAACCAAGTAACCGGGGACTAAACCTAATGTTCTACTAAGTGCTCCTATAGTTTTTAAGGTAGGATCAATTATTCTTCCTGTTTCATAGGATGAAATTTGTGGCGAGGTAGTTCCTGTCATTTCAGAAACTTCTCTTTGAAGCAATCTTCTTGCTTTCCTTTGTTTAGCAAAAACTCTTCTAACATAATTATCAATTTGTTCTCCATGTAATAAACCTTCATTTCCTAGATCTTCAACTTGCCCATTGTCCGTCCTATAAAGAACAATAGGGATTAAACCAAGTCCATGAGCAATTTTTTCAATAGAAGATAGACGAGAGTTTCCTCTCTCAAGGATATGACGTAAAGTTGTCTCGGGTATTCCTACAGTTCTTGCTATACCATGCACATTCATTCCTAAGTCTGCCAAAAGTTCTTCCAGTCTCCTATGAATCAATTTTCTTTGCATGTCTAAGTACGATTTAGCAGACTATTTATAAAAGTTTCCATCATTTTACCACCTTGGAGGGTTAACATTAAAAATAGATAATAAATTTTGGGGGTGGAATTTTCTTTAAGGTTTATAGCTTTAAAGAAGTAATTTTAGAAATTCCGTTTTGCTGCATTGAAACACCATAGATATAATCTGCTTCTGTTATTACATGGTCGTTGTGGGATATCATGACTACTTGAGAGGATTTTGCATATTGACAGACTAAATTTGATAATAATTGTGAGTTTGTTTTGTCTAATGCTGCGTCTACCTCGTCTAGTAAGTAAAAAGGAGCTGGTTCATATTCTTGGATTGCGAAAATTAAAGCTAGAGCTGTTAATGTTTTTTCTCCTCCTGATAAAGAGTGTAGGTCAAGGAATTTTGTTCCTGCTAATCTTACTCTTATGTTTATACCGCCGTCTAAAGGATTTTCCTTGTTTTCTAATTCCAGGTATGCATCACCTTTCGAGGATAAAGTTAAAAAGATTCTTTTGAAGTTTTCTGCTATTTCTTTATAGGTTTTTAAGAAAACACGCTTCTTTTTTCCTTCTATTTGAGTCATCATGCCTAAGACGTCGTCTTTTTCTTTTTGCAATGAGCCTTTTTTTGTGTTTAGTTCTTCAAATTCTTTTAATATTATCTCATAAACTTCCAGGGCTTTTAAATTAACATTTCCGATGTTTTTTAGCATTCTTTCAAAGTCAGTTATTTCTCTTTTTAGATCTTCAGCAGATATGTTTCTTCTTAATTTTGTTCCTATATAAGGTTCATACTCTTGTTGTAGTGCTTCTAGCTCTGCAACGATTTTTGCTCTTTGCAAGGAGATTTCATTCATCTTTTTTTCAACTTCTCTTTGCTTAAAGTCCTCTTGAGATATGAAGGATTCGTATTTTCTTATTTCTTCTGTTATTTTATTTCTTTTATTGAAAAGCGCTTTGTAGTTTTCTCTGAATTTCTGCTCTGATTTTTCTGCTTCTTTTAATTTTTGTTGTTGTAGTTTTGAGGTTTCTTTTAATGATTTTTCTTCTTCTGAGAACTTTTTGATTTCTTTATTGTGTTGTGTTATGATTTCTTGTATTTTTTCAATTTCTGGATTGTGTATGGAAGATATTTGGCTTTGGAAGTTTTTTATTTGTGTGTTGATTTGTGTTAGTGATTCTCTTTGTTGTTTGTGTTTTTCATGGAAGTCTTCAATCTTAGATTGCTTTTCAGATGGTTTTCTTTCTGCTTTTAGTCTTTCAATCTCTCTTGATAGATTTATTTCATCTGCTTGTAAAGATTTTATTCTTTTTTCTGATTGTTTAATTAAGGAGGATAATTCTGTTCTTTTGTTCTTTAATTTTGATAGGTCTGCTATTTTTGACGAGTGCTGGAGTTTTGTCATTTCTGCTTCTAAAATTGCTTTATCTTTTGATAAGGTTTGTATAGAAAGCTGTTCTTTTTGTTTGTGTGTTAATAATTCAGTTAAATCAGTTTTTAAGGTTGATATTTCGCTTTCTTTTTGTGAGATTTTAAGGTCTATGTCTTTTTGTTCGAAAATCCCTAATGTTCTTTTTCTAAAACCGCCTATCATTGCTCCAGACGGTTCTACTAAGTCTCCATCTAAAGTAACCATTCTTACTCTTCCAATACCCACTTTTCTTGCTGTTTGCAGGTCTTCTATAACTAAAGTTGAGCCAAAGACATATGAAAAGGCTTTTTCGAATTTTTTGTCGTATTTTATTAAGTTTTTTGCTGCGTCTATAACACCTGTGAAATTCTTTAATTGCTCCAGTTCTTTTTCTCTTGAGCTTATTTGCAGTTTATTCAAAGGCAAGAACATGGCTATGCCTGCTTTTTTTTCTTTTAAGGTTTTAATGCAATCGCTTGCAGTTAAGTCTGTGTCTGTTATTATACTATTTATTCTTCCTGAAGCTGTCACTTCTAAGGCTGTTGAGTACTTATTGTCAACCTTTCCTAAGGCGGCTATTGTTCCGAATACTCCTTTTGTTTTTGAATTTAATATTGTGCTTATGGCTTGATTTCCTGAGAGAGATTGGGCAATTCTTATTTTAGTTCCTTGTAATGTGGATAATTCTTCTTTTAATTGAGAGGTTTTTTGATGATTTTTTTCTATTAAAGTAGTTGTCACATTGGATCTATCTACTAGCTTTGATAGAAAATCTTCTGCTTTTTTTAATTCTAGGAATTTTTTCTTTAATAACGGAGAGGATAATTTATCCAAGGTTTCTTCTATATGCGCTAATTCTTGGGAATTTTGGTTTTTCTGGATTGTTTCACTTGAGATCTCATGTTTTATTTTGAAGAATTTATTTTGGAAGGAATCTAATCGGGATTCTAATTTTTCTAATGAAGAAATATCTTGTTTTTTTCTTAAATTTTGGATATCTGAGGTGGTTTGTTTTTCTTCTTGTTCTAGAGTTTTTGATTTTGTTTTTAATTCTTGGAGTTCTTTTTCTAAGGAGCTTATTTTTTCATGGATTTCTTTTTCATCTGTGTTTAGAGAAGAGATTCTTTGTTTTATATGAAAAATTTCATTTGTTACTGTTTCTAGTCTCGCTGAGTCTTTTATGATTCTTTCTCTTAAAGCTTCTGTGTTTTTTTGTAGGCTGATTTGCTCTACTTCGCCTTTTTCCTCGATTTCATTGTTTGTGTTTTCTAATTCTGATTTCTTTTGTTCTATTTTTTCTCTAAATTCTTGTATTTTTTTAACTGTAGAGCTTATGTTTGATTGGCGTTTTTTTATCTTTGATTCTATTTCATCTTTTTTGAATTCCTTATCTTTTATTTGTAAGTATAAGTGTGTTGCCTTACTTTCCTTAATCCTTGATTCTAATTCTTTGAATTTTAAGGCTTGATCTCTCTCTTTTTTTAATTCTCTTAAATGGACTTCTCTTTCTTTTAAGATTAGGGCTGCGTCATTTAATTTTTGTTCTACTTTTTCTAATTCTAGAAATGCTTTATGTTTTTTATCTTCGTATACTGATATTCCTGATATGTCTTCTATTAAGACCCTTCTTTCATCCGGTTTCATTTCTGTAAATAATACTATGTCTCCTTGCAGGACTATGTTAAAACCGTCTGGGTTTATTCTTGCTTTTGAAAGTAGGTCTACTGCTTGCTGTCTTGTTCTTTTTTCATCATTAATTTTGTAGATTGAGTTTCCTGATTGTTTTACTACTCTTGATATTTTTACTGAGTTTGTAGCTAAAGGAAATTCTTTTTCTTTGTTTGTAAAGAAGATTGCTACTTCTGCTTCTCTCATTGGAGAGCCTTTTTTTCCTCCATTGAAAATTAAAGATGCTGCGTTTTCTGCACGCATTTGTTTTGCTGAAGTTTTACCTAAGACGAACGTGAAAGCATCCATTATGTTTGATTTCCCAACTCCATTACTGCCTATAACTGCCGAGAATCCATTACTAAATTCTAGATCGATTTGTTTTGCAAAGGACTTAAACCCCTTAATTTGTATCTTTTCTATGTAACTCATATTTAAATAAGGTCAATTTTTGGTTTATATAGGTTTTTATAAATGAAAAAACTACTGATTTGAGTTGTTTTATTTTTCTAACAAACTCTCTGGCCCAAATATATGAAATGTATTGTAAGACCTCCTCCCCACTGCCTTACAACTTTAGGAATAGCTAATTTTGTGTTAAATCCCGCCTGATCCATCAGTCCTAAGCAGTCTTCTAAACCGAGGCGTGTGTGTATTTTATGGGCTTGTTTATCACCTAATAAACGGCGCTCTCTGAATTCACTTTTAAGTTGACCCCATCGAGAAAAGAATTCGCCAATATCCATCCCTTTCATAGCGTAATCTATTATTCTAACGTACCCGCCTACTTTAGCATAGGATGCAATTTCTCTGCTAATTGATAGTGTATCTTCATGAATAACTGCTAATCCAAGCACTACATCAAATGTTCTATTGGGTTTTTTATCTGAGTATTCTACGTGCATATGTTGTAAACCCCTATTCCTTGCTAGCCTGATTTTCTCTTTATTTCTATCATATGCCTGAACAGTACATTGCGGGAAATAAACTGCAGTTACATAAGGTGAGCTGCTGGTTCCGCAACCGAATATTAGTATAGAAGCAGGGTCCATCAAACTTCTAATATTCATAAAAAGACGGCCTGGGGTGGTACGATTGAAAGCGCTTCTTTGGTCTGGGGTGAGTACGCGAGTATCCAGTTGTATGGTTGGTGTATACATAAATATAAAGGATTTCTGAGGAATTTATATAGGTTTTTATAAATGAAAATTGCCCATATTCTTCGTGGTGGAAAGATTTATAAAGCCCAATTAACAAGTTGAATAGTAGAGCATTAAAGTTGAAGAGAAAGCACTTGCATAAACATGGGCTATTTCGCTTTTTCTATTGTGGTGCTATATATGAGGTAAAAAATGAATTTATTTGAAGAATTTGGCTTAAGCCATGAGTTATTAACATCAATTAAAGAATTGGGGATTACTACTCCAACTCAAATCCAAGGATTATCAATTAAGGATATAATCTCAGGAAAGGATATTATAGGAGAATCAGCTACTGGTTCTGGTAAAACACTAGCTTTTGGCTGCGGTATAGTGGAACAAATTATGCCTAAAGAGGGATTACAGGCTATGATTTTGACTCCTACAAGAGAACTTGCTGAGCAGGTTAAGGGATCATTGAGACAACTTTCGAATAAGAAAGGTTTGAATGTTACTTCTGTTTGTGGAGGGGCTGCGATAAACCCACAGGTTAAAGATTTGTTAAGGGCTGAGGTTGTAGTTGCTACTCCTGGCAGACTATTAGACCATCTTAGGAGAGGGTCTGTTAATTTATCAAAGATTAAGTTGCTTGTTTTAGATGAGGCTGATAGAATGTTTGATATGGGATTTATTGAGGATGTGGAAAAAATTATTCATGCTTGTCCTAAAAAGAGACAAACTTTATTTTTTTCTGCTACGATTTCAATGAGAGTGAGAGATCTTGCTAAAATGTACATGGTTGATCCAAAAAAAGTTTCGGCAGTGAATCAGGTTGATCCCAGTAAATTGAAACAGGTTTATTATGACTTGCAAAGGAATATGAAACTTTCTTTACTTGCACACTTATTGCAACAGGAAAAATCAGGGCTGGTTATGGTTTTTTGTAATACTAGAAGAAACACTGATTTTGTTACTAAAACTCTTAGAGCAAATAGGATTAATGCAATATCAGTTCACGGTGGTTTATCTCAAAATAAGAGAAATCGGACTATTGAATTGTTTAATGGTGCGAAAGTGGGTGTTTTAGTTTGTACTGATGTTGCTGCCAGAGGTTTGCATATTGATAATGTGTCTCACGTGTATAATTATGATCTTCCAAAGGATGCAAAGGACTATGTTCATAGGATAGGAAGAACAGCCAGGGCTGGTGAAGAAGGAAAGGCAGTCAGCCTTTTATGTGATTTTGACTATCCCAATTTTTCTAGGATACAAGAAGAATACCCGGGATTTGTGATTGATAAGATGGAAAGGCCTTATATTCAGAAATTGGCAGTAATGCGGATGGATAATCAGAGAAGACCTCCTTTTAGAAGGGGTAATTCTGGGTTTAGACGTAGGTGATTATTTGTTTATATTACTACTATTAGAATAATGGCCAACAGTAGTTGAGAAAGTAAATTATTTTTAATAGAAAACTAAGTTTACTCTACAAATTTATCCTTCACTATCCATTGATTTCTAAAGAAAATCTACAAAAAACCTAAATTTTTGTTACAATTTTACAGAAACAACAATAAAAAATATACCACCAACTAGAACCTTTCTATAATAAATAGAAAGAACCATCACGTTGGAGGATCTTCATAAACAACACGATAAAGAATAACAGAAAACAGCTTAGCAGTAATGATAGGTTTATCACTAATTCTTCCATATACAACCAAAGAAACACAAATATTCACTAAAACCCACAAATTATACAAACACACTGAAAATAAGAAATAAAACAACCTTATCAAGTAATTCTTACTAGTAGTTCTGGCCTTAAAATCATGATCTAATTGCCTATATCCAGTTTCAATACCCCATCTTTTAGAATACCAATAATAAAGATAATGAGCTAATTGTTCTGGAACATGAAAATTAGTGATAAAGGCTCTTTGAATACCTTCCTCATCATCTACTAGAATTAGATTAACTTTGGCTTTCTCCTTCTTACCAAACTCAAAATCTTTAATTATTCTAGCTCTACAATCCAAACTTTTATCCATCCAAGCCTTAACTCTATCACTCCTTACTTTAGGCATTACAAACTTAATTCTATTGGCCTTAAGAACATTAATCACCTTTGGCTTATCAAAACCCCTATCTAAATAAGCCTTATCAATATTTATTTTATCTTTAACTCTTTTAATTATTTTATCAACTAAGTCCTCTAAATTATCCAATTTATGCATTAATATGGCATCAATCGTAAACCTTCTTCCAGCAACCACAATAGCACATGTAATAAATTGATGAAAATGTGTTGTACCTCTATCTAATTTCCCTTCAATTACATAATCATCGTTCTTATCACCATAATAAGGAATATTATGAATGTCTATAGCTATATCTAACTGTCTTCTTCTTAATCCTCTATAATTTCTCTTAGCAAAGTTAAAAATAGTGTTAAATACATTATCAAACATCTCTTGTATTATTGTTTTATTACTAAATTTATTAAAGTGATATAACATAGTCCAGCCACTAGGACATTTCGATTCTGAATTTAATTCTTTAAAAGTTTCAGTACCATTATGGGCAAAATCATGTGTTTGTGCAACATGTACCAAGACATCTAACAAATCTTTAGTAGTAAACTTACCATTATTTTTAATCTTAATATCAATTTGCGGATAAATTAATTTCTTTACTAATTTTATAGTTTCTTTTTTTATTTTTCTTTGTTCTTTAATCTCTTTATTTTTTTGATTAACTGCATTTTTTACTAATTCTAAATCTAAAATAACTCCTTTTTTAGTTGCAGTTTTAAGAATTAATTTTACTATATTATTTAATTCAAAAAATAAATCTTCATCAACTTTATTCTGGAAAAATCTATTATACCAACTTTTAGCAGGTAAAACTAATTTATTACTCTCTTTATGAAATCCTAAATGTAACGCTTCTTCCTCCGTTATTTGATCTAATGCTTTATGAAAGAACCTTATTGCTTTGATTTTCTTCCAAAGATAGAATTTCAGTAAAGATTCAGGAGAGAATTTAGATTGTCTTTGATTGATTACATTGGTAGTATTAGAGAGATCTAACTTGGATAAAATAAAAGAAACCTTAATACAACTTGTAGTATCAAGGCTTTCAAAAATTTTATTAAGTTCAGATTCCAAATAGCCAATAGAGTTTTTCATTAGTCTGGGAAACTCTGTTCTAAGGGTGGGCTAGTACTTGCCCTTAGGACTTAATTGTAGATCAACTATCGCTTGCCACATACTTCTAAATTGCATATCCATTTCCTGATGTTCATCACAAAGCACTCTTCTTAGTATTGGATTGAACTTTCCAGGTTTTTTGCAATACTTGCAAGGCCTGTAGGTTCTAATGAGTTTCATTGAATCACCTCCTTTTCTAGTAGTATTATAGTAGTATGTAATACTTATATTTAAAGATTATTGTAATACAATAAATATATCTTTATATAATACTTTAAAGACATAATACCTTTATGACAAGAAAAACCACTAGTATAAAGATAGACCCAGAGCTCTGGAAGAGGGTAAAGAAGCATTGCATAGATAGAGATATGGATATTTCTGATTTTATAGAGCAATTATTAAAGAAGAATTTACCAAAATAGTCAAATGGATGCATTTAATGAAAACATTATTTATCAGTGGTAAACAAGCTATTTATATCCAATTGATTACTTATTTTTAGAAAAGGGGGGATTTTGATAAAAAAGAATATTCTTTTGCCGATATTCATTTTATTAATAATTATAAGTTTCTCTGCTATTGTTATCTCTCAAAAAACTTCTCTTCAAAAAGCAAATTCTATAAAGAACATAGATGATTCTGATATGCTTTATAAGTTTACACATTTAAAAGGATATAAATCTATCAGTTTTGATATCTCCTCTTCTAAGGACTTTAATATTAATAAAGTTGAAAAAATTGATACTTTTTCTGATAAAAAAGTTGGGAATATATTTAAATTGAATAATTTAGCTGTAGAAACGGAGTATAAAGAGGTAGACACAAGTTTTTTTAATACAGATACAAGACCTGTAAAGCAGACTTATATCATAAAAAATTTATTAGATAAATCTAGAGATATAAAGTTAAATATAAAATACGAAATTGACTCTTCTACTATAACATGGAATGGTACAGAATATGAAATCACTGAAACTCCTAAACATTTTGAGGCCTTTTATGTTGAAGATGAATTTTTTCCCGATAATGAACTTTCTCCTGAAATTGCTATTAAATCTTTAACAGGGCATACTTTATATTTTGGTAATAATTATTATGATTTTAAAGATGTAGTTGATTTGGATTATAAAGTTTTAATATATTCTAAAGAAAATAAAAATTATATTGGTTTAGAAATAAAATCCGATATTGATTCTTTAGAAGAATTTGTGATAGATCCTGAAATTGGGTGGACAACCAGGATTGTAGATAATTCAGCAAAGGGAGCAAGGGATGTGTTTGCAATAGATATGGATAATGATAATGACATAGATGTAGTTGGCGCATCTTTTGCAGGATTGGTTAATAAGATTGCCTGGTATGAAAATGATGGAAACTCTCCTCCAAGTTGGACCACTAGAAACATAAGTACAATCATTGTTTGGAGTGAACCACGTTCAGTCTATGCAATAGACATAGATAATGATAATGACATTGATGTGTTGACTGCATCTTCTCAAGACAATAGGGTTGCCTGGTATGAAAATGATGGGGGTTCTCCTCCAAGTTGGACTACAAGAAACATAACTACTTCTGTTGATGCAGCACAGGATGTTTTTGCAATAGACATAGATAACGATAATGACATTGATGTGTTGAGTGCATCTTATTATGATAATAAGATAGCATGGTATGAGAATGATGGATCTACACCACCATCCTGGACCACTAGAAACATAACTACTTCAGCAAATGGAGCTCGCTCTGTTTTTGCAATAGATATGGATAATGACAATGATATAGATGTGTTAAGCGCTTCGGGAAGTAAGGTCGCTTGGTATGAGAATGATGGAAGTACTCCTCCTAGTTGGACTGCTAGAACTATAACTACTTCAGCAAATGCACCAAGGCGTGTGTTTGCAATAGATATGGATAATGATAATGACATAGATGTGTTAAGCGCTAATTATGATAAGATAGCTTGGTATGAGAATGATGGAAGTACTCCTCCCAGTTGGACTGCTAGAACTATAACAACTTCAGTAGGTGCAGCAAGGGATGTGTTTGCAATAGACATAGATAATGATAAGGATATAGATGTGTTGAGTGCATCTTCTCATGATGATAAGATAGCATGGTATGAGAATGATGGAAGTACTCCTCCCAGTTGGACTACTAGAATTATAACAACTTCAGCAGATGCAGCATATTCAGTCTATGCTATAGATATAGATAATGATGGAGATGTGGACGCTTTAAGTGCATCTACTACAGATGGTAAGATTGCTTGGTATGAAAGTCGTTTAGACCCTTCTTCTATTTATAAGTATTTGTGGGTCCCATTTGGAAATTGGAACTCTCAACAGGAATTTGAAAATGATGCTAAAAAAAGAGCAGACTTTTTCCTAGAAATTTCTCCTTTACAATCCTGTAAAAGTAAAGCACAGAATATTTATATTGATATTGACTGGGTAGAAGTTAATTGCCCCTATGTGACATCAGACATTCCTGAAAAAAAATTATTACAATTTACAGAAAAGTGCGCAAAGGCTTATATATTAGACACTGGTATAGGACCTTATGAAAAAGCAATAAGCTTTTCTAAAGATGATTTTTGTGATAGTTGTGCTGGAAAGGCTACTCTAGGTGGAAAATATGCTTATGCTGAAACTGAGTGGAGTGGGGTTGAGCATCTAGAAATCGCCGCACACGAATTAGGGCATACTTATTTTGTATGTGATGAATATAAATATCTTGGAACTTCAGGATGGTCTAATGAGAATAATGAGTTGTTATTAAAGCACGGGTTTGGTTGCCCGAATCCTTGGACTGATACATATGATGAGTATAATGAAACACACTCTAACCATCCATGTTTAGAGGATGATAGTGGAAGATGTATTCGCGAGGGAAAATGTTGTGGTGCCTTTAATGACCCAATTAGCCATTACGATGGAATTTATTCTGCTGCTGGCAATGATTGTACTGATGAGACTACCTATAATGTTGTTGGGTGGGGTGGCACAGAGAGAAGATGTGGATATAGTACCGATTCTTACAACAAATTAGCAGAATTTTTAACTTGTTCAGATAATCTACGATCCAACGGAAATGGAAATATCACAAATGTTTCATATTTAGGTTTGCTATTTAATATAACTAATCCAACACAGGAAAATGTCACTTTGGGTGACAGCTTTGTTCATAGAGGATTGTTGCCTAAGAAATTAGGCGTCAATGATAGTCTTTATGAACTAAAGATCACTAATGCCAATAATCAAACTATAGATTCAGATCCATTACCAGTATTCTACTTTGAACTAGTGCAATATGACAATGCAACTATAAATGTAAGCGATGATAAAAATGAAAGTTTTATTGTTAGTGAGTTAGAATACACATCAAATTGGGAAATGTTGCAGGTTTATAAAAACGATTCTTTAATTTATGAAGTCAATATTTCTCATTTATTATGCAATGAAAATGATATTTGTGATGAAAAAGAGAACTTCTTTAGCTGTCCACAAGATTGTAGTTCTGGAAGTAGCGACAATATATGCGATGGACAAGATGATGGAATATGCGATCCAGATTGTTATTATAGTGCAGATGCTAATTGTGCATTAGATTTAACTAATCTTACAATAGTATCGCAAAATGGGACAGAATTCATTTTTAGATTCGTTATTAATAACTTTTGGAATAATACTATCTCAAATATAAGTTGGATATTAGATCCAGAGATTAATGATATTATGTCAGAATTAACTCTTAATCTTGAGACTAATGAAACAGCTTTTGTCTATGTGGAATATGATTATACTAACACAGGCAATTATACTGTATTAGCAGCTGTTGAAACTAGTGAATTATCTGATACTGAAACAGTTTCTGTGGAGGTCATATGAGAATGAAAAAATTATTAATTGCCTTGCTATTAATTGAAATCAGTGTGCTTAGCGGATGCGGCACTTACTTACATCCTACTCCAATAAATGATTTAATGGGTGATCAGCCAGAACCAAGAATAGAGAAGTCGGAATGTTCCTATATTAATCATGAAAACTGTGATCTCTATTGTAATACTGACGCTGATTGTAAAATAGATAAGAGCTGCGATTTATGTGTTAATCTAAGAGAAGACTGTCTTGCATCATTAGGAATCGCGCTTGATATAGATGTTGTTCCCATGTATTGCTTGTGTATCGATAATAAGTGCAAAACAATTTATGATAACGAATGCTCTTTTGATGCTTTTAATTGTGATAATTTTGCTACACAAAGAGGTGCACAAATGACCTTTGAACTGTGTGGCGGAACCAATAATGATATTCACGATTTAGATATAGATAGAAATGGAATAGCTTGTGATAATTAAAAATGAAAAACAAATCAATAATTTATATTGTAATTTTGCTTAGTTTGGCCAGTTTTGTTTCTGCCTATACAGACCTTGGAGAATCCTCTGTTGAATGGGTTTTTAATACAACTCAAGAAGATAATAATATTCAAGTAAATATGGCTGAGATAGAAGATAATATTTTAGAAATAAATATCACACAAAGAACAAATGTACCGCAAGGTTATCAATATCACTTAGCTATTTGTAATATTGAAGGATTAGATAGATTTACTTATAATAATAATGATGCTCCTTATGGAAGATTGGTAGATTACAACCTGCCAGAAACTTGGTGCTCAGAAACAGATGGTTATGGATTTCCATTAATCATAAACTCTCAAATCCTTCCTTTATCTTTCAGAATATCAATTCCTGATGAAACGCTAAAAAAACTACCGCATTTCATATTATATTCAGGAGATAGTACAGAAATAGTTGATGTTTCAGCAGCATCAGAAGCTACTAAATTAAATACAAATGAAAATATAGTAAGAGACTCAAAAGGAAATTTATATGCAACTTATTTAGGAGAAGGAGATGATTTATGGTATTCCAAATATTCAATAGCTGTTATGAACTGGCAAAGCAGAGAATTAATAGAAGGTAGTTTTGCAACTCCTGGAATACTTGTAGACAGCAAGAATAATATCTCTATTTATTATGCTGAAACAACAGGATTTAATGAAATAAAGATGATTAATTCTACTAACAGCGGTGATAATTTTAGTTCACCATCCACTATCTTTGCTGATATGGTGGGCTCATATGAATACCCATCCTGCGCAATAGACTCAAATAATATCATTCATTGCTGTGCTATACTTGATGATCAATACCTGCATTATGCAAATAGCACCGCCTGGAGTAAGACTACAGTAAATGGAAATTCTACTGATGATACTGACTGGTGTGATATCGAGGTTGATATTAATGGTATTGTTTATATTGCTGGTTTAGGAACTGATGATTATGATATTGATTTATGGACCTCTAAGAATGGATGGGGAAGTGATAATAGAATAACTATTGATGAGGATGTTTTTTCAATTTTTGGAGGTGAAGGTGCCGTATACCCTCATGCTCCTTCTATAGCTATTGATGATGATAACAATGTTTATATTGCATACAGTGATCAAGGTGATTTGACTCTAGCTAATTCCTCTGCAAACCATATTACTGATTTTACTATTCTTGAAATAGACTCTTCAGCGTCATATTCTCCAGATATTGCTGCAAATAATCTAGAAGAGCTTCACATTCTTTATCATGATAAAACAGCTGTAAAGTCTAGTATTAAGCTATATCATGCTAATTCTTCAGATAAAGGTGTTAGTTGGGCATATCGTCAAGAGCTACATGATGTAAGTGGTTATCCAAGCATTGCTGATACTAATCATCCTAGAGCAAACAGGCTGACAAATACCTTAAGATACGTATTTACGAATACCAGTGCTTCTGTTTTGTATGATTACCTATCAATTTCGCATAGAGCTACAGAAGAAGAAGGAAGAGAAGCTATTGAAGAAGGGTTTTTGAATTCTTTGATTAGCGGGTATGGTAATTATACTGATCAGCAGGTCTATATAAGGAATATAACAAATGGACAACAGCTTGGTTCATTTGATAAAGTAGCTGTAAAAGAAAATCAGACCTGGGTTGTTAATTATGTAACTTCTGGTGAGAGTTTTGAAAATATGGTGAATATTACTCCTGTTTTCTATACTTTAGAGATGGAGAATTTATATTATCATGAGATACTTGAGATTGTTGAGGAATTGGTTGAGGGTACTTAGGATTGATTTTAATATATGTAGATATGTATTGATATTTATTTTCTGAAAAGTCATTAATTGTTGAACAAATTATAAATTCAACTAAGGATCGATTAAGGAGATGAAGCATTAACGTTCATTAGAGTAGGCTTAATTATTCCTTCCAACATGACCGCTTTTTTAATCGGAGGACTTACTGCCAGAACAATATCGGGATATCTATCATTGTCAGCAGATGTCAAATCAATACTATAAAAAGATCCAACAGATTCTTCTATCTCAGAACTAGTATAGCATATCAGATTATAATTATTCCCATCATAGCCAAATAAGAAAACTTGTGCTATCCCTCCACTAGCATGCGTAGAAACCCCAATCTCTGGATAGTTAGACCCGATTATATTGTTTATACTGATATCCATCGGATTAGTAGCTGAAGGATATGTTACCTCAGCAATAAGTTCATACTGATCATTATCAGGAGATTCAAAAATTAATAATACTCGCTCATTATCTTTCATTCCAGCAACAACTAACTCATTTTCTCCATCTAAATCAACATCAGAAATCTTTGTTCTCAAAGCTAAACCTAGTGAATCAGGGATAGTGATAGTTCTTTTTATATACGAACTGCCATCATACTCATACCAATCAAACCAAAATTCTCCATAAGCAAATCCTCCGTGAGTAACCATGATATCTTGATACTCATCACTATCAAAATTACCTATGCTCATTCCAACCAAATATAAATCCACTTGATCTTCATAAATAGAAACAAATTGCTCAGATCCAACATACTCAAAAATCCTCAATTTTCCTCTAGAAGGCCCACTACCACCTTGAACAAATAATACTTCATTTTGACCGTTATTATTAGAATCTCCAACAACAAGTTCCCTAATTGGTACAGCATAACCAGAATCATAAAAATAAATCGGGTCATTTTCATTATATAAATTATCACCTATGTTTTCAAAAATTCTCACTCTGCTATTAAGTTGCCCTGCTACAATCTCTTTATTTCCATCTTTATCTATATCCGCTACTTTTAAAGACGTATAAATACCAGAGAGAAGTTCATCACTAGTCCATACTTCCTCAAAATTATTATTTCCAATATTCTCATAAATATGGAGTGTTGCTCTACTAGCATAATAAGAGGGAAAAACAATATCCTTCAATAGATCATTATCCAAATCTTCTACTACAGCATCGAATACATTTCCAGGAGCGGGCTCAGATTCCCATACTTTCCTAAAATTACAAGAAAGAGGGAATTTAGAAAGAATATTATCTCTTTCCTCGACTTTAACATCAAACACCCCATCTCCATCAAGATCAAGAGAGCCATCATAATGCTGTGCTACTTCTGGATCAATTAAACCATCCCCATCTTTATCAAACTTGCTAAAGCCATATGATTGGTAATCTAAACTACTTATAGAGTGAGCAACGGCTAACAATAAAACAATCATTAATACAAAGATTCTATTCTTCAATTTCTTTTCACCGCTTATTTTCAAATTTTTGACCATTAAAAAAGTATTGGTTTCGGGAAGATTCGGATAGCAGACAAGACTTTTGTTTAGAAGACGGAAAAGTTGCTATCAAGGGTAGAAAGAAATTTTGAGAGATAAAAAGATAATAGATATCTACTTTGGTAGGAGGTAATGCTTACAAGTAAATTAGCATACAAATTCTTATAAATAAATCTTTTATGAGTTGAGACAAAATGGTTCTTGATAGTCTGTTAATTTTTGGAATAGTTATGGGGGTACTCCTCGTCCTATTATTTGTGTTTATGAGCCCACAAATTTGGAGAAGAATAACTAAAAAGGAAAACTTAACAAAAACTGAAACTATTCTTGTCTTAATACAAATCTTTTTGATTATTATTCTTATTGTTGTAACTCTGTTTCAAATTAAAGCCACTAGTGATATTTACGAAATAGAAAGATTTCTGGTACTAGAAGCCAAAAAGTCTCTTATTCAAGAGAACATAGATGTCGCTGAAAATTTACATAATGAAATGATTACAAACAAAGATTTGATAAATCTGTTAGCTTCACTTGACGAGGCATATATAGTGAATGGTACAGAGACTACTTTTGCTAGATTAGAAACTAGAAGAATAGAAAAAGCAGTGGACTTCTTGGGTTTTTCAGACACTTTAATCGGGCAGCAAGTAGAGGTGCATCTCATTTTGGTCAATGTGATAAAGGAACTCATGGAATTAGTTCATACCGATTCAAGTCTGATTCAATCGGATTTAACAAATCAACATTATAGGGATCTAAGAACAGAGCACTTGCGTGGTACCAAAAATAATGCAAATGCTATCCTATCTGGAAATTTAAATTCCAGAAGATTAAGTTATGACGATTTTTTAAAAGAGATAGAGGAGTATATAAAGGAACAAGAAAGTGAATTGGAAGAAATAAATGAAAAAATAGATATTAGATTCGAACAATTATAGATGTTACCTACTAACTTTGTCATATCTACATTCCATCTCTTGAAGAATGAATTATATGTGTTTATAAAGATTTATTCCACTAAAACAAAAGTAATTTATAGTACAAATTTATTCTTTTTCTAAAATGATATCGTGTTCAAATTGCTGTTTTGCTGAGTTGGTGGTTTAGAAAAAAATGATTGAAGATAAAAAGAAGGAAGAAGAAAAGACAGAGGACATAATCAAACTCAAGCCGGATCAAAAAAAAATTTTCCTAAAAACAGTAAACAAAAAAGGATTTATATTGGAAGACCGAACATGGAAAGTATTGATAAATACTGAAGAAATAAAAAGAATTGATAGAAATGTGGTTATTGAATATCCAGAGGCTAATGATAGAGTAGAAGTTGATTTCATTTTTCAATTTGAGAACTACCATCTAATAATCGAATGTAAAAGAACAGATTTCACTTGGTTTTTTCCTAAGTCTATTGGAAGATCCGAACTATTGAGTTTAATTTATGATTCGGATAAGGGGGTTAAAGTATCTATTAGAGGTAACTCGATTTTTAGGGTGGCTTGGTATGATATAGATATGGCAATGAAAGGTGATAGAATATTTGATGTCACCAATAAATGGGGAGGACTTGCGAAAACTTCACGCCAAGAAATTCATCAATACATCAGGCAGGTTTTGAAAGAAACGGAAGCCTATATTTCAACCGAAGAATATCTAGGCATACGCAAATCTCCTCCAAATGATTTTATATATCCTGTGATTGTTACAAATGCTAAATTATATTCTTTAGACTATTCTAAGGACGATATAAATTCAGATGGAGATTTAACAAATTATAGCAGTATCAAGAAGATAGGTTTTGTTGCGTATAACTTTCCTGAAATTGTAAGATGGGATGAGAGAGGAAATCAAGTGGTTTCTAACACATCGGAACCACAGGATCATGTAAAAACAGTTTTTATAGTAAATATCAACCATCTAAAAGAATTTTTGAGAATAATTTCATATCAAAGCTAACTGAAAACGGAAAAGTTTTAAATATTATCTCTAATTCTTTTTATGGATGTTAAACCCAAAATGTCCTAACTGCTATTTTGCACTCGTTCTGTTAGAGAAACGTCTAAAGTATAGATGCAGTAAATGCTCAAAATTATTCCCTCAAAAGCAAGTAGAGGCAATATCTTTCCGAATTTGGAACAAAAAACAACGAGAATTAGACCTACATAACCTCAAATTAGAGCCTATAAAAAAGAGAATCTCAAGTAGAAGAAAACTATCATCAGAGCAAAAAAGAGCCAAATCTAGGCTATATCACGCCAATAATAGTAGTAAAATCAATGAATTAAAAAGAACTAGATGGCGAGCTAATAAAGAAGAAATTAACTTAAAAAGAAGGCTTAAAAGGAGTAACAACCGAGAACTAACCAGACTCCTAAACAGAATAGAATATTTTAGGGCAAGACAGAAGGAACTGGCACTACAAGGGTCAAAAAACAAGCAATACAAAGCTAGTAGTAGTAAAATCCCTCATTCAGTAGCCACTTATGCACCTTCTCAACTACTGGGCCAACAGTAGTTGAGTAAGTAATTTGATTTGAAGGAGAATATAGCTCTTTTATCAAAATTCTTACTTCAATATCCACTAATTCTCAAGAAGAATCTTCAAAAAACCCAAATTTTTGTTACAATTTTATAGAAACAACAATAAAAAATATGCCACCAACTAGAACCTTTCTATAACCAATAAAAAGAACCTTCACGTTGGAGGATCTTCATAAACAACACGATAAAGAATAACAGAAAACAGCTTGGCAGTAATAATGGGTTTATCTCTAATTCTTCCATAAATACTCAAACTTATACAAATATTCACTAAAACCCATAAATTATACAAACATACAGAAAATAAGAAATAGAACAGTCTTATCAAGTAATTCTTACTAGTAGTCCTTGCTTTAAAATCATGATCTAATTGTCTATATCCTGTCTCAATGCCCCATCTTTTACTATACCAAGTATACAAATAATGAGATAATTGTTCAGGAATATCGAAATTAGTAATAAATGCTCTCTGAATACCTTCCTCATCATCTACTAAAATTAAATTAACTTTGGCTTTCTCCTTCTTACCAAACTCAAAATCTTTAATTATTCTAGCTTTACAATCCAAACTTTTATCCATCCAAGCTTTAACTCTATCACTCCTTACTTTAGGCATTACAAATTTAACTCTATTGGCCTTAAGAACATTAATCACCTTTGGCTTATCAAAACCCCTATCTAAATAAGCCTTATCAATATTTATTTTCTCTTTAACTCTTTTAATTATTTTATCAACTAAGTCCTCTAAATTATCCAATTTATGCATCAATATAGCATCAATCGTAAACCTTCTTCCAGCAACCACAATAGAGCATGTAATAAATTGATGAAAATGTGTTGTTCCTCTATCAAGTTTACCTTCTAGGACATAATTATCATTCTTATTGCCATAATAAGGAATTTTATGTATATCTATAGCTATATCTAACTGTCTTCTTCTTAATCCTCTATAATTTCTTTTAGCAAAGTTAAAAATAGTATCAAATACCTTATCAAACATCTCCTGTATTATTATTTTATTATTAAATTTATTAAAGTGATATAACATAGTCCAACTACTAGGACATTTCGATTCTGAATTTAATTCTTTAAAAGTTTCAGTGCCATTATGAGCAAAGTCATGTGTTTGTGCTACATGTACTAGAACATCTAGTAAATCTTTAGTAGTGAACTTACCATTATTTTTAATCTTAATATCAATCTGTGGATAAATTAATTTCTTTACTAATTTTATAGTCTCTTTTTTTATTTTTCTCTGCTCTTTAGCCTCTTTATTTTTTTGATTAACTGCATTTTTTACTAATTCTAGATCTAAAATAATTCCTTTTTTGGTAGCGGTTTTAAGAATTAATTTTACTATATTATTAAGCTCTAGAAATAAATTTTCATCAACTTTATTCTGGAAAAATCTATTATACCAACTTTTAGCAGGTAAAACTAATGTATTATTTTCTTTATAGAAACCTAAATGTAAAGCTTCTTCCTCTGTTATTTGATCTAATGCCTTATGATAGAATCTTACTCCTTTAATTTTCTTCCATAAATAGACTTTTAATAAGGATTCAGGAGAAAACTTAGATTGTCTTTGATTGATTATATTAGTGGTATTAGAGAGATCTAACTTGGATAAAATAAAAGAAACCTTAATACAACTTGTAGTATCAAGGCTTTCAAAAATTTTATTAAGTTCAGATTCCAAATAGCTAATAGAGTTTTTCATTCGCGTGGGGAACTCTATCCTAAGGGTTGGCCTAGCGCTGGCCACTAGGACTCATTTGTAGATCTACTATTGCCTGCCACATACTTCTGAATTGCATATCCATTTCCTGATGTTCGTCACAAAGCACTCTTCTTAGTATTGGATTGAACTTTCCTGGCTTCTTACAATATTTGCACAGTTTACATGTTTGAATGAGTTTCATTGAATCACATCCCGTTATTTTTTTAGTAATACTATTATCTAATAGATATACTAATATATAAATATTGCGGTTATTTAATATAGATATTGCCTATTAACTAATTCTCTTATTAGATAGATATAAATATGGGTTAATCTTCCTTACCAAATATGAAAACCAGACCCTTACCAAAATGGATTATGCAACACTATGCTCAAATGTGGCATAGATTCAAGGAAAAAGAGTTTACTTACGAAGAAGTATCCTCTTTATTTAAAAACGAAAATGAGAACTCCATTAGAGCTGTAATCTCTCAATTGAGAAAGAATGGATGGTTAATAGCTGAATTTAATCAAGAAGATTCTAGAAAGAGAAAATATAAACTGAAATCTCCTGCTCTTGCTATTGAGGATATGGCAGAAAAAGTGTCTTCTAGGTTATAATTAGGATAAAAGGGAGTCAAATTAGGCTACCACCGATGAAAAGTAACATTTATAAATACGTCCGATTCTATAAAATCGATGAAATTTGCTAAAACTGCACTTTTTGTAGTGCTTCTATTAACTATAAGTCTCGCATTGGCTGCTCCTAAGGAGTTTTTTTTAGATGCCGGAGATTCTGTTGAGGTAAATAATAAAACTATTACCCTTGTTAATGTTGGTGAAGGCGGGGCTATTGTTATTGATGTTGATGAAGTTTTAGATACGATTTCCGCACACGGTACAAAAACAGTAAATGGTATCATAATTACAAACAAAGAAACCTTTTATACAAATGAAAAATCTGAGAGATCTGCCGCTATAGAAGTTACATTCCCTGAAGTTGATGAATTGTGCTCTAACGGCTTATTGGATGCTGTTACTGAAGAAGAAGATATTGATTGCGGTGGATATTGTGATATTTGTGAGACTTGTTCTGATGGAATAAAAAATCAGGATGAGACTGATGTTGATTGTGGAGGGGATATCTGTGAGGTCTGTAGTATAGGAATGACCTGTGAAAAAGATAGTGATTGTTTAACTGATGAATGTTATAAGGATGAGTGTATAAAATGTACAAAATTTATTGAACCAGAGTGTCCTAATGGAGAATTAATATCCAAAGGAAAAGAAGACGGATGTCATTTAGGTTACACTTGTTGTGGAGATAGTCTTTGTTCTGAGTGGGAAGATGAAAATAATTGTGAAATTGATTGCAAAATTGAAGAAGTTAATAAGGAAATAGAAAATGAAGAAGTTTGTTATGATGGCGATCAAGATGGGTTTTTAGCTGGAGATTGCTTAGAGGATTGTGATGATAATGATTCTAGTGTTAATGCTTATGCTAGCGAGATTTTAGATGGAAAAGACAATAATTGTAATGGACAAATTGATGAAGGTCTCGAAGAAATCATTGAACAGGATGTAATTGGTGACATGGAAGAACCTGAAGAAGTTAGATTTTTTAAGAAGATTTTTTCTGTTTTGTTTAGTTGGTTTAATTAAATTTATTTTTGAGTAGTTACTAATGTTTTTATATTATCGAAGTTTAATAAAAAGCTAAATGGGGGGTGTATTTCTTAGAAAAATTAATGTTTTAATAGTGTTTTTTATTTTAATTTTTTCTTTATTTTTTGTATTTGCAACTGAAAACGGTAATGATTCTTCTGATTTTAATATCGAAATAAATCAAGGGGTGGAGAATAAAATTCATAAAGATCTTAGAGATGAATTATCAGAGGATAGAACAGTAAAAGTTATTCTAGAAGTCAAGGGCGATAGGAACGATATTGTTGATATGATAGAAAGGGGTAGAAGTGAAGCCAAAAAAAGCAAAGACAAAAGATTAATCTTTGCAGAAATAAAACGTGATGAATTTAATCAAATTGCTCTAGATCCCAATATTGAAAAAATATGGCTGGATAGAAAAACTAATGTATTCCTTGATACAAGTGTTGAACAAATTCACGCTACTGAATTGTGGACAGAGGGCTTTGAAGGTTCTGATATTAAAATTGCTATTTTAGATACTGGCATAGATAAAACACACGAGATGCTTTCTGATAAAGTTATTCTAGAAAGAGATTTTACTGATGAAAGTGACCCTAATGATTATCATGGTCATGGAACCCATATTGCTGGTATAGTGGCGGGGGATGGTAGATATAGGGGTGTTGCTCCAGGTGCTCTAATTTTAAATGGTAAAGTTCTTGATGATACTGGGAGAGGTAGATTAAGTTGGTTAATAGATGGTATAGACTGGGCTCTTGATCCTGATAGAGATCCAAGTACAGATGATGGTGCAGATATTATTAGTTTAAGTCTTGGCGCTACTTATAATGAAGAACCTGAAGAAATATTAAATGCTCCCGAAGTTCTTAAGGTTGAAGAAGCCATAAGCAGAGGAGCTGTAGTTGTTATTGCTAGCGGTAATTGTGCTGATGGTTGCGGTGGTTTTAGAGGAGTAACTACTCCGGGGATTAGTAGAAATGCCATAACCGTTGGTGCTGTTGATGACAACAACGAGTGGCTTGATTTTTCCTCTGGCGATACTATAAGTGATTTTATAAAACCTGATTTGGTAGCTCCTGGCGAAGATATTTGTAGTTCTATTCCTGGAAGTTATGCATGTTTAACTGGAACTAGTATGAGTACCCCACATGTTGCTGGCGCAGTAGCTTTGTTATTGGATAAGGGTCCAAGTTTAAATCCTCATGCAATCAAAAATATCCTTGAAGAAGGGGCTCTTGATCTTGGTTCTGAAGGCAAGGATATTGAATATGGTTCAGGAGTTATTGATTTAAGTAATATTGATATCTCTAATGATTTTGATAATAAGAATTATAAATTAGAAATACCTTTTTTTGAGATTAATGAGAGAGACAGGATTAAGCTAGTTTATTTTAATATAATTGAAAAAGAATCTGTGTTGTCCAATGAAGTTGATAAATCTAGTGGTGATGAAATTTCTGAGGGAACAAATTTCGATTCTCATGCTACAGAAGCAAGAAATAAAAATAATAAAAAAGAAGAATCAAATAAAGGTCAAAATAAAAAAATTAAAGTTATTTTTGAAATAGAAGAATTAGACAATGTCCTCATTGTAGAGGATGAAAAAACTGTCCCAGTTGGTAAAAGTAAGGAATTTAGTTTTGAATGGACTCCTTATTTTATTGGCAAACACCTTTTAAAAATATCTCTTTTTGAGAGCGAAGAATTAACTGATTATTCTGAAGTTGGTGTTAATGTTGCAGGAGATTTTATTGATAGACTTGCTGAAGTGGAGGTTTTGATTAGATGAATGTCCCTGTTGATTTTCCTGTTTTAGCCGATGTTAGTGGTGATGGTAAACAAGAGATTCTAGCGGGGGCTAGTAGGTTAAGGCATTATTACGGCGAACCTGAATTGTTTGGTGCTTTTTTTGAATTAGGAGGATTGAGGTAAATGGTTAAAAAAATAATCTTTTTAGTTGGAATTTTAGTTTTGATAGTCTTTTTTATTAGCGGTTGTTCTGATTTATTATTATATAAATTGGAACCCGATCAAGAAGTAGAGTATCAAGTACCCTTGATTACAACAAAAGACATAAAGAAATGTTTAGAAGAGCCTAATCAAGCGTGGGATGGACCTGAAAAACAAACTATTATTGTAAGGTTTGATGGCAAATCTACTGATTTTATTTATAGGTTAGCTGACGATTTTGGTATTATCGGCTTAGAGCATTTTTATACGTCTGATGATATGGTATTCATGAAATTTAATATCCAAGACAATTTACCTGTTGAAAAAATTTGTGGTTTTTTGAATAGCGATAAAATAAGCACTCATTATCCTGAGGAGGGGTTTACTACGCAATAAGATGACCAATATGAAACTTAAAGAAAAATTGAACATATACCTTTTCCTAATGATTTTACTAATCTACTCCTCTTTTGTTTTTGCAGAGCCCGATAATCCTAAGATAGATGAAGATATTCTTGTTAAGTTAAACTCACAAGATAAAGTACTAGTTGAGATAATCCTAAATGACCGATCCTTAAATCCAAATTTATTAGTTTCCAGTCTAAGCGAATCAGAATTTAAAGCAAGAAGTTATGGGTCAGATGGTGGTTGGATTTTTGGAGAAGTTTCATTAAAAGGATTGAATAAATTAAAAAGGGATTTACGTATAAATTCTATTAATATACCTCAAGAATATAGAACCATGTTACCTGATAGCAAAGGGATAATTAATGTGCGGGATGTTTGGGATTTGGGCTATAAAGGGGAAGGCCAAGCAGTTTGTGTTATAGATAGCGGAATTGATACAAACCACCCTGCATTTTCTGGGAGAATAGTTGCAGAAAGATGCTATTGTAGTCTTCAAGGAGGTTGTTGTCCAGATGACTCTAATCAACAAAATGGAACTGGAAGTGCAGAAGATGACGATGGGCACGGGACACATGTTAGTGGAATCATAGCTGCCGATTTCATAGTTGAGGGGGTGGCCAAAGAAGCTAATATAGTTTCCGTTAAGGTTTGTAATTCTACTGGAAGCTGTGATCCTATCGGGATCCCCGAAGCTATTCAATGGTGTAGGCAGAGTAAGGATACTTATGATATCGCCGCAATTAGTATGAGTCTTGGATCAGACACAACATATACCGATCCTTCCATATGTGATACTCATTCTGCTGGAATTGAAGTAAATAGAGCTTATGATATAGAAAAAATCTCTGTTATAGCTGCTTCTGGTAATGATGGGGAGACTAATGGAATTTCCTCCCCAGCGTGCGCTTCTGGAGCTATTTCTGTAGGCGCTTCAACAAAGTCTGATAATATGTGGTCAAGTACAAACAGAGATGAGATATTGGATTTGTTAGCTCCAGGTACTTACATTCTTTCAACATGGCATAGTTTTCCATATTATAACATTCTTTCTGGTACTAGCATGGCAACACCCCATGTCTCAGGTTCTATAGCATTACTAAAGGAAGCAGACGATACAAACTCAGTAACAAATTCACCAATGCATATAAGAGAATTATTAAAAGAATCTGGGAAACAAATTTATGATTCTGATGCTGATTTATTAATTCCAAGATTAGATATTTTCAAGGCATTTGGGATAGACTGGCCATATTTCCACCATGACCTAAGAAGAACTGGATTTACTTTATTGAAAGGAGATTTAGATGAAGATGACATTGACCAGGCTTCTTTTGTGATAGATTATATAGATAATACTTTTGTTGATTTTCCTGTTATTGCTGATGTTAATGGTGATGATGAGCAAGAAATACTTGTTGGCACTTCAAGGTTTGGTTCTGGAGATCAGTTATTTGGGGCTTTTTTTGCACTAGAGTGTATTAAATGGTGGGGGAGATGTAGTGAGTTTAGAGAATTATGGATGTTCACTGATGGAACTGTTCTAGGAGAGGCTCCTAGCGTAGATGATTTGAATGGTGATGAAAGAAAAGAAGTTGTTTTTATCACACTTGGAGGTCCAAGTTATAATGGCATTGTTTATGCTTTTGATGCTAATAAACGGGGTGGTTTTCTATTAGAACCAAGGCACGCTCTATGGAAATATCATATAGAAAATATTAGTGAAATCAATGCAGATGTTTTGCATAGTGCTGTTGCAGATGTTGATTTAGATGGAAATAAAGAAGTTTTGGTGACTGATTATTATGGTTATGTTGGGAGTCCAACAGCATACTTTTATGTATTAGAAGTTCCTAATTCAGGAAAAACCTTTAATTTAAAACAATCTAAAATTGCTATAGGGACTGGGGCTCCTGGAGCCATAGCTATAGCAAACATAAATAGCACAGATGATTATCCTGAAATTATAGTTCCTTCAGCATTTGGAATTTATGCCTATCGCTATGATGGCAACCAGTTGGTAGAAATGTGGAGTAACAGTCATGCTGAATTAACAGAAACGGCTTTAATTGCCGATGTAGATGCCGATAATGATTATGAAATTGTTTATGCTACATCGGATTATGATAGTTATAATTGCGATGATCCTTCAGTAACCTGTACTAGGAAATTATATGTGGTTGATGCACTAACTGGAAATGTTGAATGTTCTACTAGTACATTATCTGAGCATCCAATTTCAAGCCCTGCAGTTGGCAATTTGGATTCTGATAAAGAATTGGAAATTGCGATAGTCACAAGGAATACTCTCGGAAGTGGTTCTTCTTATGGTCATATAAGAACTTTTGAACATAATTGTAATAGTAAAAATACTTATCCAAGTGCGAATAATCTTGATACCCAAAGGAGTTCTGCGGACATTGCTGATATAGATAATGATGGGAATAATGATGTTATATTTTCTGCAAAAAATGGAACTATTTATGTTATGAATAATAATTTGAACTTAAAGTGGACATATTATTTAGGTGGAGAAATAGTAGGAACACCGGCTATAGGGGATATTGATGGTGATGGGACTTTAGAAATAGCTGCAAAACATGTTCAAGAAGGAGCTGGTGGACAGGGTTTAGACGAGTCTTTTACTAGAGTGTATGATAGAAGAACATTCAGAAGACAAAATATTACTTTTGAAGAATTTTCTTTGTTAAATAGCGCAGATAACGTTGTTGATATTATTGGAGGAAATAATTCTCAGCCAGAACTTGGCTTTATAGATGATGTATATGCTATTGAAGAAGATTTTATTAATGTAACAGCAACAGGAAGTGATGCAGATAACGACGAATTGATAGTTACCTATTCTAGCCCATTGAACGATACCGGTGGAGAATGGAATACTACAATAAATGATTCTGGAACCTATGAAGTTTTTGTAGAGGTTTCAGATGGCAATTTAACAGATAGCCAATTTTTTTCTATTACCTTATTTGAGGGTAATACTATTTTTAATGATACTTTTTTAGATGGTTCTACAGAAAAGAACTTCACTTATGAATCTCCAGGAGATAATAATACAATTGGTATAACAATACTTGAGAATTCTACAATTCTTAGAGCTGCTTTTGATTTGAGTGGGCATACTATAGATATAATAAATAATAGCTTCCAAGAACCGGATCCTGTAATAATAGAAATTAATGAATTTAATGGTTCTAATTCCAGCAATCTAATAGATAAGGATTTTGGTACTTTTTATTCAGCTGGCTCTGCTACAGGAGCTATAGTAGAAATTAGGGATCTTGATGTTCCTTCTGAACCAGCACATATTGTTTTTCATTTAAAACTTAGAGTGTTTGGTGGTGGAATAGGAAGATTTGGAATATACAATTATGAAACAGAGGTATATGAGATTGTAACTAGTAGTATTTTGCCCTTTAGTGAATCTAGCAGAGATTTCTATTTTGATGTATACGAGGAAGGAAACGATCCTTTAGGTACGGTTAATGATACTTATTTTGTTTTGAGAGTGGAAAATATTAGTAAGTATATTAGCGTAGATAAAGTAAGGTGGTATTATAGGTATTTAGGGGAATGGGCTTCACAAAAAATATATGAAAGTGAGGTTAAGTTTGACCAGAAAATTACTTTTCCAGAGAGTATTTCTATTGATGTTGGTAATGATGGTGTTTCAGATATTACTATAGATGGTGTGATGCATGAAAAAATAGTAAGCTTGGATTCCTTTAATAATAGTAATAGGAATGAAACTTTTGAGATGGGCATTAATAGTTCTGTTATTAGATACGTGGATATTCCGAAAAATGCTTTATTAAGTGAGGCTTTTATTAGTGTTGGAGAAAAAGAAGTAGGAACTTTGTCCGAATATAGCTTTGATGAGATGCAATTGGAATTTGAAAAGGATCTCTTGAAAAAAGATATGTTTTCATATGGGTATAAGAATGAAGATGGAAGCTATTCAAGGATAATTTACAATGCTCCTGTAAACTATTTTGATGGTACTGAATATAAACCGATTGATACAGAGATTGTTTCATCTGCAGATGATAATTTTGAAGTTACTAAGGGAATTTATAAGGCGTTTTTTTCTGATGCCCAGGAAAATAAACCAACCATAAGAGTAGAGATAGACGATAGTCATATTGAATATATATTGGATGGCTCAAATTATTTGGATTTAAATAAAATTAGAGCTAAAACTGATAATAATAAAATTATTTATGAAAATATTTTTGAAAATATTGATTTGGAATATATTTATAATCCTACTAGTTTAAAGGAGAATTTTATTATTAGAGAACCCATCAATCTTGATGAGAATACTCTCTATCTTGAATTTAATTTTAAGATCAAAAATACATTGGATATTTATGTAGAAGATGATTTATTTAATAATGGAATTATAGAAACGAATGATAAAATATTATTCAAAGACGGGAATGATTTGGAGTTTTCTTTTTTTGAACCTTATGCCTATGACGCTTCTAATAATAAAGAGACGTTAATTTACAGAATAACTAAAAATCAAAATGAAACAACAATTTCTATTTTAGTTCCTGCTTCTTTATTGCACAAAGCCGATTATCCTTTAATAATAGATCCCACAACCAATATTTTAGTGAGCGCCTATGGGCATTGTGAGAGTGATGATGATTGCTTAAATACTATAGTAATAGGTTCTTCAACGATAGCTGACACAAGAGCTTCAGTGAAATTTTCACTTTCCTCATTACCTGGTTACCAATCAACTACTATTGATGAAGCAAAAGTTAGACTAACAGCAACAATTATTGACACATCCAATAACTGCGTTCTAGATGATAATACTGATGTCCATTGGGAAGATAATGATAACCATGTTCCACCAACCAGCTGGAGCCAACTGAGTGTAAGTGATCCACAGTTAGATAGGCATTGTTTAGATGATCAAGAGAACATCCCTATTGAATGGAATGTCCTGGGAAACGGGATAGATGGATTTGAGCAAGATTATGAAAGCGGAGATGATGACTCATCGTATATAATCAAATTCCAGACTGAGGGCCATTCTACCCCCAAAAGCGCTGATTTTAGTGCAAGTGCCTACCTCAATGTTACTTATACTGTTGGTCATCCCCCAGAATTGGTCGGCTGCAGAGATGACTTCACTTTAATGAACAGTGATGGTTCTGATATCTCCGTTGATTTATGGGAATGTTTTATTGACCCCGATACAAATGCTAGTGATGCCACTTTCACTATTGAGAGCGAAACAAATACAGCTTTAATAGACTGTTCTATTAGCAATAATAGGTATATCGGCTGTAGCGCCCCTGCTTCAAATAGTGTCGGGTTTTCGGATATTAATATTTCGGCTTCTGATTGGGCCAATAGTGATAATGATACTATAAGGATAAGTGTAAAACCACCAGGATATGTTTCTATGATTGTTAATGATGTAGTAGTTTGGAATAATCTAAATTTTGCATATGATGAAGTAGGCATATTAAGGGAAATGTCGCTGTATTTAGAACAATGTTCAGAAGATGTAAATGGAAACTGTCAAGTTCCAATAAATATAACTGCACACGATTATAATGTTAATTTTACTATAAATTCATTAGATATAGAACATAATCTTAGAGAAGTAGGATTTTCAGATGCTTTACAAGATTATGTAAATACCAGCTGTTCAAGTGAATCATGCGAAGTAACACTTAGATTTAGTTCTAATTCGAAAGGAAGATTAAATGTTTCTGATTTACAGTTATTTTATTATATAAAACTGCCGATAACGATAACAGTAATATCTCCACTTGATCAAACGTATATAGAACCAACAGTTCAGTTTAATATATCAATCTCAGAGCCTATGGATTTGTGTGTCTATTCATTTAATTCCGGTGTATTGAATTATACTATGACTGAATTGAATAGCATGTATTATCATGATACAAACTCTACGATGTCTGATGGTTCACATTCAGTTATATTTTATTGTAATGATATCTCAAATACATGGTACGAATCAAATTCTACACAATTCTATGTAGATATCGAAAATGTGACAATATGCAGAGATTTAACTGTCGCTGGAAGGAATTATACTTTAGTAAATGATATCACAACTACATCAGCTACCGCTTGTTTTGAAATAAAAAATGAAAGTATTGAATTAGATTGCATTGGTAAATCTATAGAAGGAGATAATATAAACACTCCAACCGGAATTCACGTTGGAGGATACAATAGGACCATTATAAAAAATTGTAATATTAATAAATTTAAATCCAACTCGATTTTTTTTAGGTCAAATAATGGAACAATAGAAAACAATACTATAAAAGATGGAAGTGGCTTTTTTACTTTTGGAATTTTTCTTGATGATTCTAACCAAAATAATATAACGGGCAATGTAGTAAAAAATCTAGATGGCTATGGCGTTAATGCCTTTGCGATGAGCGATTCCAATAATAATATTTTTGTTAACAATATCGCAGTTAATAATACGGGAAGCAGTTTTAGTTACGGTTTTAATTTTGGTGGGAATAATAATCAATTCATAAATACTATAGTACACAATCATTCCACTTATGGAATAGCCATTCAAGGAAATAATACCTTAATAAAAGATTATAACTCTGTTGACGAGGTAAAATTGGGAACATCTCTCGCCCTCAATACTACTTTTATAAATGCAGTATATGATTCAGAAGTTGTTGACCCTGGTTCTGAATTAATCCGAAAATGGTATTTTGATGCTCAAGTTAATGATACGAATGGAAATCCCTTAAACCAAGCAAATATAACCGGAAAAAATGTAACAAATTCTGTACAATTTTCAGAATTAACTGATACTGATGGGAAAATAGAGAGACGGGAAGTAATAGAATACATCAATAATGGTGGAACAAAAACATATTATACTGATTATGCTATAAAAAGCAAAAAAGACACCTATGCTACAGATCTTCGAATTATCAATATAACGACAAATCAAGATCTTCAAATCACCTTAGCCACAAAATCTGATTTCATATTTAATTTATCGGAAATTTATCAAAATGTTCCAGATACTCTAAGAATTTTTAAATTCACAATAAACAATACAGTTAATTCAACTGATAACTTTACTTGGCAATTTGACCTAGACGAATCAGTAATAAACAGCGATATCAATTTTACCTTGCTAAGTAACGAAACCATATTTAATTTTATAGAGTATAATTTTACTAAACTTGGGAGTCATGAAATAGAGGCCATAGTAAAAAGTGGCAACTATTCAGATTCAGAGACAATAAACGTAACAATATGAAAATGAAAAACAAACAAATAGTATATCTTATAATTTTACTTAGTTTAGCTAGTTTTGTTTCTGCTTATACATATCTCGGAGAATCTTCTATTGGTTGGGTTTTTAACACTACTCAGGAAGACAAGAATATTCAAGTAAATATGGCTGAGATAGAAGATAATATCTTAGAAATAAATATCACCCAAAGAACAAATGTACCGCAAGGTTATCAATATCACCTGGCTATTTGTAATATTACGGGATTAGATGGTTTTACTTACAATAATGATGATGCTCCATATGGAAGATTAACAGATTATAATCTACCAGAAACATGGTGCTCAGAAACAAATGGCTATGGGTTTCCATTAATCATAAACTCTCAAATTCTTCCTTTATCTTTCAGAATATCAATTCCTGATAAAATACTAAAAAAACTACCCCATTTCATGATATATTCAGGAGATAGTACAGAAATAATAGATGTTTCAGCAGCATCAGAAGCTACTAAATTAAATATGAATGAAAACATAGTAAGAGATTCAAAAGGAAATTTATATGCAACTTATTTAGGAGAAGGGAATGATTTGTGGTATTCTAAATCTTCAGCAGGCGCCATGGGCTGGCAAAGCAAAGAATTAATAGAAGGCAGTTTTGCTACTCCTGGAATACTTGTAGATGATAATAACAATATTTCTATTTATTATACAGATACATCAGGATTTAAGGTAATAAAGATGATTAATTCTACTGACGGCGGTGGTAATTTTAGTTCACCATCCACTATCTTTGCTGACATGGTAGGCTCATATGAATATCCTTCATGTGCAATAGATTCAAATGACCTCATCCATTGCTGCGCTATACTTGATAACCAATATCTACATTATGCAAATAGCACTGCCTGGAGTAAAACAACTGTTAATGGAAACTCCACAGATGATACTGATTGGTGCGATATTGAATTAGATAGCAATAATATTGTTTATATTGCTGCCTTAGGAACAGACGATTATGATATTGATTTATGGACTTCTAAGAATGGATGGGGAAGTGCTAATAGAATAACAGTTGATGAGGATGTTTATTCAATTTTTGGAGGTGAAAAGGATGTATACCCTCATGCTCCTTCTATAGCAATTGATGATGATAACAATGTTTATATTGCATATAGTGATAAAGGCGATTTAACCATAGCTAATTCCTCTGCAGATCATATTACTGATTTTACTATATTGGGAATAGACTCTTCAGGGTCATATTCTCCAGATATTGCTGCGAATAATCTGGAAGAGCTTCACATCCTCTATCATGATAAAACCTCTATAAAGTCCACTATTAAGCTGTATCATGCTAATTCTTCAGATAAAGGTGTTAGTTGGACATATCGTCAAGAGCTACAGGATAAAAGCGGTTATCCAAGCATTGCTGATACTAACCATCCTCGCTCAAACAGGCTGACAAATAATTTGAGGTATGTATTTACAAACACTAGTGCTTCAGTATTGTATGATTATTTATCAATCTCACATATAGCTACAGAAGGCGAAGGAAGAGAGGCTATTGAAGAAGGGTTTTTGAATACTTTGATTAGTGGATATGGTAATTATACTGATCAGCAGGTCTACATAAGAAATATAACAAACGGACAACAGCTTGGTTTGTTTGATAAAGTAGCTGTGAAAGAAAATCAGACCTGGGCTGTTAATTATGTGACTTCTGGAGAGAGTTTTGAAAATATGGTGAATATTACTCCTGTTTTTTATACTTTAGAGATGGAGAATTTATATTATCATGAGATACTTGAGATGGTTGAAGATTTTATTGAGGGTACTGAGTAGTGATATTTTTCTAAAAGAAAATTTAGAAACAGTTAAAAATGGGGTTTTCTTTATAAATAGGATTAATTTGGGGGGGATTTTTGAACAAGATGTGGGAAACACCAATATATAAATTCACAGGAGAAATAAAGGGGGAAAAACAACAAATATTCATAGATGTAACAGGTTCAGCTCCAAATTTCAGTAAACCAGGAAAGCAACTTGAAGGTGTTTTTGACTCAATACTTAAAGGATTAGATCCAAAGAAAACAAAAATATTAGACTTTGGTGCTGCAAAATTAAGGAATACCCTTTATCTGTTAAAAAAAGGGTTTACTGTTTATTCGTGTGATTTTAACGATTTATTTAAACGTTCAAACCAAGCAAATAATTATTTTAACAAGGCTGAAAAATTTCCTAATTTCAAAAAATTAGTTTTCCCAGATGAATTTATAGACTTTGAAGAGAAATTTGATGTAATTTTATTAATAAATGTAATTAACATTATGCCTGTACCTCTCGAAAGGCTTTGTGTTCTTGCATTGTGCAGAGATAAAATAAAAGAAAATGGAAGATTGCTATGGTATACTCAACATGGAACATATTCTGATGCTGATGCTGTAACGACACTTTATGATGGTATTGTAACGGGTAAAGGAAGAAAATATCATATGTTCTATAGGGATTTTGAAAGAAAGGAAATTCATGAAATATTAATGTCAACAGGATTCTCATTCAGCGATAGTTTTAAGTTTCCAACGTCGGGAAGTAATCAAGCGTATGCTTTTATTGCTGATGGTCCAATATTAGTTGATAAAACATTGGGATTAACCGAACTCTTGAAAAAGGGCAAGAAAAGTAAATTAGAAGCAGTGCAACGAGAAAGCAGATGGTCTACTAAAGGCAAGTACAAAAAATCCCGAAAAGTTACTTACAAAACAAAGATTCCAAAAAGAGTAGAGTATGTTAAGGAAATAAATATACTTGAGACTTACCTAAAAGAATTAAGTCAACTTCCAGCAGGTAAAAAACACGCCTCTAGATATCACAAATTAATATTTAATATTTTAAAATTAGTATTTGATAACAGATTAAAAAAACCAAAGATGGAGGAATCTTTGGCAGGGAGTACTAAATTTGTGGATATAACTTTCAAAAATCCAAGAATTGAAGGCTTCTTCAAAGATTTGGCTGAAGGGTATCGTTTCATTTGTCCAAATATTTTCATAGAGTGTAAGAATTATAATCACGATATTTCTAATCCAGAATTTGCACAAATACATACAGATCTAAATAAAATCAGGGGTCAATTTGGTATGTTAATCTGTAGGAACATCAAAAAATGGAGCGGCATCAAGAAAAAACAAGATCATATGTTAAAAGATGAAAAATATGTGTTAGTCTTAGAAGATTCAGATATAGAGAGGATGGTTAAGTGGAAATTAAAAGGAAATGAAGAGGAGATTGATGATTATCTTGAAGATAAATTTAAAACATTAATAGATTGAATCAAAATGCCAACATGTCCAAACTGCTCATATGTACTAGTTTTACTAGAAAGAAGACTAAAATATAAATGCGCCAAATGCTCAAGATTATTCCCTCAAAAGCAAGTAGAGGCAATATCTTTCAGAATTTGGAACCAAAAACAACGTGAAATAGACCTACATACTCTTAAATTAGAAGGCCTAAAAAAGAAAAGACCAAGATTATCAGCAGAGGAAAAAAGAGCCAGAAACAGACTATATCATGCCAATAATAGTAGTAAAATCAACGAATTAAAAAGAACTAGATGGCGAGCTAATAAAGAAGAAATTAACTTAAAAAGGAGGCTTAAAAGGAGTAACAATAGAGAACTAACCAGACTCCTAAACAGAATAGAATATTTTAGGACAGGACAGAAGGAACTAGCACTACAAGGGTCAAAAAACAAGCAATACAAAGCTAGTAGTAGTAAAATTCCTAATTCAGTAGCCACTTTTGGACTTTCTCAACTACTGGCCAAATAGAAAATTATATAAATTTCAAATATAGCTCAAATATTGGCTGCCACGAGAATACTCAAGGGAGCTAATGGCAACGCCAAGCAATGAGCTTGGGAGTTAGTGTCGCAGCCTATAATTATAATCAAATTATATCATAAATATAGGACAAGTTATTATTCATAATATCATATTTCAAAATGGTTTATATTTATTTTTGGGATTTGTTAAAAAAATTTTAGATTAAACTTGTTCTGTAATACCTGGGGGGGAATAGAATGGGCAAAATTAGTCCAGTATCATCCAAATACATAGTACACTCTGAAATTCAGATTGAAGGTGTTGTAGATAGGCCTGATGTTATAGGCGCTATTTTTGGGCAGACTGAAGGGCTTTTAGGCTCTGGTCTTGAATTAAGGGAGTTGCAAAGATCTGGAAGAATAGGAAGGATAGATGTAAGGTTAGAGACAATAAGTGGTAAGACTGAGGGAGCTATAACTGTACCTTCTTCTTTGGATAAGACAGAAACTGTGATTATAGCTGCTGCCTTAGAGACTATACAAAGGATAGGACCCTGTAATGCAAGTGTTAAAGTGGATAAAGTTGAGGATGTTAGGGTTTCTAAAAGGAATTTTGTTATTTCAAGAGCAAAAGAATTATTGAAGAATCTTACTGAAGCTGTGCTGCCCGATTCTCAAGAAATAACAGAAGAGGTATCTCAGTCAGTAAGGCTTATGGAGGTTTCAGAATATGGTAAAGACAGGCTGTCTGCTGGACCGAATATTAATGATGCTGAAGAGATTATAGTTGTTGAGGGAAGAGCAGATGTTCTTACTTTGTTAAAAAATGGTATAAAAAATTGCATAAGTATGGATGGAACTTCTGTGCCACAGACAATTATTGATTTGTGTGAGAAGAAAATTGTTACTGTTTTTGTTGATGGAGATAGAGGCGGAGATTTGATAATTAAGGAGTTGCTTGGTGTAGCTGAGATAGATTATGTTATTAAAGCTCCTGACGGAAAAGAAGTAGAGGAGTTAGCTAAGAAAGAAATACATAAAGCACTTAGAGGCAAGATTGCGATAGAGCAATTCAAACTTGATCTTGGTAGGGATTCTGATAGGAATATGCAACTGAGACCTAGAGCTATGCCCCAGAGAGCTATACCTCAGAGGAGGAATTCTAGTTATAGGAGACTTAATCTAACAGGAGAACAAAAAAGCAATTTCAAAAAAATGCTTGATGATTTGGTTGGAACTAGGGGAGCTTACTTACTTGATCAGAGTATGAACATACTTGGTAAGGTTCCTGGAACTGAACTGATTCAAAGTATGAACGGATTAAATTCTGTTTTTGCTGTAGTATTTGATGGTGCTGTTAGTAAAGAGATTATTGAAACTGCTGACAGGAAAAATGTAAAGTGTATTGTCGGGATGAATTCTAAAGTAAATCCTGAAGAGACAAGGGCGGAGATTTTAACTAATAAGGATTTTCAGTGAGGTTTTTAGCAGAAAATGAATGATGAAATTATTGAAAAGCTCTTGAAGGATTTGATGGATGGTGATCCTAATGATGTAAGACCATCCTGCCCCTATCTGCCAGAGGTACTTGGATGGCTTGATCGTGGAGAGCCGCGAGAACTTACAATGGTGCATGTTCAGCAGTGTGATGATTGTTCTATGAGGCGCAGGCTGTATTATGCTGAGAAGGATAGATTAGTTGAGGAGTCTTAATTAGAAATATTTTTATAGTAGGCTTTTTGTTTATTTATTAATGAAAAAAAAGGGGTTTGAGAATAAGGGAGATAATAAGAAGAATAATCTTAAGGGGAGTCTAATTCTATTGATAACATTGGTTGCTGTTGTAGTCTTATTTTATTATGCTGGAACCTTTAATAAGGAATGTTTAAATGATGCTTGTTTTGATGATGCATTGAGAGAGTGTAAACCTGTGGATTATACAAAACATACTAATAATAATATTTATCTTTATACTATCTATAGATCTTCTGGAGAGGATTGTTTAGTTCAGATTTCTTTGCAAAGCGTTGCGCCTGGTTCTGATAGAGACATAAAGGACCTATTAGAAGGAGAATCTATGAAGTGTAAAATACCTAAATCTCTTTTGGCTAAAAAAAGCATGGATGAGATAGATAATGTGTTGGCTTATTGCAGTGGTGAGTTGAAAGAAGGAATTTATGAATTGATTATAAAGAAATTATATGGGTTAGTTATTGGAAATGTAGAAGAAGTTTTTGAAGCTTTATCTGATGTGATTGAATAGTGGGCCATCCCAGAATTGAAACATACTTCTAATAAAAGCTACCTCAACTTTTCCTCCACCCCGCTACCCCTAAAGCGCCAATTAATATGATTAAGGCTGCTTAGTTCCCCATCTGACCTGATTCACATAAAGATCAGCCAATAGGGACAAGGTATCAATGTACGAGTTGAGACTTTTAATAATAGCATACTCCTCATCCAGGCATTCAATCCTGCCATAAAGCCGGTTTGCAGTAACAGGCAACGGCTAACTACCCGATCTAGGCCCGTTTTTAAGGGGGGAATGCTGTTTTTAAAGGTTTTTGAAATGAAAATTTGAGACTGTGTCTTGCTGAGATTGGACTCAAAAGCTTTAAATAGTGTATTTACTATGGAGTCATACCATGAGACCATTGGGGATACTAGGAAAAGTAACAACATTGGGAGCATTATTATTAGGAAGTCCTGCAACCTGCAATAATGGAGCAGAAACTACTAGCCCGGTTCCTGCCCAAACTACACAACAAATTATAGAACAACCTCAAACTATTGATGGGATATTAGCAAATTTATCTCAAGAATATAATCTGAATGGTTTTAATCCTAAAGGAGTAGATTATTTGGCGGTATTTATCACAGCAAAATCTTTCAAATGCGTGCCTTGTGAGGCATATTTCCCTCATTTTAAGTGGTTGGCTACTGAAAGTGGTCTTTATGATCAAGACGAGGTAGGATTTGTAACCCTCACTGATAATATACAAGAAGAATTTATAAAAAGATTATTTAGAGATAACAACACTAGACCAGGATATCCAACAAGTGTGATCTTTAAAAGAAAAGGTGGTAAACTCGTTCAAGAAAATTTTGGGGTAGAGCTTGGCACACCTTATTTTATGCATCAATCTCTACAACAACTACTAAATGGAAAAAAACCAGTACATCCAATAAAGTCTTATAAAGAATTTGCAGTGGAATACAATTGTTCAGAATTAGAATTACTTCTAGATTTAGTTGAAAATGATTGGCAGGATCTTATTACAGATTTTGATTTAAAAACAGGGAAGACTACAGTAGAGTGGGATATTTCTCAAGAGAATATAGAACAATTGATTACAGCATTAAGATTTGATATTCCAAGTGATATAGAAGACATGTATAATATAACAAAAACTTTGGCAGAGAATAGATATCATTTTGGGACCCTGGGAATGCCAGCAAGAAAATCTAGGTTTACAAATGCGTGGGATACTTGGTTAGAAGAAAGGCTAAGATTGCTTCCGAATGACATGAATCCCTATCAAGGATTATATTTTGATGAAGATGGGAATAAGCTTAGTAATGGAGATTTAGAAAAACTTGCAAATGAGAGAATGTCTTTCATTCAGCGTACACGGGGGTTATATAGCAAAGGGATTCCTTCTAATTTCTTAGAATATTGGAACGAAATAGAACGTTATTGGAATGCTCATTTTAGAGGAGAGATTCCTGTGTTAGGGTATACAGGAGTCCTACATCAAAAATTAAAAAAAGTTGTTGGACAATGGAGTGATGAGGCAGAAATTCCAGTTACATTTACAAGGATTGGAGAAGAAACTGTAAGAGAAAGACTCAATAAATTTCCAACTTCTGTTGCAGAAGACTTATTAGCATATAGGGCGGATAAAGAAAGACAGGCTGAAGGGGAGATTAAAGCAGGCCTTATCAGAGTACCACCACAAACACCTGCAGCTGTAGTGGATAGATTACTAAAACAACACCCTTGTTCAATTGTTTATGTTGGTGATAGTCAAAGAGAAATTGAAACTGCATATAAGATGGCAGAAGAAAATCCAGAAGTTCAAATAATAGTATTAGAACCAACTGGTATTGAAAACCCGGGGCTTGGATTTGGAGGAGTGGATAGTTTTTTAAGAATGGGGGTGCAAAATTTAGGTGCGCGTGATGGAGGGATATATCCTGTTTTAATATATCGTGAAAATGAGCTGATAAAACAGGGAGTAGGTCTAAGTAATCCTGACCTTTATGGACAGAACAATGGGAGGATATCAAAAGCGATTTGGCAAACTAAATAATTTTTTACTACTCTTAGTAATTAAAAACCTTTTTATATACAAAACTACAACTTAAGAATAATAATCTTGGAGGAAAAATATGAAAAAAACTATATTTATTGGAATAGTTTTAGGGTGTCTATTTATGGCTTACTTTGCGTATGCTACAGTTACAAACATTGGATCAGGACCGAGTGTTGGACAAGAAAAACCACCACCAGATGGTCTATGCACAGCGGTTGCGCCAACAGGCGCTTGTATACCTAGCAACACATGGTGCGCAACCATTAGCTCTGGATCCTGTCAATACACTTGCCAAGGTATGGATGGAACAGTTGGTTCATGGGGTCCAGGAGTATACTGTGGGGCAGGTTCAACTTGTACACCTGGAATAGGCCTTGGATCGAAATGCGAAGAATGGGCGCCTGGTATAAATCAGCCTTAGAAAGATTTTTTCTTTTTTTAATTTTCTTTTTTATTCTAATTTGATTTCGAATTCCGGGTTACTTACTAGCTCGCTTCCTAGACCCTGGCCAACAGAATAGCCCATGTTAGTAGAAAGTTGTCCTAAAATATCAAAGATGCTCTTTTTAGTTTTGAAAAAGACTAATTGGTGTTCTTTAAGCCCTGCCAATTCTTTTACTTTTGCTATTGCTTCATCTTTTCCACCTAGCTCATCAATCAAACCTATTTCTTTTGCTTCGGTTCCTAAGTAAAATAAACCAGTGGCATATTTTGTTAAATCCTTACCTCTGTTTTTATTTACGTCATTGATAAAATAATTGTGTATTATGTCTAATTTTTTTTGTAATAGGTTTTTACCTTCTGGTGTTAGATCAATCCATTGATTTCCTAGATCTTTGTATTTTCCTGATTTTAGGCTCCGATACTCTACGCCGTATTCTGAAATTAGATCTGAGAATTCCAGATAGCCACCAGCGACACCAATGCTTCCTGTTATGCTTAATGGATCTGCGACAATAACATCTGCTGCACTTGCAATCCAGTAAGCTCCTGATGCTCCGACTTCTCTTATTAAGGCCACTACTGGTTTATCAACTTTTTTTACAGCATCAACAATTTCCTTACTTGCTACAACAGTGCCTCCTGGAGAATTTATGTTTAGTATTATTCCTTTTACACCTTTATCTTGATTTGCTATTTCTACAAAACTAATGATTGCGCCTGAATCTATTGTGTCAGTAGAAAAAAGTCCAGAGCTTGCACCATTGCTTCCTAAAGTGATCGGTCCTTTAATATCAATAACTGCTATTTTATTATTTTTATCTAGAGGCGTTGGAGAGAATTTTACTGCTGTGATTGTCAGTAGTACAATAGAGCAGACAATGAGTAGAACTATTACGCCAGTCCATTTTGGTTTCTTCCTCTTTTCCATTATAATACTAGATTCCAAAGTCTATTTAAAGGTTATCCTTTATATTCTGAATTTATGTTAAAAGTATCAAAAGAAATACTGAAAGAAATAGAAAAAAGAAATATTTCTACCATTAAAGAGTTAGATAAACTGAAATCTGAAATAGCCCATAAGTATAAATTAAAAAAATCACCAAAGCTTATACACTTATTAATTGCTGCAAATAAAAAACAAAGAGAAAGGTTTTCTGGTCTTTTAACAACTAAACCTGTAAGAACTAGCTCTGGAGTGGCTCCCTTAGCATTATTTGCTAAACCTAGGAAGTGTCCTAAACAAGCTAAATGTATTTATTGTCCTGGGGGTCCTGGATCTGTATTTGGGAATGTTCCTCAGTCCTATACTGGAAATGAGCCTGCTTCTAGAAGAGCTAAAAGGGGTTTGTATGATCCTTATTTACAGATTTTTAATAGATTAGAGCATTATGCATTATTAAATCAGAATTTTGATAAAGTTGAAGTTATTATAATGGGAGGGACCTTTCCTTCCTATCCTAAAAAGTATAAAGATAAGTTTGTTAGTGAGGTTTATGGAGCTATTAATGACTTTTCTAGATTGTTTTTTAAAAAAGGTGAATTTGAGTTTGATAAGTTTAAAGGGTTTTTTGAATTGCCCTGCGAATTAGATGATAAAGAGAGGGTAAAAAGGGTTCAACAGAAGATATTAAAGATTAAAAAAACTAAAAAATTAGATTTAGAAAAATTAAGAAATGAAACTTCTAAAATCAGAGTGATATCTTTGTTGGTAGAAACAAGACCGGATTTGGGGAAGCTGGAAGAAGGTAATGAACTTCTATCTTATGGCGGAACTAAAGTAGAAATAGGAGTACAGTCTGTTTATGATAGAGATTTAAGGTTTGTTAAAAGAGGGCATAAAGTTAAAGATTCTATTGAGTCTATAAGGATATTGAAAGACTTGGGATTTAAGATTAACCTGCATTATATGTTGGGGCTTTGTCAAGATAGAAAAAAAGATTTAGAAGGGATTAAAAAATTGTTCAGCGATAGTGATTTTAGACCGGATATGATTAAAATTTATCCTTGCTTAGTCATGCCTGGAACTGAACTTTATAGATTGTGGAAGAAAGGAAAGTATAAGGCGATTAGTGTTGAAGAAGTTATTAAGATAATTGGTGAAGTTAAAAAAATTGTTCCTGAATATTTACGTATCCAGAGAATTCAAAGAGATATTCCTAGTACTGTTATTTCTGGTGGTCCTATAATGACTAATTTAAGACAGGTTGTTAAAAAGTATTGTTCTGATCCTGGGATTAAATGTAGATGTATTCGGTGCAGAGAGCCTATGAATAAAAAAGTAGATTGGAGGTCTGTTAAATTACTTGTTAAAGAATATGGGGCTTCAAAAGGAAAAGAATTTTTTATTAGTTATGAGGATGTTAAGAATGATTTGATTTTAGGTTTTTGCAGATTAAGGTTTCCTTCGCAAAGTTTGAGAGAAGAGATAACTGATAAAAGTGCTTTGGTTAGAGAATTGCATGTTTATGGTCCTGCAGTTGAAATTGGCAAAAGTGGCAAGGTTCAACATAAAGGATTGGGGAATAAATTGATGAAAAAAGCTGAGGAGATTGCTAAGAAAAATGGGAAAGATAATATGGTTGTGATTGCTGGTGTTGGTGTGAGAAGATATTTCATTGAAAAACTAGGTTATAAAAAGGATGGGCCTTATGTGTCTAAGAGGCTATAATGGAAAAAATTAGTAAAATTAGTTTTTGCGGGAAGTGTGGGAAGCTACTTTATGTTAGGAATCTTTGCACTGTTTGCTCTATGAATTTTGGCAATATGAAACCTAAAGAGCTTAAGAGAATGGTTGAGGATATGAATAAACAAAGGATGGATGGATTTGATTTTAATTCAAAATGCGAGCTGTGCGGGATGGATTCTGAGATGCAATATGAAGGAACTGAGAGGTGGTTTTGCGTGGATTGCAGATTAGCTGAAGAATAGTTACTTATAAGTGGTGATATATAGAAAGGTTTAAATAGTGTAAATTGTTGATTAGTTTTATGAAAAATTTTTTGAAATGGGTGTTAGCTGGGGGAATTGGTGCGGGATTAGGTTATACTGCTCTGAATCCTTTATGGTTACCTGCTGATATTAGAGGAAAAACTAGAGACGTTACTTTAGAAGAAAAAGTTGAAACACAACCGGCTTTATTTTCAGAAGAGGTTCAGTCTGTTCCGAGTTCTTTACCTACTCATTGGCTTAAAGGTTTTGATGATTATAATGATATGGCTGGGATTATTGAAGATATAGAAGAAGAAATTGGAATTCCGGATGATTTGTTACACTTAACTGTTTTAGTTGAAAGCAAGGGTGGGGGCGGAGATAGATTTGAGCCTGGATTTAAAAGAAGGTACATTGATAACGGTAGATATGGTTTTGATAAAAATACTTTGTATCAGAGAGTTTTTAAAGGTCTTAAAGATCCTAAATTGACTGAAGAGGAATTCAAAAAACAACTTGCAACCTCTGTTGGTCCTGCACAGATTTTATATTGTACTGCTATAGATCTTGGATTTAGAGGGAGTCTTGATGAACTTAGAGGAACAGAGACTAATTTAAAATTTGGTGCAAAAATGATTAAAAAACAATCAGGGTCTACAGATTTTGATTGGAAGAAAGTGCTGACTGCTTATAACACGGGAAGTGTTAATGGAACACCCACAAGAGGCCATCTTGAGAGGGGCGCCGATTACAGAAAACTTCTAGGAAAAGAGTAAACTTTATAAACAAACTTTAAAGGATTTATAAATAAGTTTAGATTTAAGGTGTCTATTATGGATATAAAACTTCTTTCCAAAGATAAAAATAAGGTTTCTTTAAGGATAAAGGGAACCGATGAGGTTTTTCTTAATACATTGAGAAGGCTTATTATAGAAGAGGTTCCTACTTTAGCTATAGAGGATGTTAATTTTATTGATAATTCTTCTGCCTTGTATGACGAGATGATGGCTTTAAGATTGGGATTGATACCTCTGAAAACTGATTTGAAGTCCTATGTTCTGCCTGAAGAAGCTAAGAATGAATCTGATCCTAGAGCTTTTTTGAATTTTAAATTAAAGGTTAAGGGCCCTATAACTGTTTATGCTTCTGATTTAGAGAGTCAAGATCCGGAGGTGGCTCCTGTTTATGAGAAAATGATTATTGTTAAGTTATTGAAAGACCAAAAACTTGAGTTAGAGGCTACTGCTAGATTAGGGAAGGGTAAACAACATATGAAATTTTCACCTGGATTAGCTTATTATTTTCATGTGCCGATTGTGAATGTTGAGAAAGGGGATGCGGGTGAATTTAAGGATAAATACCCTTCACAAATATTTGATAAAACTGGTAAAATTGATGCTAAATTGATCAATACTCAGGGATTGGTTGATGCTTGTAAGAATGTAAATAATGATATTATTGAAATTAAAGAAAAAAAAGATGAATTTGATTTCGTAATAGAACCATGGGGCCAGCTGAGTGTAAAAGAGATGCTTACTGAGGCTTTTAAGGCCTTAGATAACAAGCTTGATGAGTTCGAGAAGTTAGTTAAAAAAATTAAGTAGTTTTTTAAACTATTATTTCTATTGTTTTTTTATGCGGGGATGCCGGAGTGGTCAAACGGGCATGAGATAATTCTGCTAAGCTAAGGACCATGTGGCTTAGTGCCTACGCAGGAAAGCTTTTCTTTGAAAAAGAAAACCTTGGAAAAGAAAGGCTTTGCGAATTCGAACCCTGTTCCCCGCAAGCTTTATTGAGTATATGAATAATAAACTTCAAAGAATTTACGAAAAGTCTCTTTATAATGTTTCAAAGCAAATCTCATCAAAACAATCCGTATCCCCTTATCCGCCACTTCTAAAGCATTCAAATAACTGTTCCTAGTATTTTTCCTAATAATAATCGGAAAATATCCTTCTTTCATTAAAATATAATTTAATAAGAATCTTCCAACTCTTCCGTTACCATCACTAAAAGGATGAATTTTCTCAAATTTGGCATGAAACTTAAAAGCTAATTCCAGAGGATATATTTTATTCTTATTTTTTTTATACCACGACAAAAGATTATTCATTTCTTCAAAAATTCTTCCAGGCTTAGTTAACTTAGTTGTTGGCTTCCCTATCAAAACAGCGGGTAATTTTCTATAACCAAGCCTATCATCAATTTTTTCCATAACCATCGAATGAATCTTAATAATAAAATCATGACTTAATTCCTTTCTACTCCTTTGTAAAAATAAGAATACCCCATAAGAGTTTTGGGCATCGTAAATCTCTCTTAGATCTTTTCCTTTACTAATTCTTTTTTCAAAGACTATTTCTGCTACGTTTTTTAAAGTCAAAGAATTCCCTTCTAAGGCATTACTTTCAAAAACATAATTAGCTATAAATCTCTTATTTAAATCTTCTAAATTACTAGTATGGAGTTTTTTTATAATCTCTTTGTATTTAAAATTCATCTCTTCTATTTTTCTCACTTCTTTTGAGTCTAAGGGATATTCAAATTCTCTAATTTTCTTTTTCAAATAACCAATTTTTAATTTAATTTTCTTTTCAAAAACTTCTTTTTTGAATATTTCCTTACCCTCATTAATCTCTTTTTTGTTTAGCTTGGCATAAGGACCAATATACTTAGAAATCTTTCTTACGAAACCATAAATTCTGATAGTCTCCTCTAAGTAAGCATAACTCTTTCCCCTTATACTCCTCAAAACCAGTTTGACCATAGGTATTAGTTAACACTACACCTATTTAAATATTTCGATTTATGTAGTTATAACTAAAACACAACCCGCAAGCTTTATAAACTGGAATTTTAGAATATATTTTATAACTCTGCGAGCTTACGCGATTTAGTAGAGGTTTTTTACTTCTACTAACCCTTTTAGCGTTAACAGAAAAAGTTAAAATGTATAATAGCATATTCAGAGAATGGCTCCGAGAACATGATGGAGAAATTGTACACCCCTTAGAGGTAGTTGGAAGCTTAGAAAGTTCTGGTTGTTCACGGTCTTTAAGTAGATATCTTTTGTTTGAAGCAAAGAGGCTTTTGATTCCAATGGGCTATAGACATGGACAAATAACTGCAGTTAAGATTCAATTCTCTACTCGCCTTTCTCTTGAAGAAATAGAGCGAGATAATCAGCTGGATTATGGGACCTTAAAGCAAAAACTTTCAGAACTTTCTGAACAACCACGAGAACAGCCCCTAAAGGAGGTAGATTCTCTAGGCTTGTCTCAAAAAGTAACTGATACATTAGTGGCTGAGGGATATATTCGAATCTTTGGTGGTAGAAGGGTTTGTTTAAGAAGAAGGGGGCACAACTTATTTGGCGCAGGACATTAACAAATGGCAAAAACAAATCCAAGAACAGGACCAACTAATAAGTATTTGATTGAGCTTATTAAAAGTCTAAAAAAATTATCTATAGAAAAAAAAGTAAAAATTTGGAAAGCTGTTGCTAAAGAATTAGAGAAACCAACAAGAATAAGAAGGGTTGTGAATTTAGATAGGCTAAACCGGGTTTGTAAAGATGGAGAGACTATATTGGTGCCTGGAAAGGTTTTGGGTGGTGGTGAATTGGATAAGAAATTAACTGTTGCTGCGTTTGGGTTTTCAGAAAAAGCTTTGGATAAGATAAAAGAGAAATCAAAGTCTATAAGTATTGAAGAACTAATGAAAGAAAATCCAGAAGGAACAAAAGTAAGGATGGTAGGATAAGATGGGGTGCAAAAGAACTAAAGCTGAAAGAAGGAGAGATAGGGTAGAAGCGCGAAGGGCTTGGAATTCAAGACAACCCCGGCAGATAGTTCCTAGCCTAAAAGTCCCTTTGGCAGCGGTTGTTTCGGGGATTATATTAACTGGCTCCGAAATTGTTTTATCTTCAAAAATAGAAGAGGAAATAGGAGGGCCGGTTCCTGCGGGAAAATATACACTAGAGTTGAATGGTGTTTTGTATAATGGACAAATTTTAGGAAAACATAACAAAAACTATTTGGTAAAACTTGGAGCACGAATATGATAATAGATGCAAATAATTTAATTGCTGGAAGACTTGGAACTGTAGCGGCTAAAAGAGCTTTGCTTGGAGAGGAAGTTTTTATTGTGAACTCTGAAAAAGCTGTGATAACTGGAAGTAAAAAGATTATTCTTGGGAAATATGCGGATCAATCTAAAAGAGGAGAACCTTTTCATGGTCCCTTTTTGCCAAAAACTCCAGATAGATTTTTGAAAAGATTAATTAGGGGGATGCTGCCTTATAAACAGTTTAAAGGGTTGAGTGCTTTTAAAAGGATTAAATGCTATAGTGGTGTTCCTGAAGGCTTTAAAGACAAGAAATTAGAGACAATTGAAAAAGCGAACGTTTTAAAGATGCAAAATTTGAAGTATATTAGTGTTGGGATGTTATGTAAATTATTGAAACAAAGATGAAGATAATAAATACTGCTGGAAAAAGAAAATCTGCCATAGCCCGGGCTGTTTTAAAACCTGGGAAAGGTATTGTCAGGATCAATTCTAAATTATTGGATGTTTATGAGCCTAAACTTTGTAGAATGAAAATACAAGAGCCTTTGATTCTTGCTGGAGATATTGTTAAAAAAATTGATATTAATATTAATGTTAGAGGTGGCGGGCAGATGTCTCAAGCTGAATCTTCTAGATTGGCTATTGGCAAGGCTTTAACTGAGTTTCACCCTTCCTTGAAGAAAGTGTTTTTGAGTTATGACAGAACTCTTTTGATTGCGGATGTAAGAAGAAAAGAACAATACAAACCTAATGTTTCTAAAGCTAGAAAAAAACGGGCCAAAAGTTACAGGTAGCGGATTTTACTTGGGATTTCCCATATAGTCTAAAATATATTTTCTAAGCAAGTGTTACGTGACAAACACACGCAGGGTTTATAAAGGAGTAAGGCTTAGTACTATATGTGGTCAATATGGAAAGAATTAATCTTATGGAGTACATCCCGGCAAGGATAGTCTCTGGAAAACATTCAAAGGAGTACGATTTAGTAATTGAAAAGGAATATTCTGATGCCGTGCTTCTTTCTTATATTTCAGATATAAATAGAAAATATTCGAAAACAATCTCTAAATTTATTTCCAATGGTAAAGAAACATGTGAAGTGCTAGGACTACTTCAGGCGGAGATGGGTAAAACACAAAACGGGTGCATAGTTTTTGCTAACTCTGAACCTAGGTTAATTAATAAAGTTGTACGATGGTTTGAAAAAGAATTTTGCTTAATAAAAAATACCTGGAGGTGGATAAAGAAAGTGGTCGCTATTCTGTTCATATCAGTGCATGCAAGGAGGAAGAAAGACTTGTCTATCAAAAAGCTCTAGAGAGATTGGGTGTTAGATTAAAGATCTATAAGGATTACAAAGAAACCTTAATCTCTGAACGTGAAAACCTTGTTCAGCTACTTAAACAAAGATTAATGACTTTACATCCAAGAAAATATAACAAATTTCTCCATATGATGCAACAATACTCAAAAATCTCACAAGAAACTGGCTATTTTACAGGAACTAAAAGGGCATGGAATAAGGTTCCAGAACATAAAATAAATCAGATTTTAGAATTATACAAATCTGGAACAACTATAACAAAGAAGATAGCAGAAAAGGTTGGAGTTAGTATAATAAAAGTTCAAAGAGTTTTAAAAGAAAACAATTTAGGGAAAAGAGTAATAAAAACCCCTGAAGAAAAGAGAGAAGAAATAGCTCAATTTGTTAAAAAAAATCCAAAATTAACTCAAAAACAGATAGCTGAACATTTCAATGTACATGAATCTGTTGTACTAAGAGCCTTAAAAAAGTATAATATAAGAACCAAGGCTAGATTTAAAATCCCTGAGGAAAAAATTCAAAAAATCATTCAAATGCATAATGATAATCCAGCAGTAAAATATTTAGAGATTATGAAGAAAGTCAGGGTAAGTTCAAGCGTTATAAGAAGAGTGAAAATAGAAAATAACTTATAAAATTCCAACTACTCGCTTATTTAAACCCTCATTCTTCTTTCATTAACTTTAATAATTTATTAGAGTTTAAAATGTTGGTTAAAGCGCTCATGAATTTTCTGTTTTCTTTTAAAGGGATTAAAATAGAACCTTTTGTTTTCCAGTCTTTATCTTTTGGACCCATTCTTTTTTCTTGAATTATTAGGTAAGAACCGTATTCGTTTTTCATAATGTCAAACCAATAGGTTCTGTTATTTATTGTGAGTTTTTTGAAGTCAATATAATGGACTCTGTGATTAGGATAATATACTCTTGTAGGGCCCCATTGCTTCATATAAATTTCATTTTCAAAGACTAGAAGTTGAAGATGTTTTTCCAGAGTTTTTCTTGAGATTCCTGTTTTTGCTCCTATTTCTGTTGTTGTTAATCCCTTGGGATTCTTTTTCATGAAAGCTAATAATCTTTTTCTGATCTCTATTTCTTTTTCAAAAGGTGTTAAATTTCTCATAATCCTTAATAATCATTGTTTGTTTATAAATAAATATTGTTTTTTAAAGTATATATCTTGGTATAATGTTAAGTGACAAGGAGGCGGAAGATTTATATATAAGTAAGTATTGGTACTAAGATTAATGGATAAACTTAAAATACTAAACGTCAATGGATTGATTAGAAAAATTAAGGAGTTAGAAGAGGCATATGGAGATTTGGTGTTTAGATATTTTGAGAAAAGGAGGTAAACAAAATGGAAGCTGAAAACAGGTTTGATGTTCTAAGCCCGGTAGAATACAGTAATGGGAGTGAAATGAAAACTTTGTGGCAAAGGGTAGGGAATGCATTTAGAACCAAAGACGGGACAGGTATGCATATTCATTTGAATGCTCTGCCCTTGAATGGAAAATTATTGATTAAACAAAAGAAAAAGAAAGAGGAGTAAATGGATATTTTATACTTATTTAAGAGAGAGATGTTAAGAAGGAAATATAGTCTTAGAACTATTAAAACCTATGGGATTTGTATATCTAATTTTTTGAGATTTTGTCACAAAGACCCGAAAAAATTTACTAAAAAGGATATTAAAGACTATTTGGATGAATTTGTTGAGAAGGATCTCTCTGGAAGCACGATTAATGTTAATCTACATGCTTTGAAATTCATGATGGAAGAGGTTCTTCATAGACCAAAAACATTCTATCACATTAAGTACTCAAAAACGCCTAGGAAATTACCTGAAGTTTTGACTAAAGAAGAAACTAGAGTGTTGTTAAGGGTGATTGAAAATAAGAAACATAAGTTGATGATAAGACTAATGTATTCTGCTGGTTTGAGAGTGAGTGAATTAGTTGGTTTGAGAGTGAGAGATTTTGAGTTTGATAATAATTATGGATGGGTTAGGCATGGTAAGGGAAATAAAGATAGATTGTTTATTATTGCTAAGAGTATTAAAAATGAGCTTTTGGATTATATTGCGGAAGTGGGGGTAGGATACGATTCCTGGGTTTTCATGGGTATTAAAGAAGGGCATATAAGTACAAGAACCATATATGAGATAGTTAAGAAAGCAGCGAAAAAGGCTAAAATTGGTAAAAAAATTCATCCTCATACGTTAAGGCATTCGTACTCTACCCACTTAATTGAGAATGGTTATGATGTGGCTACGGTTCAAAGTTTGCTTGGTCATAGCTCTGCTGAAACTACAATGCTTTATTTGCATATGGCTTCTCCGACTATGATCAATGTTAGAAGTCCTTTAGATAGCCTGGAAAGGGATAAGTTGCAATCGGAGAATAGTTACGAAAAACGTAGTTATGGAAGTGAAAATTTTGATAGTAGAGGGCTGGAAAGTGAAGAATATAAAGAGATAAAGATATGAACTGTTAAGCGAAATTATTACTCCCTAGACAAGCTAGGTGCGTCATAACTCACAGGAGGAAAAATAATTCTTCATTACATTACGAACTATTTTTCACTCGTGCCTTCCAGCTCTGAAATTTTCTTAACGCTAATAGAATTAGCTAAAAATTTCGAGGAAAGGTCATTTAACAGCGATTA
>JBDRGP010000030.1:0-22099 GCA_043817645.1 Candidatus Woesearchaeota archaeon
AAAAATGTTCTGATAAAAGTGTTGTAGAAGAACCTTCTGTTCCAAAGGAAGGAACTTTTAGTATTCTAAATCCTTGTACTGGACTTACTGAGAGCCAGTGTAGAACAAAGGAAGATGAGGGTATTTGTGAACGTACTTATATTCAAGGTTTTTGTCAACAGCGGCAATATAGTAGTTGTGTGAGAGTTACCCTTCCTTCAGATCCTCAAGATATTGTTTGTTGGTTAGAGAATGTAGATTATGGTGGGAATACCTTGGATTTTTATAATCCTGAGTTTAGTGTTACTGTAGATCCTTATAGTCCTCCTTCATCTTTAACTATTGGTAATCAACAAATAACGCCCATACTACAGGATACTCCTGAAACTGAGACTGATTGTTTTCTTTATACTTTTGAATTTGGTGAAGATGTATCCTCTGCAAGGTATTTAAGAACCGAGCATGAATCATCTCAATACATAAATGATTGTATTGGGGGATTTCTTGGACCGTGTCAGTATACTAGAAATAGTGATTGTATCTTTTTTTGTGATTCTTTAAATAGTGAAGTTAGTGTACCTATGCAAAGAACAATAAGGTGTAATTATCCGGAAGACCGAGAGCTTTTGGGGGCGGGTAATTGTAGACATATGGCTGGACCAACCTCATGCGGTTCTGTTGTTTCTCCAAGTTGTGGTTCTGAGGAAGGCGAATCTTTTACTTTTGGCTATTGGGTTGTTGATGATGGCTGTGGGAATAAAGCTGTAGCAAGAGCAAAGGATGGTTTTCCAATCGATGATTTAACTGAAGAGCGGTCTGATGTTAATGAGCTTTGTTCTTTGGTCCTTCAAGAAGAGGAAGAAGAATCCTGCGCAGATCTCCAATTCTCAATCAGCAGCTCTTGTGGAGGAGCAAACTGTCAGGGCGCCTGTGTTTACGAAGAAGTCTCATGCACAGAGTCTGATTCTGCAAGAGCAAAATCTATGCAAAGAGCCTCAGGCACTTCAGACACGTGCAAACCATGCAGCGAAGCTACTGCCGAATTCTATCAAGCAGCTGAAAAATACCGGGACATTATTCAAAGGCTCTTACAAGAAGAACAAATACCCTCAGACGGCCGTCCCTATATAGGAGAGTTGCAAGACCTAGATGATCTCTATAGAGAAATAGCCTACATGGACGCATCAGATACAGAACTGTACAAGGAAATCAAACTTGAAAGAGCAAGAGTTGGAAGACTAGAAGCAAAGATAGCTTCATTAATAGGAGATAAAGACATAGCAGAATACGGCTTAAATGACCAATATAAATTGTTAACCGGCCAGTATTATTCATCTTCCTTACAGGACCCTCCCCTTTACATTACAGACAATAAACTCTTAACACAGTATTATACAGAAATCGCAACTAATAGATACGAAGCATCTAATTTAGACGCCTACTGGAATGGCGAGCCTTACTTAAGAGACTCTTTATACTTCTCAAAGAAAGCAGTTGAATCAGCCCCAAATGACCCAGAACTAGAAAAATACTACCGAAGTTTACAACTAGACATCCTAGAAAAAATAAGCGTCCGCCTTAACGGACACGTAACCGCCACCTTAGGTCACAGTTTGGTAGAAGAACTTCCTGACTATCAAGCAAGTGTATGGGAAAAAAGCTGGGGTGTCATAGAAACAACCTTTACAGACACAGCAGATGTATTCATCGAAGCCTATGATTTGTTCCTAAACGACGGTTCACTTAATACAATCAGACTGGCTGAAGCACAAGATTCCCTGGGAAGAAAAATGGGTGTAGATTTAATGAGAAATTATGTTCTTAATGGAGGGGATTTAATTCAATTTTATGAACTGACTTCGTCTCCTTCGAAATCTAACCAAGAGGCACAAGTTTTCTTGGTAAGAGAAGCGTTTGATAACCGAGTAGGTGAAAATGCTGCTTGGGACATCAAACTAAAAATGCTGCAAGCGCTAGAACTCCCAGATGTAATTTTGCTTTTGAATGATGGAGAGAGGCAAGAGTCAGGAAAAGACTGGGCAGGCAGAGACATTTCCACTAACTTCGAATTCCTAAAAGAAGGGGGGTTTTATGGAGATTTCGAAGCAGAGTTTCCACTCTCAAAAATCAATCAAATCACAAATAGTGTCAATGTCATAAACGGTCTAAACTTTCTTCTTCCAGGAGCCCAGTGTATACGCGGGGGAAGAAGCCTTGCCCAAATATTCTCATCAAGATTTATTTGGGCGGCTCCAGGGTTGAGGGGGATGGGAACATTAGCAGGAGAAGCCACGGCCCTTGGACTAGGCCTTGCAGGAACAGAAGGGCTTGTCCAGGTTGGAGTTCCAAGACCTCTAGCAGAACTAGTTGGAGGGTTGGTTGCATTTTCCCCACAAGGGAGAATAGCTAAAATGAGCGTCGCTCCACTAAGAGCAAGAGCAACACAAGAACTTTTTGAAGAAACAGTAGAGAACGTACCGAATGGAGTTAAAGCGGAATTAATCGAAAACGTTGGCGTATCTGCTTCCAAGGCAGATGAAATAGCAGAGACGGCTTCGACAAACTTTAGAACAAAGAGAATTGAGGAGGTTGTTGCTGAAATAAACGACGCATTACCCTCGGGGACAAGAAGAACGACCAGAGGCAAGCTAGAAGAAATATTTAAAGGTTCGTATAGAAAAGCTAGACAAAAAAGAATTGATTATCCACATAATTTTGAATTCCATTATCCTGATTCCCCAGGTCCTGTCGTTGTGAGACCTTCAACATCTGTAAACAGAAATTCTCTAGAAAGCATAGTGGAAGAGCTTCCCCATGCGCCAGAACATCTTGGAACAAAAGGAATAGTCGATAGGGAAACAGGGGTAGCTTTTGTATGGCCAAAACAAAACGATATGCATCACACAACAGCTGTTATCTCTATACTAGAAAATGAAGGAAGCATAGACTTGGCAGCGAGATTACGGACAGCGTTTCTGGAAGTTCCAGTGGGAACCTACCCAAGAGAAGTTTTAGATAGGTTTTCAGGATTTGAGTTCACATATCACCCACAAAGTGGAACAATTTACAATTTTAATATGAGATCAAAAATAACAACACAACAACAGCAAGCCAGCATGCAATTCACAGGAGATCAAATAAGAGAAGATGTCTCTATTATGAGGAGCGTATTCGACAATGACATAATAATCAGCAATCCGATTAGATTAAGAAAAGATTTAATTCCAAATGAATTCAGACAAGCACTTGGAGACGATGGATTCCTTCTTGACTCTGCAACAACCCTAAATCCTTTGCCTTAATCCTTAATCAAATCAGCAGGAACCTTTGCTCTATTAACATTAACACAAACCTGAGAGCCTTGCTGACGGAGGTAAAATGTTCCGGAATTGTAATCTGTAAGTTTGTCTATTCTTTTAGCAAAATCTATCATCAATCTATTCCGATGACTTTCCCTTTTAGCCCCTTGTAATTTTTCAACACTCCCTACAAAATCAGGCGACCTAACTTTATCAAGTTCAACTATCAGATCCTCTGCTCCATGTAACCATCTTTCTTCATAATCATTCAAATTTCTACTTTCTCTAATTTGTTGGACGGCTGAATGTAATAATGAGTAAAGAGGTCCTTCTTTGGCATACTGAACAAACTGTCCAAAAGTAGAGACATACCTGGGATCAACTAATCCGTCAAGCAAGAAATCCGTTCCAAAAATGCCAACCAGGCTTCTAACAGCCTTAAAATCATAAGCCTTACTGTCGCCTAATTCCATCTTTAACTTGCTACCCCTACTTAGCTTTCCTGTGACTTCTTTATCAACTAATCCCTGAGAAACACACATTTCTTCAAACCATCTTGCAGGAGTTTGGTCTCTTTCAAAAAGGTCACAATAAACAAACCTAATTAATAATCCTAAATCTATATTCTGAAAGGCTTCTTTAAATTTTTCAGGATTAAACCTAAATTTGTCTTGTAATGTTCTATAAAAAGAATAGTATCTATCATGAAGTCTTATAGCGCCTAAAACATTTTCATCATCAATAAATTGTCTTGCAATCCTTTCAGATATTAAAGCGTGAGGTTCTCCAACTAAATGTCCGTTTTCGGAATATCTAGTTTGTATTTTGCCCATATCGTGCAATAATGCAACTAATCTTAGTCTCTTCCTATAATTCGGCCAGTTTTCTTTATCAATCCTATTCAGAACGCCCGTTACGTGGACTCCTACTCTTCCTTCTGGATGTCCTTCCCTAGGCCCTCCAAAGCTCATTCCTTCCTTGAATTCTCTAGATGAGACAATCCTTTCCTCTAAATCACATTCAGGAACTATTCCAAATAGGTGTGTTTTATCTAGAGTCATTTGTATCTTTTTACAGTAAGGTTGGTTCATTTATAAATCTTTCTATTTTTACTACTTATTAATAAAAACAGTATTAATGAATGTCCTCTTTGAATAATTTCCTAATAAAAACCGTAGCATAAGAGCCTTTTGGCAATTCAAATTTTAAGATATTATTTTTGAAGCTTACTTTGCCGACATTTACGATAAGATTTTTGTAAACTGTTTCAGTTATTAGTCTGGGTTCTTGTTTGATTATGAAGTCTTTTTGGGTTATTTTTTCTTGTTTTAATAATCGAGTGTAGATATCTCCTATTTCTCCTTTGAGTTCTGTGTCAAAATTTATTAATGGGATTTTTATGTTTTTGATTTTTTTCTTTAAGAAGATGTAATCATTTACTTTGAATGTGTTTGGTTGGTTTTTTAAGTAGATGTTAATACATTTGTTCCAGAGATAGGATTGATATGCTGATAGACAAAAACGTTTTCTTTTTATATCTAGGTTTACTTTTTCTTTTTTTAATATTTTTTTGCCAATTGAGATATTTTCTTTACCGAACCTTTGTTCTCCAAAATAATTTATGAAGAAATTTGAGGGGTGGTACTTTTTGAAGTTGTAGATTTTGATTTCAAATGAGTTTCCGATATTATTTGCTAAGTTTATTCTTTTTTTTCCTGTTCCTAGAAAGGTTAATTTAATATCTTTAAGATTGAGAGCTTCTATTTTGTTTTTGTTACAGTTTAGGATTGAGATTGCCTGTTTTGTTTCTGCATATTTGTCTTTATTGCCTGCAAATCCGAAGTTTTTTAATGGGATTTTTAGTTTTTTTGAGATAAGTTCTATTGCTTTTATAGTATCATAGTTTCTTTTAAAAAGCAGAAAATAGGAATATCTGCCTGGAGAATAAGCTAGATTTATTAATTCTTTTACCTTGAAGTCCGACGGTACCTTTTTAATCGTTACCATTTGGGTAGTATCTTAGATATATCAGATTTTAACACAGTAATCTTTAATAATTATCCTAGTTTAAATGCTTTGGGGGACTAAATGGCTGATTTAATAACATATGAGAGTATATATGAGGGTTTGAGGAAAGAGAAATATGAGTCAGAGATGCAGAAGCTCTCACCGGGTTTTTTTGCGGAGGTTATTAATTATTTGAAAGAAAAAAAATCGATTTTGGATTCTCAGAAAAGTCAGGATTCAATTTTTTCACAAGAGGCTGAGAAAACTGAAAAGCAATTACAGAATGTGAAGAAATTGATTAGGGAGTTATATGACAGGAGAGAAAATAAGCTTCTCCAGATGGCCATATTCACTTCTAGAACAGGGATTCCTGCAGATAGTCCTAATCTGCTTAAGGAAGAAGAGGAGCTTTATAATTCTTTGATAGATGTTTTGAAGAATTATAGGGGCGGGATTCTTGATAATATACTGGCTTTGAAGAATCCACAAATAATTAGACCGAAAGATATAAAAAAGGAAAAGCAGGAAAGTACAAAGTTAGTAAGGTTCCTTTATCCTATACCTAAATTTATGGGAGAAGATCTCAATATTTATGGTCCTTTTAACTCTGAGGATATTGCGAATCTGCCACCGAAAGTAGCGCAGTTGTTAATAAATAAGAAACGAGTTAAGGAAGTTAAAGGATGAAATTAGCAAAAAAAGTTAGAAGATATTGTCCTAAGTGTAAACGCCACACTGATCAAGAGATTTCAGTGGCTAAGAAAAAAGATAGGGGCAGTCTTAAGAAAGGTTCTTTGCAAAGAGGAAAAAAGAGAGGAAGAGGGAGAAACTTTGGAAATAAAGGAAGATGGGGTTCTAAACCTGCTATAAGTAAATATAAAAGGACTGGGGCTAAACAAAGTAAGAAGCAAGATTTAAGATATAAGTGCAAAACCTGTGGTAAAATTACTGTTCAGGCTAAGGGAACAAGGAGCAAAAAATTGGAGTTAAAATGAGGGCAGAAAGTAAATTTATCAGAATACGCTGCTTAAAATGTAAGAATGAGCAGGTGGTTTTTGGTAAGCCGGCTTCTAATGTGAAATGTTTGGTTTGCGAGAGGGTTTTGGTTCATCCGACTGGTGGAAAAGGAGTGGTTAAGGCTAGTATCTTGGAGGTTCTTGAGTGATGTTTTATAAGAAGAAAGGGATCCCTGAAGAAGGGGAATTGGCTGTTTGCACTGTTAAAAAAATACTTCCGCATTCTGTTTTTGTTTCAATAGATGAGTATGAGAATAAGGAAGGTATGGTTCATATAAGTGAGGTAAGCCCTGGTAGGATTAGAAATATAAGAGATTTTGTGCGTGAGGGAAAAGTTATTGTTTGTAAGGTTTTAAGGTTACATAAGGAGCGAGGGCATATTGATTTGTCTTTGAGAAGGGTTTCTCTACAGCAGAGGAAGAAGAAAGAAGAAGAGTATAAGCAGGAGCAAAAAGCAGAGAAACTTATTTCTGGGTTGTTGAAAGAATTTAAGATGGATATCGGCGACTTTTACAAAGAGGCTGGTAATCAGATTTTGGAAGTCTATGGTAGTTTGAATGATTTTTTTAATGAGGTGCTGGTTGAGGGGGATAAGGCTTTGTCTGAGATCAAAGCTGAAAAGAAACTTTTAAGTGCCTTGGGTAAGAAGATAAAAGAGAAAATAAAATTACCTGAAGTTGTTATAGAGGCTAAATTAAAGCTATCTAGTAGGGAAGGAGATGGTATTGATAGGATTAAGAGGTCTTTTGAGAAAACTCTTTCGTTTGCTAAACAAAAAAAATACAAAATACAGGTGTCTTATGTGAGTGCGCCTAATTATCGGTTGAAAGTTGTTTCGGATAATTATAGAAATGCAGAAAAGGCTTTGCAAGATGTTATGGAAAGTTTGGTTAAGTTCTCTAAGGATAATGGTGTGAATGCAGAATGGGAAAAGAGATCTTAAAGTGTTTGAAATGTTCTTGTTATACTTTAGAGGAAGAGCATTGTGGTATGAAAACGCAAAGTATAAAGCCTGCGAAGTATTCTGTAGATGATAAGTGGGGTCATTGGAGAAGAGTTTATAAGAAGAAAAATGACATGGAAAATTAATAAGGTTTCGAGCCCTAAGATAAAGAATCCGATTTTGATAGAGGGATTGCCAGGAGTTGGGAATGTTGGCAAGATTGCTACTGATTTTATGATAGATAGTTTGGGCGCTAAAAAGCTATTTGAGATTACTTCTTATAATCTGCCGCATTGCGTGTTTGTGAATGAGAATAATTTAGTTGAGTTGCCCACTATAGAGGTTTTTTATAAGAATTTTAAAAATCATACTTTATTGTTGTTGGCTGGAGATATTCAACCTTTAGATGAACCTTCTTGTTATGAGTTTTGTGATCAAATTTTGGATATGATTGAGGGATTTAAAGGTAAAAAGGAAGTTATAACTCTTGGAGGTATTGCTTTAGAGAGAAATCCTAAGCAGCCTAAGGTTTATGCTACTGCCAATAATCAGAAAATACGGAAAAAATATGCTGGGAGAATAATGAATAATAGTATATTTGGTGTTGTTGGTCCTATAATCGGTGTTTCTGGTTTATTAGTTGGATTGGCTGGTAAGAGGAATATTCCTGCTGTTTCATTTTTAGCTGAGACGTATGGGCATCCTACTCATTTGGGTATAAGAAGCGCTAAAGAGATTTTGAGGTTATTAAATCAGAATTTGAAATTAAATTTGGATTTGAGTGAACTTGATGCAGAGATAGTAGATATGGAGCGAGAAGAAGGCAAACTTAAGAGGGTTGGTAGATTGAAGAAAGCTACTAGCGCTTCCAAGGATTTTAATTATATTGGATAATTGTTTTGTAAGAAAGATTTATAATCTTCTTTTTTGATCTATTCTTTATGAGTATTTTGAATAGTTTATTCGAATGGACTCAGGGTATTTTTGAGCCTTTAGGTAGTTTGGGTTTGTTTATTTTGGCTTTTATTGAGAGTAGTTTTTTTCCTATTCCTCCTGATATTTTATTAGTTGTTTTGGCTTTAGGGAATATAGGCGGTGCTTTTTGGTATGCTCTAATTGCTACCTTGGGCAGTGTTATTGGCGGTATTTTTGGATATGGGGTTGGTTTCTTTTTTGGAGAAGTTGTTTTAAGGAAACTTGTTAAAGAAGAAAAGCTGAAAAAAATTCATGATTTGTTTAATAAATATGAAGCGTTAGCTGTTTTAGTTGCTGCGGTTTCTCCTATACCGTATAAAGTGGTTACTATCGGAGCGGGTGTTTTTTCTATTAACTTTAGGAAGTTTGTTTTGTACTCTGTTATCGGTAGGGGATTTAGGTATTTTTTAGAGGCCACTTTGATATTTTTTATTGGTGATAAATTATTGGAATTATTGAAGAGCGGGGTGTTTGATTGGATTGCTTTGATTGTTGTGGTTGTTTTGGTAGTTGTTTATTTTGTTTATAAGAGGAAAAGAAATTTAAAGGAGAAAGAAGTTGTTTAAGTTAAAAAGGTGAATAGATGTTCAAATGGTATGGTTTTTTAGGGATTTTGATTGTTGTTTTAATGGAAATTAATTTCTTTGCTAAATTGCAGCCTTTTGTAAACTGGTATTTTCCGGTTATTTGGTTTGGATTTATTTTAACTGTTGATGCTCTAAATAAGAAGATTTCTGGTAAAAGTTTGATAAGTGATAATTTTAGTAAATTTTTGGGTATTGTTGTGATTAGTGCATTATTTTGGTGGATTTTTGAGTTTAGTAATTTGTCTATTAATAATTGGACTTATCAGGGATTGAGATTTGGGAGGGATTCTTTGAGGAGTTTGTTTGGGACTTTATCGTTCGCTACTGTTTTGCCTGCTTTTTTTGAGGTTTATGAGCTGATTAGGAATATTCATTTGTTTGATGGTAAAAAATTAAAAAGAAAACACAAAATTACTAAGAAGTTTTTACATTGGATGATTGGTCTGGGGGTTTTAAGCTTGGTTTTGCCTGTTTTATTTCCTAGATTTGCGTTTCCTTTGGTTTGGGCTAGTTTCTTTTTGATATTGGATCCTATCAACTATTTGCATAAACAACCAAGTATTGTTGGGCATTTAAAGGATAGAAAATTAGCGATACCTTTGAGTTTGTTGCTGGCTGGAATAATTATGGGATTTTTTTGGGAGTTTTGGAATTATTGGGCTATTCCTAAATGGACTTATACTGTTCCCTTTGTTGGTTTTTTTAAGATATTTGAGATGCCTATTTTGGGTTATTTGGGTTATTTTCCTTTTGCTTTTGAATTGTATGCTATGTACTTCTTTGTTCAAAGTTTATTTTTGAAGAAAGAGAAGTTATTGAGACGTTAGTACTATTTAAGGGTATTTTGAGGATTTTTTTGATATGATTGGGTCATTTGTATTTTTAGGTAATACTTCTGGGACGATCGGGCCCTTGGAGTTTATTTTTTTATCCTATACAATCCCAAAACCTCTCAAATTCTCTTCTAATGTCCTTATTAAAAATGGAAAGATCAATGAGTAATTTTCGTCGTTCGCCTTTCTAACTGCTTCCAGATATTTCTGTCTTCTTTTATTGTATATATTAATCCATGGATAATTTTTCTTCCCCAATAAAAAATTCATCACAAGTCTCGAAATTCTCCCATTCCCATCCACAAAAGGATGTATGGTAACTAATTTCATAGATACTAAAATAGCAAGTTCAAATTGGTGAAACTTTTTTTTATTTTTCCTATACCAGTAGATAAGATTTTTAGTTAGTTGTGGGACTTTTTCAGATACTGGAAACTTAACATCACTCCCAAAAATCTTAACTGAAGATTCTCTGTATCTCCCAGCAAACCTTCCTGTAATATCTTTAAGGAGTATAGAATGTAATTTTAAAATAAATAATTCATTCAAATCTCCTTTATACTCTTTTAAAAATTTCAAAGCCTCAGTATGGTTCCTTGCTTCATAAACCTCTCTTAGAGTTTTCCCTTCTGGAACGATGCCTTCATTTATTATAAGCGAAGTTTCTTGTAAGGAAAGAGAACTTCCTTCAATCGCATTGCTATTATATGTTAACTCTGTAAAAAAACTTTGCTGAAATTTTTCATACTCTTCTTTTTTTAGTCCACTTATTTTTTTATGATATTCTTTTTTAAACTGCTCTATCTTTTCAATATTTGATTTTGTTAAATAAACATATTTCTTATTTCTAAGGAGTTCTATTTCGAATTCTTTTTTCTTTTGGGCAATTTCATCTTTGTCCAATTTACCAATACCTATAAATTTCGCCTTTTTTACCCATCTTCCCCGTTCTCTCTTATTACAAATAAGATAATTCTTCTTTTTTCTATTAATGTCTCTAACTTCATGATATATCATACGTTAATTTAGTGGGCACATATTTATAAACCTTTCTATTTGTGCCCATTTAGAAAGGACGTAGCCTTATAACTTATTTTTTCTTGAAGCCCTATGGAATCCATATACTTTTTTAAAATCTGAATAAATTGGGATTTCTTTGATTTTGAATAATTTTGTTAGGAATATCCATAGAATAACTACAAAAACTGTTGATAAAACTTTCCAGAAAATTAAATGTACTGTATTGAATAGGTTTGAGCCATATTTAACTAGGGCTATAATTAGAATATCAATTCTTATTATGTTTGCGATTAAGATTATTAAGGAGCCTGTTAGTAATATTTTTATGGTTTTTTTTGGTTTTAGATCTATTGTTAGGGTTAGTAAAATTAAGAGTAAGTAGGCTGAGGCTGCAGTGCATGCATTGATGAAATTTAGTTTTATGTTGCTTATTAAAAAGGAAGTTGAGTCTATTAATGTTGGTGAAAAGTAAAAAATTGAGAAGTAAGATAGATAGAATGTTAAGGGAGAAAGTAAAAAGTAGATTATTGGAGTTCCTATTGCCATGATTGCTATGGCGGCAATATATCTAAAAAGTAGTCTGTTTCTGTATCTCATACTATAAAAAAGATTTATAAAGTTTATATTGTTTTTGGGATATATGAAGAAAAAATGGTGGGTAATTGGACTTTTGGCTTTATTTATTAGTTTGTTTTTTGATGAGCTTATTGTTAAGTATATTGAAAGTAGCAGGGTATTTGGTTTAAATGAGTTTATAACTGGTTTCTCTATTTGGACTAATGGTTTTTTTTCTTTAATAGTGATTGGTTTGATTTTATTATATTACAAAAGAAAGTTGATTTTAGGGTATTTGATTGGCTTTGGGGTTGTTGGGGCAATTGCCTATTTACTTAAGATTGCGATAAGAAGAGCAAGGCCGTTTGAGACTTTGAATATTGTAAGTTTGATTCCTGATAAGGCTGGTTTTAGTTTTCCAAGCGGGCATGCGATCTTTGCTTTTTTTTGTTTGGGTTTTATCTGGAAGGATTTCGAGAGATTTAGATATGTTTGGTTGATAATTGCCATTTTGATAGCCTTTTCTAGATTGTATGTGGGAGTTCATTATTTGAGCGATTTGATAGCTTCTTTGATAATTGGGCTGTTTGTTGGGAATCTGTTTAGAAAGAAGAATATTTTTAAAGGTTTGAACTTCTTTAAGTAGTATGATAGGGGTGATAGGGACGTTAGTGGATAGATTTATCGATATATTGATTGCACCCTATAATTTTAGAGATATGCTTTGGATTTTGACTCCTTTGTTTTTAGCTTTGCTTTTAATTGAGTTGTACTTTGCAAGGTATAAGTTTGAGGAAGCAGGGTGGAATGTTCCTTATTCTAATTCTTTAATTATGATATTTGTCTCTATCGATCTTTTTAGGATTTTGAATTCTGGAGGCGAATTATCAGATATCACGCCGAGAATAGCCTTGGCTGTAGGTGTTGCCACCTTGGGGGTTTTTTTAACAGCATCTAATTTCTTGCATTTATGGTCCAGAGAATTTGCTTTTGGGATGTCGAATCATCTGCCTATGAATTTTATTGCTTATATGTCCGTGGTTATAATCTATTCTAGAATCCCGCTTGATTTTTACACATTGATTGCTTCCTTTGGGATCTTTGTTGTGTTTGTTTTGTTGATTTTACTTATTAGGTTTATAGTTCCAAAGGCTATTGAACTAGATATTGAAGAATTGAAGGAAAGAGAGGAGGCTCCTACGCCTAGGTGATCTCTAGAAGTTTATTTATTTTTTTAATTGTTTCTTCTACTGGTTCGTTAGTGTGGATTTCGTGATCTGCTTGCGCCATGCATTTTTCCACTTGTTGTCCGAATTCTGCTTCGTTTATGCCTCTATCGCGTGCTTCTAATCTTTTGATTTCTTCTATTTCTTTTGGATCTGAATGAACTCTTTCTGCTCTGATTCCTTTTTGATTTGTCATTCTTTTTAGCCTCTTTTCTATAGGCGCATTGAAAGCGATTAGCAAAAATCCTTTAATTTTTTTGAGTTCTTCTATCTCTCCTGGATTTCTTATGCCATCAACTATCCAATTTTCGTTTGTGTTAATTTTTTCAAGAACTCTCTTTGCCCAATAATCATTGCCATGCAGTTCCCTCATTTTGTTTCCGATGTTTTGGAGGATTTCTCTTTCTATTGGCAGGTTTTGTTTTTTGGTCTCTTCTCTTACGAGGTCAGAAATTGTGATATATTGGAAGTTTTTTGATTTTAGATGATCTGCGATTGTTGTTTTGCCTGAACCGAACGTTCCTGTTAGCCCGATTATCATATTTTTGATAGTATTGTTGATTTTAGTGTTTCTTTATTTGAGAAGCCGTTTATTCTTGCTGTTTCTTGGCTCTTTTTTAAAATTATAATTGTAGGGACGGACATAATCTTAAATTTTTTTGCTAATTCTAGTTCTGCGTCTATGTTTACTTCATAGAATGAGGCTTTTTTAATCTCTTTTGATAATTCCTTAAATACTGGTGTTAAGGCCTTGCAGGGCGCACACCAAACCGCACCAAACTTTATTATGGTTGGTTTTTGAGAGTCTTTTATTTTTTTTAATGCCTCTTTTTTTAATTCTTGCACCATTTTTATTATTTTTAATTGAGTCAATATAAGTTTATCTATACTTGAAAAGAGATTATTGTTTTGTATATTAAATAAAGGACAAAAATCCAGGTTATGAATGTATTAATTCCAAAGGCTAACACTACTAGATAAACGGCAATTATTAGGTCAATTATAGAAAAGGGATCTTTTATGAACATTACACCTTTGATTATTAAGTAGATTATTGTGGGTATTATGAGGGATGGGAAAAAGCCAAAATGTGTTGTTGAGAGTACGAAAGCTACTATTAGGTCTAAAATATTTAATATCCAAATAAACATGGTGCGTTTTCTAAATTTCCTCTTTATTAACCTTTTTGAAAAGAATTAAGAACAACCCATGGAATTGCCACAATTAAGGCATTTGTAGCAGGAGCCGTTTCTTATTGTTGTATGTCCGCATTGATCGCACAATGGAGCATCTCCTAGTAAGCTACTTAGCTGTTTTTCCTTGGATGAGAGCTCTTCGTTTGGAAGCTTTGTTTGAACTTCTTTTTTGTCTTCTTTATCTTGGATTTCTTTTTCGGATCTTGGTTCCTGTGTTGTCTCTTGCTCTGTGACTGGAGGCATGTGAACAAAATCTGTTCTTCCAAGGTATTCCATTCCGAGTACTCTGAAAATAAAGTCAATTACTGATGTTGCTGATCTTATATTTGGATGGTCTGTTAAGCCAGATGGTTCAAATCTGGTGAACGTGAAGAGATTTACATATTTCTCTAAAGGAACCCCATATTGAAGACCCATTGAAACTGCAATTGCGAAGCAACTCATAAGGCTTCTGAAGGAAGATCCTGCTTTGTGCATGTCTATGAATATTTCTCCTAATTTGCTGTCTTCGTATTCACCTGTTCTAATGAAGAGTTTATTTCCGGATATTTTTGATGCCACGGTTATGCCTTTTCTTTTGTAAGGCATTTTCTTTTGGGTTCCTCTTTCCACAGTTGTTTCTTTTTTTTGTTCTTTGCCTTCTAGTTCTGTGCTTAAGGGCTGGGATAATTTACATCCGTCTCTATATAGGGCTATTCCCTTTAGTCCAAGGCGCCAAGCTTCAAAGTAGATTTTTTGTATATCTTCTACTGTTGCGTTATTTGGAATGTTTACGGTTTTTGAGATTGCTCCTGCGACAAAAGGTTGTACTGCGGCTATCATTTTTACGTGGCCCATTGGTTGGATGAACCTAGAGCCGCCTGGATTTTTATTTGCACAGTCAAATGCTGGTACGTGTTCTTTTTTGATATGTGGTGCGTTCTCTATGTTTCCGTTTTCTAGTATGTAATCAATTATTTCTTTTATTTCGTTTTCTTTATGTCCTAGTTTTTCTAAGGCGTGTTCAATGGATTTGTTTACTATTTTGAAATAACCTCCGCCTGCGAGTTTTTTCCATTTTATTAATGCGAATTCAGGTTCTATGCCGGTTGTATCGCAATCCATTAAAAATCCTATTGTTCCTGTAGGAGCAATTACAGTGGCTTGTGCGTTTCTGAAACCATATTTCTCTCCTAGTTCAACCACTTTGTCCCAGTCTTCTCTCGCTGCATCTAATAGGTAAGAAGGACAGTGTCTTACGTCTATTTTGTATGCTGAGTCTCTGTGCATTTTCATTACTTCTAGCATTGGTTCTTTGTTTTCTTCAAATTTTTCAAAGGGATTTTTAATTTTTGCTATTTCTGCTGAAGTTCTGTAGGTGTGGCCTGTTAATATTGCAGTTATTGCTGAGGCTATCGCTCTTCCTTTATCTGAATCGTATGATATTCCTTCTGTCATTAATAATGTTCCGAGGTTTGCATGGCCCAGGCCTATTGCTCTGAAATCATGACTATTTTTGGCAATTTTTTTTGTTGGATAGGACGCGAAGTCCACAAGAATTTCTTGGGCTATTGTAAAAATTTTGCAAGCGTATCTAAATGCCTTTATATCAAAAGCATCTTCTTTCATGAATTTCATTAGGTTTAGGCTTGCTAAATTGCATGCAGAATCATCTATGAAGATATATTCACCACAAGGATTGGTTGCGTGGATATGTTCTGTATTCTTACAAGTATGCCATTTGTTCATTGTGTCGTAGAACATTACGCCTGGATCTGCACAGCGCCATGCTGCTTTAGAAATCATATTCATTAGGTCGCGGGCCTTGTATGTTTTACTTACTTTTCCAGTTGTTCTTTCTATTGTCTGCCAATCTTTATCTTCTAACACAGCTTGAATAAACTTATCTGCGATCATTACTGAATTGTTTGAGTTTTGTCCTGAAATTGTTTGATAGGCTTCTCCGTTGAAATCGGATGAGTATCCTGCTTTTATTAGGGCTCGTACTTTATTTTCTTCCTTTACTTTCCACATGATGTAATCTTCTATTTCTGGATGGTCCATGTCTAAGATACACATCTTTGCCGCCCTCCTTGTAATGCCTCCTGATTTTACTGCAGCTGCACTTCTGTCAAGTATTTTTAGGAAGGACATTAATCCTGAGGAAAAACCGCCGCCAGATAATTTTTCTTTTGCAGCTCTTAGGGAGGAAAAGTTACTTCCGGTACCGGATCCAAATTTAAAGAGCTTTGATTCGTTTGTTACTAGTTCATATATTGAATCTAGAGAATCTTCTATTTTTTGGATAAAGCATGCCGAGGCTTGGGGATGTGAGTAAGGATCTTCGCATTCTTCTACGTGGTTTGTTTCTAAATTGTAAAAATAAGTTCCTGGTTTACTTCCTCTTATTCCATATTTATGGAAAAGGCCGCAATTAAACCAAACTGGGGAGTTGAAGGCACCGTATTGATTCACTAACATAAAACTTAGCTCGTCTTCAAAGGCTTGTGCATCTTGTTCAGATTCAAAATAATCATACTCTTCTCCTATTAGTCTTAAAGTGGTTGATACTCTTGAAACCATCTCTTTTACACTTCTTTCTTTTCCTAGTTCTGTATTTGGGACCTGTGCTCTTTTGAAATACTTTGAGGCTGCAATGTCTACAGCTAGTTGGGACCATGATTTTGGAGCTTCTAAGTTAGATGCTTCGAATATGATTTTACCATCGGGTTCTGTTATTTTAGAAGATCTTGTTTCGTATTCAACTTCATCTAGGGGATTTGTTCCCTCTTTTGTGAATTTTCTTTCTATTTTGAGTCTGTGTTCTGTAATTGTTTTGCTTTTCGGCATTTCATCACCTCTTTTTATTTAATATTTTTATTTCTTCTATGAATGAATGGGGATCTTGAAATTCTCTATATACTGATGCAAATCTGATGTAAGCTACTTTGTCTAGGGTTTTTAGTTTGCGCATGACCAGTTCGCCTATGATTTGGCCATTTATCTCAGAGGAACTTCTGTTTCTTAGGTTTGCTTCAATATTATCTAGAAGTTTATTTATTTGTTCTATTGAAACAGGCCTTTTTTCAATTGCTTTTAGAATTCCTATTTTTAATTTTTCTCTTGAGAATTTTTCTCTTTTGCCATCTTTTTTTATGACTGTAAGGTCTGTTTCTATTCTTTCATATGTTGTGAAGCGTTTTTTGCACTTTAAGCACTCGCGTCTTCTCCTTGTTGTTATAGCCTCTTCTGTTTCTCTTTTGTCTAATACCTTTGTTTCTTCATGCTGACAGTACGGACATTTAATTGGGAACACCCCTTCGTTACTTTTGAATGGATACAATATATTGTGTGTCTTTATTGATAAAGACACAATATCTTGTATGTTTGAGTAGGGGGTATATAAATATTCTTGTGGTTTATTTTCTATTATTTTTTTGATATTATCGAATATAGCAATTAGAAAATAATTTAAACGTGAAAAATTGTATTAAAATTATGAAAAAGCGGGTGATATTGCTTATTTTACTTTTCTTTGGGGTTTTTGTTAGTGCAGAGAGTTATGATGGATATCAGGATCTTACTTTGAATTTTGATATTGATTCTGAGTTGTATTTAACTTCAGAGCAAGGAGCGAGGTTAGACTCTTTGAAAGTGATATTGAAATTGTTTCCTAAAGAGGACTCAAGACAGAGTATTTTAGATTTTGATGTTATCTTTAATCCTGATGCCGAGATTGATTCTAATGGCAATTATGGATTTGAATGGACAGATTTGTATCCTAAGTATGAGTACGGAATTGATGCCAAGGTTAGGGTTCGAAATGAGATAACCAGAGTAAGGTCTAGGATAGGTTTTCCTTATGATGTAGGTTCTGAGTTTGAGGAATATTTAATGGAGAGTAGTTTTATTGATTTTAATGAAGACATAAGAGATAAAGTAAATGATATTGTGGAAGGGGAGGATGATTATTATGGTGCTGTGTTTAAGGTGGCTGATTGGGTACAGGACAACATAAAATATGATTTAAATACGATTACTGCTAAGGCTGTAAAAAAATCCAGTTGGGTCTTGGTAAATAAGCAAGGAGTTTGTGATGAATTGACTAATTTGTTTATTTCTATGTTAAGGAGTGTTGGGATCCCTGCTAGATTTGTTACCGGGACTGTTTATGCTGGAGAAGGTTTTGGCTGGGGGAACCATGGTTGGGCAGAAGTATATTTTCCTGGGAAGGGTTGGATTCCTTGGGATGTTACTTTTGGGCAGCATGGATGGGTTGATCCGAGTCATTTAAAGTTGAGTGATACTGTGGATTCTGGTGAAAGTAGTGTTGAGTATTCTTGGAGGAGCTTGAATGTCGATATTGAGGCAGGGAGTTTGGATTTAGTGACTACTATTGATAGTCTTGGTGAGAAATTTCCTGGGTTGGTTAAATTAAGTGTAAAACCACTGAAAGAGAAGTTTAACTTTGGGAGTTATATGCCTATAGAGGTTACGGTTGAGAATCTACAGGATTTTTATTTAGGAACTACTGTTGTATTGACCCGGGGTCCTCAGATTGAAGATAATTCTATTGCGGTTTTATTAGCTCCTAGGGAGATTAGAAGTGTTTATTGGTTGGCTAAGGTTCCGGATGATTTAAATGAAGATTTTGTTTATACTTCTGAGTTAGAGGTTAAGGATTCTTTTAATTCTATTGGCAGAGGGAAGGTATTTTATGCTAAAACTGGAGAATTTTTTTCTGAGCAAGAGGCTAGTGAGATTATAGCTACTTTGAGTGAAAGAGATGAGAAAGAGGTTTTTGTTGATGTTGAGATTGATTGTGATTATTTGGATAAGGAGTATAGGTCTGATGAGAGTGTAGGTGTTGATTGTGATGTGTTTAATAGGGGTACAACTAGATTAGATGGTGTGAAGATTTGTTTGGATAGTGATTGTAGTGTTGAAGATTTTGGTGTTGGTGAGAAAAAGACTTTTAGTTATTCAGTTTTAGTTAAAGAAAGCTTTCTTTTTATAGTTGAAGATGATGACTTTGTTAAGAAAAAAAATTTGCTTTTGGATGTTATTAAGATCCCTGAAGTTTATGTTACTGGTATTCATCCGAGTAAGGTAGGCTATAATGTTGAGACAGAAGTTACTTTTGATGCAAATTCTGATTTTAAGGCTTTTGATGTTGTTTTGGATATTAAGGGTGTTGGCGATATTGAATTTGAGGAATTGGAAGGGAAGAGGCCTGTGCAGTTTACTGTTAATTCTCAAAAAATAGTTTCTGGGTTGAATATGAAGATAAGTTATAAGGATGAAAAAGGTGGGAAATATTTGTTAGAACAAACTTACCCTATAACTGTTGAAGATATTCCTTTTTTTGCTAGATTGTGGGCTAGGATAAAGAGTTGGTTTTAGTAAGATTTTGCGAAATAACAGATTACTTTGGCTTTTTTGTTGCAATAAACACAATTATCTCTTATGTTCTTAGGTTGATAAAAAGGTATGTTTATTGTTTTTGCTCCATTTGTTTGGTCTTTTATGTTATCTTCGCATTCTACTGAATTGCAGTAGGGTGCCTTAATTAATTTTTTATTTTTGATTGCTTTTTTGAAGTCTTGGAAACTTTTTACATGAACTGTGTTTGAGTCTAGGAACTTTTTTGCATTATTTAATAAGTTGTTTTGGATTTGTTCTAAAGTTTTTTCTATTTCTTTGATTAGGTTTGTTATCTTTACTGGTTTTTTTGCGTTAGTATCGCGTCTTACTAAAATTACTTGTTTTTTTGCTATGTCTTTAGGCCCTATTTCTACTCTTAATGGGATTCCTTTAAGCTCCCACTCATTGAACTTCCATCCTGCGGTGTAATCGCTATCGTCCAAAAGTGGGTTATATTTTTTTAATCTGGTTTGGATTTCTTTTGCTTTTTTTAGTACTTTTTCTTCAGATTTTTTTTGCATTATTGGAATGATAACTATTTTTGTTGAGGCTACTTTTGGAGGGATAATCAAGCCTTTGTTATCTCCGTGAACCATTGCCAAGGCGCCTATTAGTCTTGTTGAGAAACCCCAGGAGTTTTGCCAGGGGGTATGTTCTTTTTCGTCTTTGCCTAAGAATCTTATGTTAAAAGATTTAGCGAAATCTTGGCCTAGGTGGTGAGATGTTCCCATTTGCAGGGCTTTTCCATCAGGCATAAGGGCGTCTATGCTTAATGTGTATAGGGCTCCTGCGAATTTTTCTTTGTCTGTTTTTTTTCCAATTATTACTGGTATTGCTAAGAGATCTTCACATAGTTTTTTATATTCATCTAAGTAGAGTAAGGTTTCTTTGTTACACTCTTTTTCTGTTTCATAAACGCAATGACCCTCTTGCCATAAAAATTCTCTTGTTCTTAAAAAAAGTCTAGTTGCTTTTGTTTCCCATCTGATTATATTGGCCCACTGATTAATTTTTAGTGGCAGGTCCCTATGGCTTCTAATCCATTTTGAATAAGCATCATATATTACTGTTTCTGAAGTTGGTCTTAGTGCTAACCTTTCTCCTTCGTCTGTATTCGAGACCCATGCGACTTCTGGAGTAAATCCTTTTGCGTGTTCTGCTTCTTTTTTAAAAAAGGATTCTGGGATGAATAAGGGAAAGTAAGCGTTTTTTACGTTTAGCTTTTTTAGTCTTTCATTGAAATATGCCTGGATATTTTCCCATATTGAATACGCATTTGGTTTTATTATCATGCATCCCTTTACTGCGGAGTAATCTGCCAGTTCTGCTTTTCTGATTACTTGGGTGTACCATTCTGAGAAGTCTTGTTCTTTTTTTACTGTTAATCCAATTTTTCCTTTTTTATCCATATTATAATTTTTCTTTTATTTCTCCTAAATCTTCTTTTATTATATTGAGGTCTTCTTTTATTATATTACGCCTAATGGTTTCGCTATTACCCAAAGTACCATTGCTATTACTGCAATCCAAAAGACCCAATACCAGAATCCTAATTTTTGTTTATCCATCTTCTACTTTGAAATAGACTCTTCTATTGTTTTTTCCTTTGTTTTCGGCTTTTAAAAATGTTAGTTTTCCTATTTCTTTAGTTGAGTTTATATGGGTGCCTGCATCTGCTTGTAAATCAAAATCTCCTATTTTTACTATTCTTAGTTCTTTTAGTGATTCTGGTAGTCCTTTAGCTAATTTTGAGATTTTTGGGAGTTTTTCTGCTTCTTCTCTTGGAAGAACCTCTGTTGTTATTTTTAGGTCTTTTTGGATTATTTTGTTTGCTTCTTCTACGTAATTTTGGAGTTTTTCTTTGTTGAAATCTTCTAATGAGAAATCTATCCTTATTTTTTCTTCGGATAATTGGTTTCCTGTTATTAAAGCGTTTGTTTCTTTGTGGATTACTTCTGAAATTATATGTGCTGCTGTATGTGCTTTCATTAATTTGTATCTTCTTTGCCAATCTAAATTTCCTTTTATTTTATCTGATTTTTGTAAGCCTTCTTTGTCTACTTCGTGGATAATTTTTCCCTGTTCTTTGTAAACATTTATGACTTTGAATTCTTGGTTATTTTTTGTTATGGTTCCTGTATCGTTTTGCTGACCGCCCGATGTATAGTAGAAAGCGCTTTGATCTAGGATTATTTTTTTTGGTTCTACTAATTCTGTTATTAGAGCTTCGAATTCTTTTAGATAATGGTCTTTTAGGTATAATAGTTGTGTCATATTGATTTGAAATAGGTAAAAATTTATAAATTTTGGTATATTTTTTAAATAAGAATCTTTATATAAATCTTGATTTTAGTAAATTTATGAAAAAAGAGGGTTCTGGGGATACTTTAGTTTTAATTCTTGTAATTATTGTTTTGTTAGGTTTGGGTTTTGTTGGAAATAATATTGGCGGTAAGGCTGTTGGATCTATTTTTGGGAAGTTTGATATTCTTGATACTGAACTTAAAGATGATAAACTTTCAGTGAAGATAGAGGCCGGAAGTAATAATGTATTGGGTTTTATGGCTAGAGTTTTTGATGAAAACAGAGAAGAAATAACTGAATGTACTGCTTTAAAAAGTTTAAAAGCATTTGATATTGAGTGGGTTGAGTTTGATTGTAATAGGGATGTTTTTAATATTGAATTTTTAGAGGTTTATCCTTGCAGGGATGCTAGTTGTAATGGTGTTTATGAATTGTATAAAGAGGAATTTGTTTTTAGGGAAGAAGGATTGAAAATTGAGAAACAAAAAGATTTGTCTAGACAGATCATTTCTGAGATTCCTACTCAAGAGATGAATGTTAATTTCTTTCAAACTAGGAGATCTTATGATGAAACTTCAGAGCAGCTTTATCATCCTATATTTCGACAGGAAACAGGAGAAGATATTTTTCCCTATGGTGAACCTGCCCTGCCTTCTCATTTCTCACAAACAAGATTAAGGGATAATGTACTAATCGATAATAGATTCCAAGAACAGCAATTTAATGGTTATATTGTTAGATTAAAGGAAGAACCTT
>JBDRGP010000031.1:0-31747 GCA_043817645.1 Candidatus Woesearchaeota archaeon
CAGGCAATAGAGGCCCCATTCTTAACAAAAGACCAAAGAGTAAGATATGATACGGAAACAAGAACTTTAGTACATGCTGAAAGTGAAGATGAAGGCATCCATATCTGGACACCAGCTGATCAAAGTGGTCTCCGTAGGGCCTGTCGGGGCGGGGGCCTCGACTTCAGGGTCGACGACTTGCTCAGCTCGACTTCCTACGGCAGGGTACAAATTTTTGACCCTAAGGGTCAAGCAAAAAATTTAGCAACTTTAACCAAACAATTAGACCAAGAAAGAGACAGAGTAGTTGAAGAAGCAAATTCAAGATTAAAAGCAGCCAAACATTACGTAAGAACTGGCAAACTTCCAAGTAAATAAATTTATAGACTTTTTATTTCTTCTTAAAATGCATCAAAGAAAAAATAGTTCCTATCAAGGCACCAAAAGCATTAGCTACCAAATCTCCAGCATTATTAGAGTAATCCCCAACAATAGTACTTTCAAAAATCAGTGTAGCAAAAAATTCAAGTATCTCCACAAGCGTTCCTAACCCCAAACCAACTATAAAAACCAGGGAACCAACAAAGAATAATTTAGACTCATACTTCTCTTTTAATGTAGAATGTATTATATTATAAATTATAAGCGTAACAACAAAAGTTCCAAAAACATGAACAATTTTATCATAAGGAATAAGAAAAAGACTATTTTCATACAACCGTAACCCATTCAAAAGAATATTGCCTCCTGCCAAATGCAAAAAACCTAATACCAACAACCCAAAAATCATTGGTAATTTTAGATGTATTTTTTCATTAAAAAAAAGAAAAACAACAAATCCAACCATCATGGCAACATTATAATACACATACTCATAATAGCTATTCTGTATAGAAATTATCAAAAAAAATAAAGAATAAACTAAAAAAACCAGGCTAAGAAAAATCACCCCTTTTTTCTCACCCCTCTTTTTTCTAAGACCCATTTAATAAATTATTTCCTAAACTTACTCTCAAAATATTTGTAACCCGCAAAAACAGAACTTCCAAACAACCCTAAAATTAAATCCCACATAGTGTCATCAATAGGTTCTGAAATAACTTCATATTTAACTAATTCAGCAAAATCCATTAAATAAACTCCTTGATGCAATGTGCCAAAAAACACATCAGATAAGTACTCTCCAATCTCAAACAGCCCTAAAATACCAAATACCAGCCCAACAGTCATCAATAATTTCCATTTCAAAGATATCCCTAATCGATCCAGTATGTAAAAAACTATGGCGCTGCCCATAATTGGACTAATAAAGTGGAGTATTTTATCAAATAGGATTATCCTATAATAAAGTGCAAAAGGAGTACTCCCACCAATAATAGTCCCCAAGATAAAAATAATAAAAATAAAGACATAAAACCCATCAGGAAAATTAAGTTTAAATGATCTGTCAATATACCCAAACAAAAGTAAAGCAACAACCGCAATCAAAAAAGGTATAGCAATAAATAAGTTCCTTGAAAAATATAATAATAAAAGGAATATAGAGACCAATACGATAACTACCCTCCTTTTGTTCTTAAACAGCATAAGTTTACTTATTTATCTATAAATATAAATGTTGCTACAAACAACTCTCAATCAAATCTTTGATCTCACTATAATTTTTGGCTCCCGACAACCCATCCCTTAATTTCCTCGCTCCTTTCATACCAGAAATAAAATACATACTCATTTTTTTCACTTTGCTAAATTTATACACTTTAAACCTCTTACACAAAGCAACATACTCAAAAAAACTTCTAATTCTCTCTCCATAATCAGTTTTAACAGAGTCAAGAATCTCTCTAAAAATCATTGGATTCCCAATAGCCCCTCTACCAATCATAATCCCATCACACTTCTTAAGCAATTCTTTAGCACTTTTTTCATCAAAAACATCCCCATTGCCAATCACAGGTATCTTAACACTTTTCTTTACTTTTTCAATCCAATTCCAATCAGCTTTTACTTTATACCTTGCCTCAGCAGTTCTCGCATGTATTATTAATCCATCCGCTCCAGCCTTTTCAATTTTTTTAGCATTCTCCAAAACATTAATCTTCTTTCTACCCAATCTTAATTTAACAGTTACAGGAATATCTAATCTTTTCTTCAAAAACTTAACAATCTCACAAACTTTATCAATATCATCTAACAAAGCAGCACCAAGTTTATTATTAACAATTTTAGGAACAGGACACCCGCAATTTATGTCTACCAAATCAAATTTTTTCAAATAAGGAATAACTTTCTCTAAATTATCAGTTTTATTAGTAACAATTTGCACTCCAACAGGTCTTTCTTCCTCACAATGTTTAATAATCTCAAAAGAATGTTTATTACCTCTAGCCAATCCTTCAACATTAATCATCTCAGTGAATACTAAACCAGCACCATATTTTTTACAAAGCAGTCTATAAGCAATATCAGTCACATCAGCCATCGGTGCAAGAATTAATTTATTTTTTAATTTTAGATTGCTTATTTTCATATTTCCAAATATAAATAATCAATAAAAAGATACCTATAGTATTATAGCTATCAGCCAGATTAAAACTCGGCCAAAATCCTACGTCAATAAAGTCTCTAACATACCCTAAAAATACCCTATCTATTAAATTCCCAATAACACCAGAAAATAAAAGAATACCACCGTAAAACCCAATACCTTCTAACCTTTTTCTATAAACCAAAAGAACACCAGCTACAAGAACCCCAATAACAATAAATAAAACATTAAAACCCTGAAGAATCCCAAAAGCGGCCCCACAATTAGTAGTCCCATCTATGAAGAATTTAGTTGCCTGGTCAAGAATCACCAATACAAGCGATATTAGCAGCAATTTCTTCATCAAAACCTTTAAATAGAAACTTCCATTTATAAACCTTAACAAAAATGGAAGAGGAAAAAAAGCCGGGATTCTTTGCCAGAGTCAGCGAAAAGCTGGTCGGTTCAAAATCTGTAGTAGAGAGGGAAATAGAAAAACCAGAGGATGTTATAGAAAAGAGTAAAGTCACCAGCCCCTGCGGACCAGACGGTTGTTATTTAGTCCTGGAATCAATGCAAGGCGGCGTAGAACCCCATTACTATTGGATGTTAAGGTTTCTAAGATCAACAAATGCATTCGGCCTCGGTTTTAAAGATGTCAAAAAAATAAAAGATATATACACAGCAGCAGAAGCTTCCTCAATGTGGGGCTCCCAGGAACAAAGAAAAGGCTTACAGCAAGACAAAGTATCTCAATACATGGCAACAGTAGGAAAACTAATAAAAGACACATTTCAAATCATAAGAGAACTGAGAATTCTTGATGAACGTTTAACTTTATATGACGAATACAATGCCTATGGTAAGGGAGAAAACGAAAGATCCTCTGGCGCAGTAGCATTAAAAGGAACCTGGATAGACTTAGTTGAAGGAGGAACAAAAAATCCAGCGTCTGTTTATGGTCTTGCATCTCAAGTTGGTTTTGCAACATTACCCGACTTATTTTTCATAGTCCACCCAAAAAAAATAGAAGACGTGGATAAAGAAGTAAAAAAACTAAAAAGCAGGGGGATTAACAGAAAAGTTCGTGAAGTTTTAGGAAGAAAATTAAAACAATTCATTATTTGGAAAGAAAAAACAGAAAATGAACTAAGAACAAGAAAAAATTTCGTTCTAAAATATCTAAGAATGCATTTCAATAACATCAAACTTTACACAAATTGGGTAAAACCTTACCTAAAGGCAATAAAAATGTTGCAATCTCAATCCTCTGAAGGAAATCCTGATGTCTCTGCAGCATTTGAAACCTCCCAAGTAGAATTAGAGCTTTTAGCAGTTGGAGAAAAATATGTAGAACAAACTCCAGAAGGTTTCGATGTAGAATACAAATTTAAAAAATATTTTGCATGTTTAAGATTAGTTTTTAATCATGTAGCTTTACCTCAAATGGCTTTCCAAAGAGAATACCAAAGAGGCCCAGTGCACGCAGGAAGAACAGAAATTAAAATAATCCCCTATGTTTTAACAAAAAAACAAATTGATGAGTATCAGGCAGCAGTTGACAGAAAATCCTTTGAGGACATAGAAGACCTAATCCCTTCAATAGAAGGTTCATTAAGCGCCATCGGAGATGAACTGCAAAAATATCTCGAAGAAGCAGGAGAAGTCCAAAAAAAAGAAGAAAAAAAAGATAAACAAACAGAAGGAATCTTAACACCTTTCACATCCGTATTCAGGGGTATAGGAGATATTTTTAAAAAAGAAAAATCTTCTTCTGGTGAAGAAATAGAGAAACCACGCAAAGGGGAAAAACAAGCAGCAGAAGCAATGGCAAAAATACAGGCCTTTACAATATATGATATCTACAAAAAAGCTCATGGTATGTTAGCACCTTAATATGAAAATAGATAAAATCAAAGAGCGATTAAAAGACTTAACCCCCCAACAGAAATTAAACATTCTTGAACCCCTTTTTGAAAAAGAAAAAGATAAGAAAAGCAAAAAAGAAATTCAGTTTCTAATAAAAAGAACAGAAGAAGAAAAATTAGTTCTAGAAGAAGAAATATCAAAATTAGGAAAAAAACCCAAAAAGGAAGAAAAAGAAGAACCTCTCGAAAACATAGTTGAAGAAACTCTGGAAGAAAATCCAGACTTAAAAAGGAAAACAAAAGATCTTCAAAAATTATACAGCCTAGAAGAAAAGAAACCAGATAATTTATACGCAGTAGGAGATATAAAATATCTCTCATCAAATGGGGCAAAAGAACAAGAATACAAGGCTGAACCAGAAGGTTTAAATGTGGATAGATTCCAAGAAGTACATATGAGTGAAACAAAAAAATTAGAAAAAGCAAGAAAAAAATATGAGTCCGGAGCAGCATAATGGCAGAAAGTTATTGGAACACAGATTATTGGCATTCAATGGATAGATCAAAAGGTAAAGAGGATACAATAAACATAAACCCTTCCCAAATAGGTATTTCCCATGGCATAGGTGATCCTCTACAAGGCCTAAAAGGCAATATTTTTGTTGGAGCATCTCAAGTAGAATTAGGTTTTATGGGCCAAGGAAAAGGATTTAGAGGACAACCAACAGGCTGGACTCCTGAATCAGTATCCGCACCTGAAAGAGAAGCAATAAGACAATTAGCAAAAATAAACGAAGTAAAATTATCTACTCATGCAACTCCCAATGTAGCTATTTCTGGAATAGGCGAACAAGGATTTTCAGAAGAAAAAAAAGAACAGGCTATACACGAAATAAAAAGAGCAATTGACTTCGCAGCAGACACAGCTGGTGGCGGACTAGTAGTACTACATGCACAAGAATTTCCACGGTCTATTATAGAGCATTTTAAAGAAGAAAAATTTGAACAATATCCGACAGAAGAACAAAAAGCAATTCTTCCTTTAGTTGACAGCAAAACTGGCCAGTTAATTAATCTAAGAAGAGATATCACAGTTGCAGAACCTGTTATAGATGAAAAAACAGGAGAACCCCTTAGAGATGAAGAAGGAAGAATAAGAGTTGAAACAAAAACTTTCGATGATTATGAAAAGAAATTTAAACAATTATCCGATGAAGAAAGAAAAAAATATGACAACCATATAGGAAAATATTTCTATGCACAACATGAAAAAAGAAGCATTGAGCAAGCAGAAGGACAAGCAGAATATTATGACGAAAAAGTAAGAGCTTTAGAAAAGGAGAGGAATATTAGGAGAGAAATTATAGAAAATTTTGAGAAAGTAATGTCAGAAGCAAAGAACAAGGAGGCTGCAAAATCCTTTATTATAACCAGCCTACAAGAAAGAGGTATTTTCCCACATCCAAGCAGACAGCCCGAAGATTTCGAAGAAGCATTAAAAGACCCTTTAAAATATTTCAAACAGGAATTCAAAGAAGCTGAACGCTCTTTACAAGGTTGGAGAGAAGGAGTAATCTCTGCCCGTAGGCAAGGTCACCAAATAAGAGAACAAATTGAAAGAATTAAACCTATAGAAGAATACGGAATAAAACAATCAGCAGAAGGAATAGCAAGAGCAGCAATGCACGGTTATGATATTGAAAAATCTCGCGGTTTAGAAAAGCCCATAACTCTAGTCCCAGAAAATTGGTCACCAGAAGTATATGGAAGCCATCCTCAAGAACTGAAACAATTAGTCCAAGAATCAAGAAAAGCAATGACAGAGAAACTAGTAAAAGAAAAGCACATAGAGAGAGCAAAAGCTAAACAACTCGCCCAAGAGAGAATTAAAGCGACATTCGACATTGGCCATATGAATATGTGGCGCAAGTATTTCCAAGGCACTGACCAAGAATTCAAAACATGGATGGATAACCAAGTTAAAGACCTATTAAAAAACAATATAATCGGCCATGTCCATCTTACAGATAATTTCGGTTACAATGATGAACACTTAACGCCTGGAGAAGGAACAGCTCCTATAAAGGAGTTTTTACAAAGATTAGAAACAGAAGGATATAAAGGAGAAATAATGGCTGAACCAGGAGGACAGCCAGAAGGAAAACTTTTCCAATCCATGACTGGAGCCTGGGGCCTTTCAAATTATCCCATGTACAGAGTTGATGGTATGTCAAGATCCTGGTCAGATATAGAGCACTCATATTTCGGAAGAACAGAAGGACCAAGATTTGTAGTCGGCGATTTCGCACCATCAAAAGACTGGACATTATGGTCAGAAGTCCCTTTAGAATAAGATTTAAATAAAGCAAAAATCTTCAATAAATTAAGAGGTGATTGAATGAAATTTCCCTTAAGGTGGAAAGAAAAGAAAACTGTAAAGAACTTTGTTTCCCAAGATCTAGAAGTTGCAAGAAAATTTGCTAAAATAATGTATACTGAATTTGGAACCTTTGTCTCAGCCCTAATAGTTTTTGGTTCTTCAATAAAGGATCCGTCCAAACCCCAAAGAGATATAGACATCTTAGTAATATTGGATGATGTAAAAATAAATTTCACTAGGGAATTAGTACAAACCTATAGGATAATAACTGAAAAAGCAATCGCAAGAGTAGACCCAAAAAGACTCCATATCCAATCTATGAAGTTTACAAGTTTTTGGGAATACGTTCGCTCAGGAGATCCAGTAGCAATAAACATTTTAAGGCACGGAGTTTCATTAGTAGATACAGGATTTTTCGATCCTTTACAAATTTTATTAGAACAAGGAAGAATAAGACCAAGCAAAGAATCTGTTTACACTTATCTAAGTATGTCTCCAGCATCAATGAAAAGATCAACTCAGCACATGCTTACAGCAGCAGTAGACCTATACTGGGCAGCAATCGATGCAGCACACGCAGCATTAATGTCCATAGGGGAAATTCCACCAACTCCAGACCACGTAGCAGACCTATTGCAAAGACATTTAGTAAACAACAAAGAAATAGCAAAAAAATATTCAGACACCATGAGAAAACTCTATTCAACATATAAAAAAATAACAAGATTTGAATTGCCTGAAATCTCAGGAAAAGATTATGATAAACTAAAACAAGAAACAGAAATCTTCATTAACGGAATGAAAAAATATATAGAAAAAAAGAAATAAAAAGGAAAAGAGAAATTATTATTTCTCTTTTACAATTTTTTCAAGCACAGAATTGCCAAGACCTTTTACTTTATCTTCATCAGTCATTTCAATTCCTTTCTCAGCAGCTGCTTCAACTGATGCTCCTAACATAGGTTCTAAAGATCCTAAAAGTGCATCAAAAAGAGCCTTACCGCCGATAAGCTTACTGTCATCATTGTATTTCTTAAGTGCGTCTGTTACTTTATTTTGATAAGGTAACGAAAAACCCCTTACCAAAGCGTCTTGATCAACTCCTAAAAAATCCTTATGAACCTTCAACACTTTCTGTGCGGCCTCATTCGGAGTCAAAGTTCCTGAAAGAAACTTCGGAACTTGATTATTAAGAGCACCATACGCAACTTTTATTCTATCGTATTCTCCAGCCATTTTACCTAACCTCCCTATTCTTTCTATTTATATTCTTTATTGAAATAAAATCTAATCTTGATTTGCATCTAGGACAAGCTTTGGGTTCAGTAACCCTGCCTTCCCAAATATAAGTACATTTAATACATTTCATTTTCTAATTTCCTCCATAGGAGCTACTTTTAATTCTATACCATCATAATCCCCGCTAAGTCTTCTAGCAAAATTCAATTGCTTTGCAAGAACCTGAAGATTACAAGGAACTCCTTCATCACGTATCAATTCTTTTAACTTCGCTCCCAAGCTACCTCCGGATAGAGGCACGACTTGTTCACTATTAAGTCTATAACCCTCCTTTTCAAAGTCCTCAACATATTTATCTAAAGTTATAACAAAATTCTCTGCACCAGGTTTAACAGCAATCAATCCATTACCTCTAGCATATTCATCATTATCAAGAACAAATCTTACCTGATCCAAACTTAATACTAAAACTGGACAAGATTCTCCATCATGATTAAGATTCTTTCTATTTATTGTAATAGATCCCTTCATTTTACTCTCCTTAAATCCTCTATAATCCCATCCATCATTCTAAAGGAAGTTCTTATCTCTTGATTCAAAGAACGGAATTGTTTAGTAAAATCAGTCAATTCCTTTTTTGTTACCTTTTTATTAGTTTTCTTTGCCATTTTTAATTAGGTCTCCAAGTATGTGCTCTATCACCCTGAGTCCAATCTCTAACAAAAGCCTTAATTCCAAGCCTAAGTTTTAAGTTAGCTATTTTACTAGGATGTTCACTTTCTTGTTCGTCAACTATTGAATCAACATAGTTAGTAATGTCTCCACTTTGAACTCCCATTTTTAAAAATTCACTGTAAAATTTTCTATCCCCATCACTTTCTAAAAAAACAGGATGAACAAAAGAACCATCTTTTGAAACTACTCTCAATACGTCGCCACCATCATAATGGACATTAGCAAACGTTCCTTCGTATTTTTCTTGTTTCATTTTTACCTCGTTTAATTAACATAATGAACTTTAATTCTAGGTGCATAAGGTCTATTTGCACAACGTCCAACCACGTTCTCTACAACCGGATTAGGGACACAAGTAGAAACTAACACTTTTTTACCAGTTGTATCAAGTTTAACAATAGTTCCAGCCATTTTATGGAACCTGCCCCAATCTCTAATCCCCTGTTCTAATCTTTTTGCTACCCCCCTTTCCCTTGTTAGGATAGCGGTACAATCCAAATTTAATCTTGACATTTTGATTATCCTCCTTGTAAGGTTTGATGGCTAGCCACACCAAAGTGCAACCTAAGCCATCAAGTGAATACCACTACAAAATAGTGATAATATTAGTAATAATAGCTAGTATATAAACCTTTCGTTTTTTAACTACTTAGAAAGAATAACAAATATAACCCAATTTCTAACAAAAATCATAAAAATCTCTTAATTATGAGAAGAAAAATGATGTATAGCCAATCCTAAAAGCAGGAACATTATCCCAAAAAGAATATTAAAATCAGTCTCTCCACCACCGATTATAGCTCCAGTCACACTAGCCCCAAAAGCCCCAGCAATCAAAAAAGCAGCAGATATAGCAAATATAATATAAACGGCAGCCCTTATCCAAGAATCACCTTCATCTACCACCTTCTCAAGAGCCCTGGCCGCCTTTTTGGCACCTTTTCCATGTTCCTTTATTCCCTCTTCAAGCATACTTTCAAATTTCCTAACGTCTTTCTTCTTTATTATCCCCTCAGCAACGAGTTCTCGCGCCATCTCCCCATACCTTCTATTATCCCTCACTGCCTCATAAACAGAAAGCGCAACTTCTTCAGGCCTTATACTGGGTTCTCCACCCGTCTTTTGAGCATTAACTATCCCCATACTAACAGCTCTTGAAAGAACTCGTTCAGGCATACCATGTTCATGCAAATAGCCTATCTCTTCGCGCAGATTGGTTTTTTGAGCAAGAAGAGTTTCTACAGCTTCTGCCCCCACATCCATCCCACTTCTTTGAAGGATTTTACTAACATCTTCACTTAAGTCACTAAGATATTTATCATCTACTTTAGAAGCATACTCTCTTTTTTTCATAATTATAATCAAAATATTTTCATTTATATAGTTTTCTCAAAATATCAGGTTCTGTAAACTACTCAATTAAACCTACTTAATAATAATCAAACTATTTATTAATTAAGATTGACTCCCCAAAGAACCCTATTATCAAAAAACGTATCTAAAAGGTTCCATAGAACCTTAATTAACGATCTAACCATTAATTAATTTAACATAGCTAAATATCAAAAGGTTTATCTTTTTTTAAAACATATAAAAACACATGCAAAAACCCACTCTCCTCAAATATTGGGAAAAAAATAAGTTAATCACAGACAAAGAAGTCCTAAAAGCTTTCAAAAAAGTAAAAAGAGAAGATTTTGTTTTAAAACAATACAAAAATCAAGCTTATGAAGACATACCTTTACCAATAGGTTTCAATGCAACAATATCCCAGCCAACAACAGTAATGATAATGACCCAAGCACTACAAGTAAAAAAAGGAAATAAAATTTTAGAAATTGGTACAGGCTCAGGTTATCAATCAGCTTTATTATCAATCCTAGTAGGACCAAAAGGAAAAGTAATAACAACAGAAATAGTCCCAGAACTAACAGAGTTTTCAAAACAAAACCTAGAACAATACAAAAACATAGAAGTAGTTCAAACAGACGGTTCAAAAGGTTATGAAAAAGAAAAATCTTATGACAGAATTATCTACACAGCAGCAGTTCCAAAAGTAGAAAACTTCATTTTAGAACAATTAAAAGATCCAGGAATTTACTTAGCTCCAATAGGAGACGAGTACTCTCAGGAATTAATTAAAGTAACAAAAAAAGATCTAAAAATAGAAAAAGAATCCTTAGGCTATTTCCAATTTGTTCCATTAAAAGGAAAATTCGGATTTAAATAGCTTTTTTGCAACTCTTCCAATAAAAATCATACCACATTTTTTTTAGTTCTCTAGACGATTTATGAACATACTTCCTCAAATAATCACAAAACCCATAAAAATTTCTCCGACGTTTAAAAGTTTCATGCATTAAAAGACCAAATCCTTCACTAGCCCTATAAACTTCAGCCCGTTTTTCTCTTAAACCAATAACAACTCTAGAACGGTTTAATGGAAAGCGAGTTGCATCACCCTTAGACTGCCCAGCATCTTCCTCACCACCACTAAAAACCTCTAGCCACTCAAGAGGCTCATCTTTTGCTCTCCAACCACAATACAAACAAAGAGCATTAGCAACAGTTACCACATCAACAGTCTCCAAAACTCTTTTTTCTAATCCAGAAAGATCTATTATCCTAGGCTCAATTTTTTGGCGCATACTAAAGAAAGGGATGACACATATAAAAGCCTTTATTAAGCCCGTTATATATTTTATAACCTGGAAGAATAGCTTTATAAATAAAATCTTAACTATTCTAGAATATGTTTGGAGGTAAAAAATAAGTGATTAAAAATATCGAAAAAGGACAGTCTGAAATCAATATTGGGATGGTTGGCCATGTCGATCATGGAAAAACCAGTTTATTAAAAGCCATTTCAGGCATCTGGGCAGATACGCATTCAGAAGAAATCAAAAGAGGCATAACAATAAGATTAGGTTATGCTGACGCTATTTTCTACAAAGATAAGGATCAATACACTGCAAAGAAAACAAAAACATCCAAACCTCTAAGAAAAGTTTCTTTTGTAGACGCTCCAGGTCATGAATCCCTAATGGCAACCATGCTTTCAGGATCAGCAATAATGGATGGAGCTTTATTATTAATAGCCGCAAATGAATCATGTCCACAACCACAAACAAAAGAACATATAATGGCATTAGAAATAACCGGTGTAAAAAACATAATCGTAGTTCAAAATAAAATTGACCTAGTAACAGAAAAAGAAGCCTTAGAAAACTACAAACAAATAAAAGAATTCATTAAAGGAAGCATAGCAGAAAAAGCCCCAATAATTCCAGTATCCGCACAGCATAATGTAAATATTGATATTTTAATAGAAACAATAGAAAAAATCATACCAACACCAAAAAGAGATACTAAAAAAGACCCTTTAATGTTTATTGCAAGAAGCTTTGATGTAAACAAACCTGGAACTGAAATTGAAAAATTAGTTGGAGGCATCTTAGGCGGAGCATTAAAACAAGGAAAACTAAAAATTAACCAAGAGATTGAAATAAAACCAGGAATCAAAGTAGAAAAACAAGGAAAAGTATTTTATGAACCACTCAAAACAAAAATCATCGGTTTAAAAACAGGTGCTGCAAGTTTAAATGAAGTTTATCCTGGAGGCTCAATCGGACTTCTAACAAGCTTAGATCCTAGTTTAGTAAAATCAGATTCCTTGTCAGGAGATATAGTAGGCCTCCCAGAAAAACTCCCGCCAGTATATTATGACCTAAACATAAAACCCCATCTTTTAGAAAGAGTTGTGGGAACAAAAGAAGAACTAAAAGTTGAAGCTCTAAAATTAAATGAAAGTTTATTATTAAATGTGAACTCCTCCCCAACAGTAGGTATAGTAGACGAAGTAAAAAAAGATAAGGTCCATGTTAGGTTAAAACTTCCAGTTTGCGCTTCAAAAGAAGACAGAATTACAATCTCAAGAATTCTCGGTGGAAGATTTAGATTGATTGGATATGCCGAGATAATTTAATTTCTTAACAAAAGATTTATATATCCCAAAAAATCTCAACGAAAATTCACAAGGGGAAGGACAGTTTACAAATTGGCAAATGATGATCTTTCAAAGATAGTGGATACTACCGCTTCAGAACTAATGAAAAGATTCGAACATAACCTTCCAAAAGGCGCAATAATAATGGGCACAGACCACACAAAGAGAGGTGATTTGGAATTGCCTAGAAGAATTGTTGTGGAATATGAGGGTTTGGCAAAGTTACCTAAAACAAAATTAAATGGTTTGTATAGGAGAGAGTAAAATCATTCAACGCTCTTAACAACCTTGCTAACATGAGCTACTCTATCACCCTCTCTTAACCTAATAACTCTGACGCCCTGGGTATTCCTGCCAATCCTAGAAATACCTTTAACTTCCATCCTAATTATCTGCCCTTTATCACTAACACACATTGCCTCATCAGAATCTCTAACAGCCTTAATACCAACAACTCTACCAGTTTTCTCAGTAATTTTAATATTCCTAACTCCTTTTCCACCTCTGCTAATTAATCTATATTCATCCATCTTAGTTCTCTTACCATAACCATTCTCAGTAACAGTTAACAAATCACTATCATCTAAAGCAACTTCCATTCCAACAACCCTATCACTAATTAGTTTAATACCCCTGACACCAGCAGCAGTTCTTCCCATCTCACGAACATCTCCTTCTCTAAATCTAACAGCTCTTCCATTTCTGCTACCTACTATAAACCTCATTCCACCACTACACAACTTAACAGCAACAACCTCGTCACCTTCACGCAATTTAATAGCCAATATTCCACCTCTCCTAGGATTGTCAAACTCACTTAAACTAGTTTTTTTCACAATTCCCTTTTTAGTTCCAAACATTAAATTCAAATTTTCATCAAAGGATTTAATAGACAAAACAGCACTTAAACTCTCATCTTTACCCAGTCTTAATAAATTCACTAAATTTGTTCCTCTAGCATATCTCCCAGCTTCAGGAATTAAATAAGCTTTTAACCAATGAACTTTTCCTTTATTAGTAAAAAACAACAAATTACTTAAATTACTTGTAACAAATACTTGGTCAATAACATCTTCTTCTTTTACAGTCGCAGTTCTTACTCCAGTTCCACCTCTAAGCTGACTTCTGTACATATCCAAGGGAACCTGCTTAACATAACCAGACTGTGTAACAATCACAACCACGTCTTCTTCATTAATCAAATCCTCGTCCATAATCACCTCTTCATTAGCTTCACTAATCTCAGTCTTTCTCTCATCACCATACGTTTCCATAACTTCTTTTGTATCTTGTTTAATAATCCCATAGACTTTATTCTCGTCAGCCAAAATACTTTTTAACTCCTCAATCAATTTCAATAAAGAGTTATATTCTTCTTCTATTTTTTTAGTCTCTAAGGAAGTTAATTTTTGCAATCTCATTTCCAATATTGCATTTGCCTGTATTTCACTCAGCTTAAAATTCTCAATCAAAAACAATCTTGCTTTCTCAACATTTTCGCTTTCTTTTATGCCTTTAACAACAGGGTCTATATCCGTTAATGCAATCCTTAAACCTTCTAAAACATGCGATCTTTTTTCAGATTTATCCAAATCAAACTTAGTTCTTCTTGTAACAACATCAAATCTATGTTTAACAAACTCTCCAACCATATCTTTCAAATTCAAAACTCTAGGTTCTTGATTAACCAAAGAAAGCATATTGGCCCCAAAGGTAGTTTGTAAATTACTTAACTTATACAACTGATTCAATATAACTTCAGCATTCGCACCCCTTTTCAATTCAATAACTATCCTCATTCCTTTTCTATCACTTTCATCCCTTATATCATGGACACCATCCACCCTTTTGTCTCTAACAAGATCAGCAATACTTTCAATTAGCAAACCTTTATTCACCATATAAGGAATCTCATTAACAATTATCTTAGAGTCTTCAATCTTAGTTTTAGCTCTTACAACCAACCTTCCTTTACCATGCATATAAGCACTCCTAATCCCACTCTCGCCTAAAATAATGCCGCCAGTAGGAAAATCAGGACCCCTAACAAACTTCATTAAATCCATAACAGAACACTCTTTATCATCTACAAAATGAATAATAGCTTCACAAACCTCTTTAATATTGTGCGGAGGAACATTTGTAGCCATTCCAACAGCAATACCAGAACTTCCATTTATTAACAAATTAGGAATTCTTGATGGCAACACAACAGGCTCTTTAACACTCCCATCAAAATTATCAACCAAATCAACAGTATCTTTTTCTATATCAACCAAAACCTCTTCAGCGATTTTTTTCAATCTCGATTCAGTATATCTATATGCGGCAGCTCTATCTCCATCAATATTTCCAAAATTTCCATGTCCATCAATTAATGGATATCTTAAATTCCAATCCTGAGCCATTCTAACCAAGGCATCATAAACAGAAGAATCTCCATGAGGATGATATCTCTTCAAAACTTCTCCAACAACACCAGCACATTTAGAATATTTTTTATTACTCAATAAACCCTCTTTCAACATAGCATACAAAATTCTTCTATGTACAGGTTTCAACCCATCCCTAACATCAGGCAGGGCTCTGCTAATTATAACACTCATAGCGTAATCCATATACGCCTGCTTCATTTCCTCTTCAATCAGTTTTTCTTGTATTTCTTCTGGCATTTTTAATCATCCGCTCTTGGCCCACCATACCTTCCAAGAACCAATTCGGGAGGAAGCGTTCCCTTCGTTAGATATTTTAATTTTGTAGTCCTAACATGCATCCTATCTCTCTTACCCAGAGGAGGCAAAGGATCATATCTACATGTAACAGCGCCCTGTTTATCATCTACCCATACAACAAACCCTACATAGCCAAAACCCTTTACAGGTACTTCGTCCCCAGCCTTTCCTTCCCTATCAAATTCAGGAAGAGGTATCGATTCCCTAGGACCAATCTTATGGTCTCTCATGAATTTTAGTATTTCCTGCTCCAACGCCAATTTTTTTTGGAATCTCATTTTAAATATCCAAATTCCTCACTTCTTTAGCATACTTAGAGATAAATTCTTTTCTTGGCTCAACTAATTCTCCCATCAAAACAGAAAATATTTCATCAGCTTTAACAGCATCTTCTATTGTTACTTGTTTTAATTTCCTACTCTCAGGATCCATTGTAGTATCAAATAATTGATGGGGATTCATCTCACCAAGTCCTTTATATCTTTGCAAACTAGCACCATCCTTCCCAATTTCACCAAGTAATTTTTCCAATTCTTCTGCACTATAAACATAATATGTTTTTCTATTTTTAACAACCTTATACAAAGGAGGCATTGCAACATACAAATACCTCTGCTCAATCAACTGTTTCATATATCTATAAAAAAATGTTAATAACAAAGTTGAAATATGCGCACCATCCACATCAGCATCTGCCATAATTATTATTTTATGATATCTAACCTTAGAAACATCAAAATCATCTCCCATACCACTACCTATAGCACTAATCAATGTTGAAATCTCTCTATTAGAAAAAATCTTATCTAATCTAGCTTTCTCAACATTCAAAACTTTCCCCCTTAATGGCAAAATAGCTTGTGTTTCCCGCATCCTTCCTGATTTACACGAGTTATGTACAAAAACACCAGAGGCCAAAGCAAAATTGTGAGTGTTTGAAACCTCTATATCATAAACATCCATTCTTTTATTAAGTTTTATTAGACTCTTTATCTTGTGGTTGTAATTAACAATAGCTTCCCCCATTTTTTCCTCATAACCACTAATAGTAATCCTTCCTCCTTTTTTGGAAATCTTTCTATTTAATGGCATCAAAGAGTCTATTCCCGTCAACTCACTAGCACTCGCATAACTTCCATCCCTTAACATAAATTCGTGATAAGGAGTACATACAATTTCTTCATCATTATCCAAGATTATCTTCACAACCTCTACATTTCTTTTAGTAATTCTAGGATTTTTTATTTCTTCAATTCCAACACTCCCATCCTCTAAAATAGTGTAACAATAATTTTTCTTACCTTGTTTATCTTCCTCAACTAATTGTTTAAAACTAATATTCCTCCCATCCGCTAAAGCTATTTCGGTATCACCGGAAAAACATCCCCCCGCCGAATCTCCTTCCACAATAAACAATTCGCTTTTAGCAGGGTCTTTTTCTTGACAATCAGCTAATTTCCCAGGTAACCCGCCAGAAGCTAAAACACTTTTTCTCCTAGTTAATTCTCTAGCTTTTCTAGCAGCATCCCTAGAATTTGAAGCAGCAATACTTTTCCCAATAATAGTCCTGGCAACAGTTGGATTCTCTTCAAAATACTCAGTTAATTTTTCAAAAATAGCTCTATCAACCAATCCTTTAACATTACTATTACCTAATTTTGTTTTAGTCTGCCCCTCAAATTGAGGATTATTTAACTTAACTGAAATCACAGTAGTCAAACCCTCACGAACATCTTCTCCCATTATTCCCGTATCTTTCATTTTGTGCTTCTTAATATAACTATTAACAGCCCGAGTCAGAGCAGTCATAAAACCAGAGTAATGTGTTCCACCTTCAGTAGTATTTATATTATTTGCAAAACTATGAATGTTTTCACGATAACCATCATTATATTGGATTGCAATTTCAACATCCAAACCATCAACTTTCTTTTCAAAATAAATAATATCGCTAACAGCATTTTTATTTTTGTTCAAATATTCAACAAAGCTTACAATTCCACCCTCATAATAAAATTCTTTTTCAGTTTCATTTCTTTCATCCTTAATTTTAATTCTTACTCCTTTATTCAAAAAAGCTAACTCTCTCAATCTTTGTGCAATAGTATCAAAATGAAAATTTGTATCTTGAAAAATAGAATCATTCGGCAAAAAAGTTATTTTTGTTCCAGTGCTTTCAACTTTTCCAACTGCAATTACAGGACTTTGCGGAACACCATTTTCATATCTTTGTTTGTAAATTGTACTGTCTCTTTTCACCTCAACTTCCAACCATTTAGATAAAGCATTTGTAACAGAAATACCAACACCATGTAATCCTCCAGAAACTTTATACGTTTTGTGATCAAATTTTCCACCCGCATGCAAGGTAGTCATAACAACTTCTACACCAGATATTTTTTCTTCTGGATGTTCATCAATTGGTATCCCTCTACCATCATCTTCCACAGTTAAAGTTCCATCTTTGTGAATTGTTAAAGAAATATTTTTACAAAACCCAACTGCGGCCTCGTCCACCGAATTATCGACAGCTTCATAAACAATATGATGCAAACCTCTTACTCCCGTGTCACCTATGTACATACTTGGGCGTTTTTTAACTGCTTCCAAACCCTTCAAAACTTGAATACTTTTTGCATCGTATTTGCTGCTTTTTTCTTCAACTTTATTTTGAGTCATCTTACTAAATTTCATTTATTTTCTTTATCAAAATCCCCCATAAAAATCGTAATTTCTTACTAAAAAAAACATTCCAAACTTTAAAAACCTTTCTGCTCCTGAAACCTCAAAATTTAGCCTCTAGACGCCTTCTACTATCAAAATTTTTTTCAGAAAAGTAGCCTTAAAATACCCAATTTAAGTTAAAATACCAGCACTACAAGAACAAAGAATTATTCATTGTATATTGATTCGATTGCATCTATTCTAAATTTACTAGTTCCACTGTAACTGTCGTCCCATATCCCTATCGTAACTCCAGGTGTCTCAGAGGGCCCAAGAATAACATTGCCCATATCAAGACTTAACCTCCCCCCATTTCTATTAAGATTGTCTATTTCAAATATATGTGACCCTCCAGTTATAATCCTTTCAAGAATCGATCGTTCTGTTCTGAAATGTACTGAAATATGAAAGCCCCTTTCAGCTTCAACAGAGCCGTAGTGTATAAGAATATCATCTCCTGGTCCATTTTTTGGGGTATTATCAGTAAAAAGATAGGTCATAACCAATACATTAAAGCCTGGGGCTTCAAGAACTGCATACGTACCATCTGGAGCACCCAATCCCGAGGACTGATTTGAGGCCTGGCGAAAATAACCAAGTTCATCAACATAAGGATCTCCACTTGATGAAGGACCATCACCCCCACCATCTGGCACATCACCTTCTTTCCAAACACATAATGACTTTATTGCAACGTCCGCTTCTCTAGAAACAGATCCAAAATTTTCAGGTATTGCTGTAATGCCATAAAGTGTCCCATCAACAATTACATCAATAGCTTTGAATCTAAAAAAGTCATCTCTCCACTCCGAAAGAACTCCTATCTGTCCAGAAGAAAGAACAAATGGCTCTCTCCTATAGATTTCAATAGCATCTCTTAATTCTCGATCAATTAAATCTTCAATATTTGAAAAACGCGTAGGCAACGCATTATGTTGTATTTCTTGTCTATTAGTTGAAAAGTCATCAGGTCTCCATAGATTAGTACCAGATGATGAAATATGGTCCCACCCTGTCGGCGGATTCCATCCATAAGAATTATTTTGATCTTTCCATCTAACGTCACACCCCTCAGAACCACCATCATAAAGTTCACAGGGCAGTATTTCATCAAGTCCCTGAATCATCCAATCGGCAGCCCGCGCAATATCAATTAACCCAGTTGAATTCAAAACATAAATGTCTAGCAAGAAGGATAAGGATCGAAGAGGATTCTCTTCATACAATTCCCGTGCTACTTCAACAGCATGATCATTACCATATTGCAATTCTCTATTGAACTCATGATATACTTCTCTTGCCAAAAGACAATCTTCTTCAGAAATTGAATTATCCGGCCTAGGTCTCTTGCCATCCCAGTCTATAATAGGATCATCATCTGTAACTTCTCCTATAGCTTCTTCAATAATATTTTCAATAGTCTCTATAGTATCTCCATTATCTTCAGTCTCAAACCTAGCAGAAGGAGGACAACCACTAATATTCCAACTTGCAGCAATAGAAGCAACACCAATAGCACAGCCCCTACCCAATCTCGTATTTAACAAGCTCTTTAACATCTCACCCTATATAAGAGAACAATATTAATAAACCTTCCCCTCATGAATATACCAATGAAAACAGTCATATTAGACACAGATTTCATATTAAATTCAATAAAAAATCATATTGACATAGAAACCTCAATAAAAGAACTTTGCCCATACAAACTAAAAATATCAATATTCGACAAAACCCTAAAAGAACTAGAAAATAAACCCTTAGAAAACATAGCAAATAAAATCATCTCTAAATTCCACATAATAAAAACAAACAGCAATAAAATAGTGGACGACCTTATTTTAGACTACGTAAAAACAAACAAAAACTCCCTTATAGCCACCCAAGATAAGAAACTAAAGGAAAAGCTTAAAAAGGGAAAAATAGCAATCATTACCATAAGGCAACAAAAGCATATCATCTTTGTCTGAGGGATAAACAATGTTTTATGAAATAGAAGTTCGCAGTCATGTTCGTGTTTCTCCAAGCGATTTCACAGAAGATACAAAAAAGGCTGTTCTAAAAAGAGTAAACGAACAATTCTCAAATTTCATATCTAAAAATCTAGGCATAGTTGTAGGAGTAACTGAAATCCTCTCAATAGGAGACGGAGTGATTATCCCAGGAGACGGAGCAGCATATTATAACACTAATTACACAATATTGGCATTTAAACCAGAAATGCAAGAAGTCATCCAAGGAAATATAACAGAAATAGCAGATTTCGGAGCCTTTATTAATTTAGGACCGCTCGATGGAATGATCCATATATCCCAAACAATGGATGATTATGTAAGTTTCAGCAAAGCAGGAGTATTAACAGGGAAAGAAACAAAAAGAGTTTTAAAGGCTGGAGATAAATGCCGGGCAAGAATAGTAGCAGTTTCATATAAAGATCCTCAAAATCCAAAAATAGGACTTACTATGCGCCAAGCATGGCTAGGCAATAATTTATGGATTGAAGAAGAACTAAAAAAACAAAAACAAGCAGCAAAAAAAGAAAAAAAGACTGAAAAGAAAAAATGAGCAAAAAAGTATGTAAAAAATGTAGATTGTTTGTAGAAGGCAAAGAATGCCCTATCTGTAAGGGGACAGCCTTTAGTGAAAATTGGAAAGGAAGATTAATTATATTAGATCCTACAAAATCAGAAATAGCACAAAAAGTAGGCTTAAGTGCAAAAGGAGAATATTCAATTAAAGTGAGGTAATTGGAAAATGGCTATACTCAATGAATCCGGCGGTAGAAACGTCCCGTGTCCAGACCATATCCCGCCGAAACATATGACTCCTAATCAAAAAAGGCACCAAATCGCAAGAGACAAAACTGTAAAGGAACTAGTAGTTGGACTTGAAAGATTAGCAGAATGTATTGATATCCAAAATCTAAACCTTTCACGCAGACCAAAAACCCGTTTGATGCAGGTATTTAAAAGAGATCCGAGAGGTTGGCATGCTTTAGCAATAGAACTTTTAGAGTATGTAGCAACAACCTTTGGTATCAATAGAGGAACCATTTCTTCTGAACGTTATGCTAATTTAACATTAAGACAAGCAGCAAATCTTATCCTTGAACAACAAGGTCGAGCAAATTTAAGAGTCTATTAAGATGCAAATAAAAAAACTACAAGAAATAGATAGCAACCTTCTGAGCAGAAAAGAATTAGATTTAGAAGCAACGTATGATAAAGCAACTCCAAGCAAAGTAGAATTAAAGAAACAAATTGCTTCAGCACTAAAAGTAAAAGAAGAATTAATAGCAATAAAAAAAATACACCAAATTTTCGGAACAAAAAAAGCTAAAATAAAAGCGTATTTATACAAAGATGAAAAATTAATGAAAAAATTAGAAGCAAAAAAAGAAAAAAAGAAAAAAGAAGAAAAAAAGGCCAAAGAGAAGAAATAAAATGGGAAAGAAAAAGAAACCTAAAAACAAAGTACCTAGCAAAAAATATACCAAATACAAATTAGAAGGAACTATTTTAATAAAACAAAAAACCTGTCCAAAATGCGGTCCAGCAATGTTTTTAGCAGTTCATAAGGATCGTTTAACTTGCGGATTCTGCGGTTATTGTGAATTTAATAAGAAATAACCACTCTTAAATTAAAAACTAACTTTTAAAACAAACAAAAGCATAAAAAACCCATGCCAGACTCGTCCATAGTAGTAAAATCACTTGCTAGCAATTTTAGTACATTTATCAATAGCGATTTAATACCAAGATTAAAGCTGATAGTAACAACCCCATTTACCCAACCAGACCTACTTTGGCTCGTAATACCCCTAATATTCGTTCTATTCGCCATTCAGTTATATTTTGGAAGAAACAGGACTGAGCAACTAGGTTGGAACACGGCCTTTGGTAATTCAGTTTCACTTTTTTGGGTTATTGTTCTCTTACTAAGGTTTACGCTGGAAGATACACCCTTATCAGAACTCTTAGGAGGCAGGGCCTATAAGGAACTGATATTGATTGTCATACTTGCTGTCTGGACCATAATTTTATTAAGTTTTGATTATTATCACATTATCCCAAGAAAATTAGCATTTCTCTTATCATCTTCAATACCAATAAACACTATAGCTTTTTTGTTCATTGTAATCATTCTAGGAGATGTCCCTTTTGATTCAACTACCGCTGTTGCAGGAGTGGTCTTACTTCTTTTAGTAGCCTTGTTCTTCAAAACCTTGAGATCCGTAATAAAACCCTCTCCTTCAGCGGAAAAAACATTAGAGGTGCATAAACTAAAAAGGAAGGGGTTAAGAGAATTAAGAAAAGAAAGAATAAAAAGAAAGTTCCAAAGAGTAAAGGAAAGAATAAAAGAAGGAACAATAAAACTAAAAGAGAAATTTTCACCAAGAAAACTATAATAAATTCCAAATAACAAAACCCAGCATAAACAAAGAACTTAAAAATCCAAATAAAGCAATAATAGAAAACTTTCCTATATTCAGAGGACATCTAAAATTTCTTTTAATATGCTTACATTTATATCTTAATATTATCAAACTTAAATTAACCGAAGCAAAAGTTATAAACAAAAATAAATTTGTCAAATTTGCCACAATCTCAATCTCTCCTATTAAGGAAAATAAAATTGTTAAAAGAGTAATAATTAATATAGCCATCCAAGGAGTTTTAGTTTTTACATGAACCCGCGATAAAATTTTAGGTAAGGATTTTTCCTTTGCCATTCCATACATCAATCTCGACGTAGCCACCATAGTAATAAGAACAGTATTTGAAGTTGAAAATAATGCAATTATCCCAAGTAAAAGAAAAGCATATCCTCCTAAAGCAACAGCAGCAACAGTAGCAAGTGGAGCACCACTACTACTCAATTCTTCCCATCCAATAATGCTCACAGCAGCTATAGCGACCAAAACATAAACAATAGAAGTAATAATAACAGAATAGATCAAAGCTCGAGGAATAACTTTTTCAGGATTTTTGGTTTCTTCTCTCAATTTCACAATACTTTCAAAGCCCATGTATGCAAAAAATACCAACGCTGCAGAACTAAATACCCCGGATACCCCCTTTGGCATCTCTAAATAATCAACTTTTCCAAAATATTTTATTCCAAGAATAATAATCAACAAAAGACCGCCAAATTCAATTAATGTTGATACAATATTAAACCAACTCGTTTTCCTTATCCCTACAAAATTAATTAAGGCCATAATCAAAATTAATAAAATGGCCGCCCACACTAAAGGTATAGAAACCATAGCAGTAAAATAACTAGCAAATCCAAGTGCAACAGCAGCAGCACTAATAAACCCGGCAGCTATCATACTTAATCCCATAAAAAAAGCAAATTTCTTGTTTATAGCCGCTTTAATATAGTCAAATTCTCCAGCATTTCCCTTAAACATAGAAGAAAGTTCAGCATAACTTAATCCAGTAAATAAAGCTATTAATGCGGAAATTAAAAAAGCCAACCACGTAGCATTACCAGCGCCTCCAACAGCAACACCCAATAAAGCATATATCCCGGCACCAAGAATTATTCCTACTCCAGCTATAGTAACCTGAAATATTCCTAGTTCTCTACTCAATCCCACCCTCTTTTTTTTAGACACAAGAGCTCCCAATGAAACTAAAAAATTATATAATAAATAAACCTATCTATTTCAAATCAGTAGAAAGAACAAACACTTTTTAAATATAAAAAATAAAAGAAAATCTATGGGTTTATATCCGAAAATCAGACCATATAAAAAAGGTTATCTAAAAGTCACAGATGGGCATAGGATATATTGCGAAATATGTGGCAATCCAAAGGGTATCTCGGTATTATATCTCCATGGAGGTCCTGGCGGAGGCATCTCTCCAAAAGACAGAAGATACTTCAACCCGAAAATATTCAAAATAATCCTTTTTGATCAACGAGGCTCAGGAAAAAGCAAGCCCTTTGCGTCTATACAAAACAACACCACGCAAAAATTAGTCCAAGATATAAGAAAAATTCTAAAATTCTTAAAAATAAAGAAAGTTTTCCTATTTGGAGGATCATGGGGCTCAACTTTAGCACTAGTTTACGCAATTAAATATCCAAAATCAGTTTTAGGCATACTCTTAAGAGGAATCTTTTTATGCAGACCTAAAGATGACAAACATTACCTCTACAACAAAAAAGGTAAGTCCAAACAGTTAGAAAGACTAACAAGTATAATCCCAAAAAAACAAAGAAAAGATATCCTTTCATACTACAATAAACAAATGCACTCAAAAAATAAAAAAATCAGGGATAAATTCACGTACGAATGGGCTTATTATGAAATCTCAATTATAGCCTTAAAAATTACGGACAAAAAAATAAAAAAATTACTAAAAAAAGTATCGTACAAATCTCTTTCACCATTAGAAGTTCATTACCTAAAAAACAAATGTTTTCTAAAACCAAATTATATTTTAAAAAATATCAAAAAAATAAATAAAATACCAATTTCAATCGTACACGGTAAGAATGATCTAATCTGCCCAAAAGAAGCAGCAACCACCCTACACAAAAAACTTAAAAACTCTAGGTTATATCTCGTCCATGCAGGCCATTCAGCTTCAGAAAAAGAAATCCAAAAAAAATTAGTATCTGAAATGAATAGATTTGCTAAAATACTTTAAAATGATAATACTTGGAACGGATGAGTCGAGACGCGGCCCAGTTTTAGGACCGCTAATTATTACTGGGGTCACTATTGATGAAAAAGATGAAGAAAAATTAAAAAGCTTGGGAGTAAAAGACTCAAAAAAATTAACAAAAAAGAAAAGAGAAGAATTATACCCAAAAATCCTTAAAAAAATTAAAAGCCACAAAATAATAGAAATTTGGCCTCCGGAAATAGACAATGCGTTACAATCTCAAGAATTAAACCTTAATTGGTTAGAAGCACACAAAACAGCAGAGATAATTAATGCACTAAAGCCTGACAAAGCCTTTATAGATTGTCCATCTCCAAACAAAAAAAGATATGAAGATTATCTAAGGAATCTTTTAGACAATAAAGAAATTGAATTAGTAGTAGAACATAAGGCTGAAAAATATGTTACTGTTGCCGCAGCAAGTATTATTTCCAAGGTCTACGGAGATAACATAATAAAAGAGTTACAAAAAAAATTTGATATGCCTCTAGGTCCAGGCTACATGTCCAACAAAATAACCCAAGAATTCTTAAAAGAAAATTGGGAAAAACACCCAGAAATCTTTAGAAAATCTTGGATTTCATGGAAAAATCATAAAGAAAAAAAAGAACAAAAAACATTAGATAATTTCCAACGATAAACTATATAAACTAAACCTGCCATACAATCTCAAGGAATGGACAAATTAAAAGAAATTTCTGAAACCTTATCTAGGCACATTAATATCAAAGAGGGATTAACATTTGATGATATCCTTCTAGTACCAAAAAAAGGAATTCTACCTTCAAGAAAATTAGCAGATACTTCCACATACATTACTAAAAAAATAAAATTAAACATACCAATCATCTCGGCAAATATGGCTACAGTAACAGAATCTAAAATGGCCATAGCTCTAGCAAGACAAGGAGGCTTAGGTGTGATACACCAATTCATGACACCAGAACAAGAAGCAGAAGAAGTTAAAAAAGTAAAAAGATCAACAAGTTACATCATAGAAAACCCAATTTGCATTTATGACAAATCCTCACTAAGACAGGCTAAAGAGTTAATGTTTGACCACAACATAACCTCCTTAATGGTTATAAATTCAGAAAGAAAATTAGTCGGAGTTCTAACTTCAAGAGATTTCCAATTTGAAAAAAATGACAATATTTTAATCACAGAATTAATGACAAAGAAACAAGATTTAATCCTGGCTGAAAAAGGAATAAGTTTCGAAAGAGCTCAAGAAATATTAAAAAATTCCAAAATAGAAAAACTCCCTCTTGTAGACAAAGAAGGAATCTTACAGGGGTTAGTAACAGCTAAAGACATTAGAACTTTAGAAAAATATCCGAATGCCACAAGAGATCAAAAAGGGAGATTAAGAGTTGGTGCAGCAGTTGGAACAAGACCGGGATTTTTAGAAAGAGCGTCTCTTTTAGTTGAAAATGAAGTTGACCTTATTGTAGTAGATTGTGCACATGGACACTCTGAAGCGGCAATCAACACAGTAAAAACACTAAAAGATAGTTTTCCAAGTATAGAATTAATGGCAGGCAATGTTGCAACGCAAGAAGGGACAGAAGATTTAATCAAGGCAGGAGCAGATTCAATTAAGGTAGGAATTGGTGCTGGAGCAGCATGTACAACAAGAATCATAGCCGGCGTAGGAGTTCCACAAATAACAGCAGTTCTTAATGCAATCTCCGCAGCAAAAGACCATAACATCCCAATTATTGCAGATGGCGGTATAAGATTTCCAGGAGACCTTTCCAAAGCCATCGCAACAGGCACTTCAGCCATAATGATTGGTCGCAAATTAGCAGGAACATTAGAATCTCCAGGAAGAATCATTATAAAAAATGGCAGGCGTTATAAGGAATACAGGGGCAGTTCTTCATATGATCAGAATCTCATTAATCAAGAATTATCCTCAGGAAAAAGAGTTGATAGAATAGATGTAATCCCAGAAGGAATTGAAGGTCTAATCGAGTATACAGGCCCAGTATCAGAATTACTAAATTATTTTATTGGAGGTTTACGTTCTGGAATAAGTTACTGTGGCGCAACAAACATAAAAGAAATGCAAAAAAATGCAGAATTCATCAAAATAACAGCCGCAGGAATTGAAGAAAGCCATCCACACGATATTGAAAAAACAAAAGGAAATTGATTACCACTAATGTATGATAAGAAAACTTTAATTAGCTAATTAAGACAAGTCTATTAAATAAAAGGGGGAAATTACATGGCCTTATTCAGGAAAAAGAAGAAAGTCTCATCAAACATACCAAATAGAACAGCTCCTTTACCAGACTTTCCAAGATATGAACCTTCTCTTCCATTAGAACCTGAACTACCAAAATACCAACCTCCTAGAGAAGACTTTTCCAAATTTAAATTACCAGAAATAGCGGAACCAAAAATGCCCCCCCCGTTCTCTGTTCAAGAAGAGTTACCAAAAAGATATCCTTTAAACACAGATCTATTAAATCCAGAAAGAGAAGAATTTAATCCAAGGGCTTTAGATCAGTTTAGCACAATGCCGATCACACCCGATCATGCTCCAACCAGTCCTATATTTGTAAAACTTGCAGACTATAAAAAATCATTAGCAAATCTAAGAGATGTTAGAGACCTTTTAAGAGAAGCAGATAGACTAATGTCCAATATACAAAGTTTAAAGGCAGAAGAAGACAAACAGCTTTCCAATTGGCATCAAGAAATAAACGAACTAAAATCAAAATTATTGAAAATCGATAAGGATCTTTTTGAGTACAAATGAAAAGTCAAGTTCATGTACAAGTTCAAGACAGCACCTATAGAAGAAAACTCCTTCTAGAGTGTACAAGAAGTACTATTTTAATGCTCAAGGATTATAAATACCTAGAAGAGATGTGGCAAACAAGAAATAGAAAAACACAAGTTTTAAGAAAACTTCTTAAACAAATCCAAGAAGAAGTAAACAGAATAGATCTTAAGGAAATTCCTGGTTTTAAAACTCCGACATCAAAAAAAGAAAAGTATCAAAAAGTAGAATTAAAAGAACCTCATCAAATTAAACATAAAGAGACCGACCAGTTTACTCTAGACCTACAAGAGATAGAAAGAAAACTTAACTCCTTATAGCAAATTTTTTATATTCCTAAACAAGAATTTATCCTATGAAAGCCTCAGAATTAAAGAGAAAATACATAGAATTCTTCAAAAAGAAAAATCACAAAGAAATCCCCAATGCATCCTTAATACCAGAAAACGACCCTACGGTTTTATTTACAACAGCAGGAATGCACCCTTTGGTTCCTTACTTACTAGGCCAAAAACACCCGCAAGGAAAAAGATTAGTAAATGTTCAAGGGTGCTTAAGAACAGGAGATATAAATGAAGTAGGAGACAAAGACCATCTAACCTTTTTTGAGATGTTAGGAAACTGGTCATTAGGCGACTATTGGAAAAAAGAAGCAATTGAATATAGCTTTGAATTCTTGATTAAAGTCCTAAAACTACCAAAAGAAAAGTTAGCTGTAAGCGTATTTAAAGGTGATAAAGATGCTCCTAAAGACCAAGAATCTGCAGAAGCTTGGCTCTCATTAGGTGTCTCACAAAATAGGATCACCTTTTTAGGAAAAAAAGACAACTGGTGGGGACCCGCAGGCAATACAGGACCATGCGGACCTTGTACAGAAATATTTTATTGGAATTCAAAAAAACCAGCACCAAAAAAGTTCAATAATAACGATAAAACTTGGGTAGAAATAGGTAATAATGTATTCATGGAATACAACAAAACATCTTCAGGAAAATATGAACCATTAAACCAAAAAAATGTAGATTTCGGAGGCGGAGTAGAAAGAATTGCAATGGTCTTACAAAGTAAAAAAACAGTTTTTGAAACAGAATCTTTCTCACCAATAGTAACTAAAATAAAAAAAATCTCTAAACCAAAAGAATCCCAACTAAAATCAGTCAGAATTATTTTAGACCATCTTAGAAGTTCTGTTTTCCTACTAAGCGACGGTATAGTCCCATCAAACCTAGATCAAGGTTATGTTTTAAGAAGATTAATTCGAACAGCAATTAGGCATGCAAGATTATTAGGAATTCAGGACTATCTAACTGAACAAATAGCTAATGAAGTTATTAAAATCTATGAAAAAGACTACCCACTCTTAAAGAAAAAAAGTAAAATAATAAATGAAGAACTAAAAAAAGAAGAAGAAAAATTCAAAAAAACCTTAAATTTAGGTCTAAGACAGTTTGAAAAATTAATAAAAAATAAAAAAATTACAGGAAGCGAGGCCTTCACTTTATTCTCTACGTATGGTTTTCCTTTAGAAATGACAGAAGACCTAGCAAAGGAATATAAGATAAAAATAAACAAAAAAGAATTCGAAAAAGAATTCAAAAAACATCAAGAATTATCCAGAACCGCAACAAAAGGAAGATTTAGTTCAGGATTAGCAGACCAGTCTACAGAAACAAAAAAACTCCATACCGCAACACATTTACTCCATACAGCATTAAGAAAAGTTCTTGGAATAAATCTCCAACAAAAAGGATCAAACATCACATCAGAAAGATTAAGATTCGATTTCTCTTTTGATAGGAAATTAACAGAACAAGAAATAAAAAAAGTTGAAAACTTAGTAAATAAAAAAATTCAAGAAGCCGTACCGATAAAAAAAGAGGAAATGTCACCCAAAGAAGCTAAAAAACAAGGAGCTCTAGGGTTTTTTGAACACAAATATGGAGAAAAAGTAACAGTTTATACAATTGAAGGATTCTCTAAAGAAATCTGTACAGGTCCTCACGTAAATAACACAAAAGAAATTGGAAAATTAAAAATAATAAAAGAAGAATCTGTTGCTTCAGGAATAAGAAGGATAAAAGCTAAAATAGGAACCTAAAATTTATAGGTCATCTAACGGGCTTTTAACATTTTTTATTAATTTATTCGAAATCTGTAGATAAATTTGGGTGGTTTTTATACTGCTATGACCCAGCAATTTTTGGATAATTCTCAAATCAATCCCACCTTCCAACAAATGTGTAGCAAAGCTGTGCCTTAGTGTATGGGGGGAGACCTTCTTTTTTATTTCACATTTTCTACTAGCATTTTTCACAATCGCCTGTATAGTTTTAGTAGTTAACTTATTACCTCTTGGAGAACTAAACAAGGTTTTGCCTCTATCCAAACTACAAAAGTTTTTCAATTCTTCTTTCAAAGAGTCAGGAATCTTAACAAATCTATCCTTCCGACCTTTGGCCAATCTAATATGAATAATTCCTTCATCGAAATTAAAATCGTCCTTCATTAAGTTAGTCGTTTCACTAACTCTCAAGCCACAACCATAGAGTAATTTAATTACTAACCTATGTTTAATATTCATGGTACAGTCAATCATCCTCTTTATTTCATCAAATGTCAAAATGTCTGGAATTTTCTTGTTTCTTTTCGGGTGCGCCAACTTTAATCTTTGACCCAAAACTTTATCAAAGAAAAACTTAATTGCACTTATTTCTGAAGAAACAGTCGAAGGGTCCTTTTTACTAATTTCTCCCTGGATATAATCTTTAACTACATTTTCATTAAGCCCCCCAGCTGTAGCATACTCAAGAAACCTATTTACGTAATATAAGTAAGACTTTACAGTTTTCCTAGAGGAATTAATGATCTCAAGCTCCCTTTTTAACTTAGACAAAAGCCCATTTGACATAATAAACCAGAAATTTTTTAATTTAAATATAATCGTTAAAACTACCGAATAGTAATCATATCGGAAATTTTATTCCGATATGAACATGTTCAGGCTGGCGCCTTTTGCAAGCAAAAGGGAAATAAAAAATTCTTTCCACCCCAATTTTGAGGACACTTCAAGACCCCCGACCACCCACCCCTAATTAGGAGAAATTGTTGCTAATTATATGAAAAAACTTCTTTTACCCGACCAAACGAAAACTCAAAAAATTGCTACGCAACTTTTTCTAACAAAGGGTAAAAGGTTCGTTTCACTCACGCAAATTTTTTCTAAGGTTGGGCTCTAATCTAATTCATGCAAATCATCTAATTTTTCTATGGGTTGAACTGAAAAAGCATTAGACAATCTTTCCTTAACTCCATTTCTACAATCACCAATTGACTTTCTTCCTTTTTCTAAATCAACTATTGTTCTTGAAGAAACTTGAGCTGTAAGAGATAAAGTGTTAATTTGCATTCCAGATTGTGCTCTAAAATCTTTAATGGCTTCTCCAAAAGTTTCATAATTGCCATATGCGACTTCAGGTCTTGCATCTTGTGGAGCACCATAATAAAAACCCATTAATCTTTTATCTGCTAAATCCTGAATAAGCCTTTCAGTATCTGCGAGATATTCTTTAGTTTGTTTAGGATTTGAAGAAGCTCTTATCAAACCCTCAACTAATTTTATATTAGAATTAAATGCTTCTCTAAGTCTAGGAGCATAATTCTCTCTAAATTCATCTAATCCGGTGTCTTTTGCCTTTCCCATACATCTGTGATTATTCTTCAGTTTTTAAACCTTTGCATTATTTTACTACTATTCAGTTAATATATAAAACGAGCCCAACCTTAAATTCAAAAATACTGCAACAATTTCTCTTATTAAATAAGACGGCGTCCCGCCGTCCTGAAGTGTCCTTTTATTATTTCCACCCCAAGAATTTTTTACTCACGAGGAGCCTTTTTGGCTCAGCTCGTGTTTTTGCTTTCAGCAAAAATCCCTGAACAGGAGCTTAAACAGAAAATTTCTTTTGCTTCGCAAACCCTCTTAGTTCGGGACGAAATTTTCCCAAATTTTTTCTTTCAGAAAAAACTCTCGAGGTCACTTAGTTCCGCTCGAGCCCTTCGGGTTGTTTAAGCCCGATGTTA
>JBDRGP010000032.1:0-9029 GCA_043817645.1 Candidatus Woesearchaeota archaeon
CATTCCCAACAATCTCCATATAATCAAATATTTTCCCAAACTCCTCATTCAAATCAGAAAATAAATTTACATCCATATTTTTAGATTCAACACTATAAACTCTTTCATCAGAACTTCCAAAAAATGATAAACCTAACAAAATAATAATTACTAGAATTAAAACTAAAGTATCCCTAGAACCCTCTTTTTTCATAAATTTACTAAAACTAGGAGGTATATAAAGATTTATTTTTGACTCTGTTAAACTAACCAAGATACGTCTTCTAATAATTTCTCTTTATTTTTGCCTTATTGGCTTTCTTTGGAAGTCAATCTTAATTGATAAATAGTTTGATTATTATTTAGTAGGTTTACAGAACCCTGTTGAAAAGAAAACAAAAACTAAGTAGCCTTCCAATTAACTTTCATAAACTGAGCTAATGCTCCTCTAAATTCAGGTATTAAATCCCCATCAGGAACATTCGCTAAGTCATATTGGTATTCTGTCGGAGTAGCAGTATTATTCAATCTTAAACTGAAAGTCTTCACTCCAAATGGTCCTAATTTACTCGATCCAAGATCCACTTGAACAACATGAACATCTCCATTATCATCATAGGCCCTAATCAAAAAACCATCTAATTCGATACTCCCTGTATTTTCTATCGTAAATGTAAAATTATCTGGTTCACTTTGTGGATCATTATCATTATAAATTACACCCTTAATCTTCACCCCAGCATTCTGAACAAGATCTAAAGTAGCCTGAGTTTGCTCCCCAGTCTGAACAGTCTGCTGAGTAACAAAACCAACACCCCAAGTAATAATAATAGCAGCTAAAGCTATTGTAAAACCAATAATAAGAACAGTAGCTATCAATGGACTAATTCCTTTTTTTCCAAAAAAACTCAAAATACCCACCTTTTTTCTTGAATAAAGTCAATTATTTAGTATATAAATTTTCCTAAATTAAATAAGATAAAAACTCTCAAAAGAAACCACTCCATGCACTACCGTGTGTTCTTTCAATCAAAGTTTCTCCTCAACAGATTTCTTTCATTTTATTATCAATTTAAATAATAACTATTATTAATTATAGTAATAACTCGTATAATATAAATCCCGTTATGGCTTACAGGTTACAATTTATTAATAAATTTAACAAAAGGTAAAAAATTAACCATGCAATTATTGAATCTCCTCTTAGATTCAAATTCCAAGGAAAGAAAATACCCTTTATTTGGTTTGTATTTTGATATAAAACTATTAAAAGATTTTGTTATTTTTTCTTCTTTGATTGACGATTTCAGCTCTACAGGAATTAGCTTATTTTCTTCTTCAAGAATATAATCAACCTCTGCAGAAGACTTCGTATTCCAATATTTTGGTCTAATACCCTTTTTTATTAATTCGGAAAAAATAAAATTTTCATATAAACTTCCTTTATCAACTCTCTCATTACTAAAATTACCTATGCATACGTTCCTGAACCCCAAATCGAAAAAATAAATTTTTGGGTTCTTAACAAGTTCCGTTCTTTTATTCGTAAAAAATGGTTTAATTAAGCTACAAACGTATGTTTTTTCTAAAATGTTTAAGTATTTTTTTAATTCAAAATAAGTAAACCCGCTTAAAGAGGAGAGTTCATTATAATTGACGATATTTCCGATTTGTAAAGACAGAGCCTTCAATAAACTAATCAATTGATAATCCTCGCTCAAATCGAATATTTCTCGGATTTCCTTTAATAAGTAGGTATTATAAATATTATCCAAAACCTTCTTTTTTTCTTCTATTTTTTGTGAAAGAACTACCCTAGGATAGCCTCCATACAAAATAAATTCTTCAAGATATCTATTAAAACTAACTACTATTTCTTTCTTATATGTCCCCTTACAATAAATATCAACCATTCTTGGATCTTTAACGCTCAAAAATTCTTTAAAAGAAAAAGGATACAAAGTAAAAGTAAATATTCTTCCAACGAGATATTTTAAACTATGAATAGAAATTTCTGCTGCAGAGGAGCCCGAAATAAATATTTTGATATCAAAATTATCATAGATATACTTTAATTTTTTTCCGCTGTCTTTCGAATAATGGACCTCATCAATAAATAAAATATCAAAATCCTTAACGTAAAGATCAACAAACGAATCTGTATCGTTTTCAAAAAGTTGTAGAACTCTGAGATTATCAAAAGCAATCCTGCTTGTTTTCTTACCCCTTTTTTCTAATTTATCCAAGAGATTGTTAACAAGTGTTGTTTTTCCACATTGTCTTGTCCCAACTATAGCAATTATTTCCTTTGCTTTGATATACTTTGTTATTTCTGTATCAAGTTCCCTTTCTACATATTTTTCCATAGGTTTTTAATATCCCTACTATTATTTAAATATTTCTATTTTTAGTAGGGATAAAATAAACTAAAAAATAGGCCATTTATACCCCTCTCAAAAAACCCCAAAAATAAAAAAATATTAAAGAAAAAATAAAAAATTAACCAGGAACACAAGTAGGAGCGCTACCTTTTGATATCACAACACTCTGTATTCCAGCTTCACATGGAACAGCAGCACCACCAGGTATCTGTACAAGACCTATTACCTCAACTGAAGTAGGGTTATTGCTAGGTCCAGGTCCACCTGTAGCAGAATTCCAAGACAATGTCTCTCCATCAAAGCCTGTCAAAGCAGTAGCAATCTCAGATTTATCATCAACCAAAAGACCTCCATCACCAGTTGATCTCATTATAAATCCAGCAATACCTTGTTCAGAATTACTATTTACACGCACAGTAGATAAACGAATTTCGCCAATAGGAGGGTCTACACAAACAACAGCAGTTATATCAAAATTCAATTTTGAACAAGCCAGTCCAAGCTCATTTTCTTCTCCAACACTACCCTGGGTCTGTCTAACAAATTGTCCACCCCAAGTAATAATTAGAGCAGCCAAGGCAACTGTAAAACCAATAATCAGAACAGTAGCAATTAAAGGACTTATACCTTTTTTATTTTTAAACATCATCATTCATCACCTCTTTACCCAGTATAACCACACACGCCTGTAGCAGGGATGTATTCTTCTATTCCAGCTTCACAAGTCATTCGTCTACCAGCATCATCTGCAACTATAGCTATTAACTCAATAAGTCTAACTTCTTTAAGGTTATTTTCTATCTCATCCAAAGAACCATCATCCATCTCACCAGCACCAAATCTGATTAAAGGTGGAGTAGTTAAAGCAATATTATCATCAACCCAAACATCCTCTAAATTTGCGGTACAATCAGTTGTCGGATTCCCATCATCAGCACATACACCAGTAACCCTAACAGTAAAGTCTTCTATTTGTTGATTACCTTGACTCACAACACTTATTGTATCAATATCACCAAGACCTTCAGGAAGAGTGCCAGTACAGCTAACCCCGGTTATATCAAACTTAACCTGCGAACAAAGTACTTGCAGGTCTGTTTCCTGTCCTACTTGACTCTGAGTTTGCCTAATAAATTGTCCACCCCAAGTAATAATTAGAGCAGCTAAGGCAACTGTAAAACCAATAATCAGAACAGTAGCAATTAAAGGGCTTATACCTTTTTTATCCATCTCGCCATCACCTCTAAACCTTTTTTTAAAAAAATAACTATTTTACAGTAAATCTACCATACTCTACCATTTTTAAAGTTTTCTCAAATCAATTATCTGAATCCCCACAATAAATAGTTTCAAATGAACCTAAAACATGGTTTCAAATGAACCAAAAAGTCTATATAATCTAATACTATAGTATTACAAGTGAAACTAAATGAAATCTAAATTGATAGCATACGCAATAGATTTTACATCATTCTTAATACAAAAAATAAAAGAAAAAGAAAGAATCAGAAATATTATTTTATTTGGTTCTGTCTCAAGAGAAGAAGCAGAAACAACTAGTGATATAGATATATTTATTGACACAACAAAAGAAAACATAGAATTAGAAAAAGAAATAAAAGAACACTTATCTGATTTTCTAAAATCCACCAAATACAAGAATTATTGGAAAATGCTGGGAATAAAAAATGAAATAAAATTAAAAGTAGGAGAATTAAACAAATGGAAAGGACTTAAACCAAGCATCGTATCTAATGGAATTTTACTCTATGGAAAATTTAAACCAGAAATCAAGAGTGGAAAACACAAAACCTTCTTTATTTGGGAAAATATCAAACCCAACTCCAAAAGAGTCCTTTTCAACAAACAATTGCTCGGATATAAACAAAAAGGAAAATTCTACCAAGGATTGATTCAAAAATATAAAGGAGAAAGATTAGGCAAGGGATGCATAGTCGTTGATTTAGAATATGCCAATATATTTCATAAACTATTTAAAAAATATAAAGCAACAGTTAAGATTAAAAAAGTCTATGAATATTCATAAAAAGTTTTCTACTCAAAATCACTAAGGTTTAACATCCAGTCCAGCACTACTACAAGGCACCAAAGGAGCTCCTTTCTTATCAGAAGCCTTTTGAGCAGGAATTAACCTATATTTCTCAGCACCCGAATATAAAACAGCAGGATAAGTCGCATCACTACCGCAATCAACACCAGTCTTACTCAACTCAACAGAATCTCCAGGAAATAATCTCTGTGGCAAAAATACTTTAGTATCAGCAATAGTACCATCTGAACAAAACTGTTGTATTATCACTCCACCAAACTCCACAGCACCTTCATTTAAAATTTCATATCCATTAGAAGTTTTATATATCTTCATAACAGTTTCAACACAATTTTCAGAAGCATCTGCAAGAGCTCCTTGTTTTTCAGCTTGCTCAGTAACAAAATCATAACCCCATAACCAAACAATCAAAATAACAACTACAAGAAACCCAACTAATAATACAGTAGCAATTAACGGACTTATACCTTTTTTATTAATCTTTTCCACCTCTTTTCTTTAACATTCTAAAGTCACCTTTTTTGTTACACATCCAAAGGTCTCTCCATCTGAAACTCCAACAAATGGAACCATTAACACTTTAGTAATACCTAAACAATTATTTAAACCTTCCTCATTTCTCACCTCATCAGGAAGTAAAACCTCAAAAATCTCATCAACATCCAACCCATTACATTTTAATCCAACAATAGAAAATAATCCCTTATTCTCAAGGGTTATACTTCCAATATATCTTCCAGCACGCTCACCACATTCCTCAATATCATATCCACCACATCCACCACTCCAAGTACCAGTATCTCCTTCACAAAAAGGATCCAAAGGGTTATCAGTATTCCAATCACAAGCATATTTTTCTACACAACTGCCTTGGTCAATATAAGCACCACAAAATTGCGCACCATCATGCTCATTTAAACATTCAGAAGCAGGTTCATCCCACTTACAGATCTCCCAATTTTGCTCACAAGTAACTTGATCTTCATCAAAAAAATGACAACCCACACCCGACTCAGTTTCCACACAATTTCCGGCATCAAGATCCCAACTACAAATACTATCACAATTAGCAATAGCTCTAAGAGTAGTATCATCGCATCTAGTTGTTTTTTCTAAATCAGAAGCAATATCTACCGCAGTTTCCTCAGACCTGTCTTTCATCCAAGTACCAACAAAAACAGCAAGACCAATAGTTATTGCAATTATTAAAACAAATCCAACAGCCTGAGAAATTCCTTTTTTATGCAGCATCTTCACATCTTTCCCCTTCTTCATTATCTTCATTATAAACACACCTTCCTAATAAACCTTCACAATTTTCCCTAGTCCTTTTTCCACACTTACAAACAAAAGATCCCTCAGCATCACTATTACCAACGTCACACCTAGCATCAAAATTCATAACACTTCCTTCTCTAAACTCATTAATATAAACTCTTCTATCATTATCATGAAACTCATTAGCTACAACACCAATCTTAGTCTCACCAACAGATATATCAGCAGTATACTCAATATCCCCAATAATAAATGTAAACTCATAATTTTCATCAGTAGGTCTCTCCAAACCAACGCCGCAATCAAAATCAAAAGTTGTAACTCCAGTACCAAAATTAAAATCACCAAAAGAAGCTCCAGCAAACACCTTCTCACTACACCCTTCTACAACTTCCACAGCAGTTCCGCCATCAAATCCAGCATCTTCAACCCAAACAGCAATATCCTGATCTAAATAATTTCCAACAAACATTTTAGCCTCATTATTAGAACTAAAATCAAAGAAATATATCACACCAAACTCAGGATTTTGCGTTTTAGAATACTTTGTAAAATCTTGTGTAAAATTCAAAAATAACACACCGACATCCTCTAATCCTAACTCTCCTCGTCTAAACTGCTCCTCAGCAAGTAAATTAATAAACTTAGAACTTTCAACCTCATAATTCTTACTTAACCCTGAAAAATCTCCTTCAATAATTTCTCTTTTCACAACATTTAATCTAATTACTAGAGAGAATATAATAAAACTCAATAACAGAGCAGCTAATATAAACACCTGACCTCTTTTATCCATACCTCCATCAAAAATATCTTATCTTTAAATATCTTTCTTCAGCCAAAAATGCTGCTCCTTTTCTCAGCCTTAGTCTCAGAACTCCACGTATCCTTAAGTTTCTCACTTAAAGCATATATCTTATCTTTATATCCCTTCCAAGCAGCATAAGCTTCTTTAATAAATTCAGCCTGCTCATCTTCACTAGATTGCAAATCCATAAGTAAATTTTTTCTCTCAAGTCTCATCATATCTTTCAACAAAATAATCATCTCATTTTTCTCTTCTTCAGTAAAAAACTTACTTTCCTCTAAACTAATCAAACTTTGAGGATTTGGGCTGATTATATTTTGCAAAAAGCCAATATAAGAATTTACCTTATCAAATATTCTCCTTCTAACAAATCTCAAAGGAAATTTTATCTCGATTAATTTCTGAAAATACAAAAACTCAAAATAATTATCCAATTCTTCATAATCCGGCAGATCATACTTTTTACTTAATTTTTCATAATCAGATTTTAAATCCATAACAAACTATAACTCCAAATACCCTGTTTTTAAATCTTATGTAAGCCTCGGACGAGATTTGAACTCGTGATCTCTACCTGTTTGGGATTTCTTTTCCTAGGTTTTCTTTCCTAAAGAAAAGTTATACCAAGGTACTGAGCGATTTCTCTGTGCTCTACCAGGCTAAGCCACCGAGGCAATAACAAAAATAAGAAAATAACTACTTATAAAATGTTTGCGGGGGACAGGGTTCGAATTCGCAAAGCCTTTCTTTTCCAAGGTTTTCTTTTTCAAAGAAAAGCTTTCCTGCGTAGGCACTAAGCCACAGGATTTCTTCATGGCCTTAAGTTTAGCATCTCCAAAAAGCAGAACCTGCCCGTTTGACCACTCCGGCACCCCCGCATAGAATAAAAATCAACATACTTTTTTTATAAACTTAACGGATGTCACTCCTACCCCAAATAGCAAAAACTTTATATAGCCTATGAAATATGTTTCGAGACTATTATAATATTGTATATATAATAAAGATATAGGACGGTGCTGCGCATGCCATCATATTTAAAAAAAACATTTATTGGTTTAACAATCTCAGCTGCCTTAACTTTAGGCGGATGCCCTATTCCAAAATACCCTTGTTCTCTTCCAGATACTCAAAAACCGCAAATTACAATGTCTGAAAGAGACGGAACAGAAATAAGGCCTTTAAATGGTACCCATCTTTTTAACAATACATGGTATGATCAAGTCATAATCCTACCCATACATAGAGAAGACCTAAAACAAGGAAAAGAATATTCTATTTCCATAACTGATGATAGACCTTGCTTAGATGGTAATTTTTCTGTTGTAAACCCTAAAAAAAATCCTTTAGAAGTTGTTATAGATGGCGGAAGAACTAGCGAGGATTCTTTTTACTGGGATTTTACTTTTAGCCATACAAGTGAAAAAAATATTTCTATAGGAACATATCTTCTTGCAGAAGCTACTGCTACAGATAAATGGAACTATAGCGATCTTGCTGTAGTTGTCTCTGTAATTGAAGGAAGTTCCACACCTCAAACACTGCCACCAGCTGATAATGGAACACCACCAGCTGATAATGGAACAGACACAGAAGAAAGTTTAGAAGAGCGTCTTATAAGACAAGCATGTTCATTAGAAAGACCAAAAGATCTTCCTGAAACTCCAGAAATAAACGAAGGAAGCGATATAAGATTTTATGGAGTATTTCAAGGAAGCATAGCTGAAGTCCCAGCCTCACTAAATTTCCATCACGATTTAAAACCTGGAGAAATTTATGTTGCAGTAGCTGGCTTAACATTTGGCCCAACTCCAGTATACACATTAGAAAGCGATTTTGTTAATGGATACCAGCCTAAAGATTGTCCTTCTTTTATTATTACAAGTGTTGAAGCAAATGAACAAGGAGACAGTCCTGCAATCTTATGGGTAACAGATGATAGCGTAACAACTGCAGAAGTAACTAAATAAAAAATATGAAAAACAAACCAATTTTCATCGGACTATTATTATTTCTTCTATTTTTTATAGTAAACGGAACAGCAATTACTCAATGTGATGATGGACTAGACAATGACAATGATGGTTTTATAGATTGGCCTGCAGATCCTGATTGTAAAAGTAGATCTGATGATAATGAATGGCCAGATGATGCGCCACAATGTGACGATGGACTAGACAATGATAAGGATGGTTTTATTGATTGGCCTGCAGATCCTGATTGTGAAAGCAGAACAGATAACAGTGAGTATCCAGAACCGATTCCTCAATGCGAAGATGGCATTGACAACGACAATGATGGAGCAATAGACTGGCCTGCTGATTTTTCATGCTCCTCTCGTGAAGATGAAAACGAAGCCCATCCTAGATCCCAATGTCAAAATAATATTGATGATGACCAAGATGGTTTAATAGACTTAGAAGACCCAGGTTGTGAAAATAATCAAGATAATGATGAAAGTGACGGTACAACTCAATGTCAAAATAGTATTGACGATGATAATGACGGTTTA
>JBDRGP010000033.1:0-4304 GCA_043817645.1 Candidatus Woesearchaeota archaeon
TGCTGCTGGACGTTTGTTCTCTGGTACTATCAAGCTTGGTGATAACATGTATATGAATCAGGCTAAGAAAGATGTCCGTATTCAGCAGGTTTCTATTTACAAGGGTGCACATAGGGTTCTTATTGATTCTGTTCCTGCGGGGAATATAATCGGTTTGGTTGGTTTGAAGGGTGTTTATGCTGGAGAGACATTGTCAACTGCTCCTATGGAGACTTTTGAGGCTTTGAAACACTTGTTTGATCCTGTTGTTACTAAGTCTATTTCGGTTAAGAATCCAGCTGACTTGACAAAACTGATTGATGTTTTGAAGCATGTTGCAAAGGAGGATCCTAGTATCAAGGTTGATATTAATGAGGAGACTGGTGAGAACTTGATTAGTGGCATGGGGGAGTTGCACTTGGAGATTATTGAGAACAGGATCAAGACTGAGAAGGGGCTGACTGTTAATACTTCTCCGCCTATTGTTGTTTATAGGGAAGCTATTCAGAAGTTATCTCCTGAGGGTGAAGGTAAAAGTCCTAATAAGCATAATAGGCTTTATTTTACTGTTGAGCCTTTACCAGAGAATATTAAGGAGACTATTAAGGCTGGTGAACTTCCTGAGATGAGGCTGAGACAGAAGGATAATGCGACTTATCAGAAGATTATTGATCTCGGTATCCCGACAAAGGATGCTAAAAACTGGAGGGAGATATTTAGGGGTAATGTCTTGATTGATGCTACTCGCGGTATTGTCCATATAGGTGAGATTATCAGTATGGTTATGGATGGTTTTGAGGAGGCTATGAATAAAGGTGGTCTTGCTCAAGAGCCTTGTATGAATATGATGGTTAAGCTTAAGGATTGTAAGCTTCATGAGGATGCTATTCATCGAGGGCCGGCGCAGATGCTTCCTGCAATTAGAGAGGGCATTAGGGAGGCTATCAGGAATGCTAATCCTTTGCTTTACGAGCCTTTGCAGGAGTTGCAGATAGAGTGTCCTGCTGAGTATATGGGTACAATGTCTAGTCTTGTGCAGAACAAGCGTGGCCAGTTGAGGAGCATGGATCAAGAGGGGGAGCAGTTGGTGATTAAGGCTTTGATTCCTGTTGCTGAGCTGATTGGTTGGAGTTCTGAGTTGAGGAGCGCGACATCTGGTCGTGGTAATAGTTTTGTTATTGATCAGAAGTTTGATAAGCTTCCGGAGTCTTTGCAGCAGAAGATTATCACCCAGATTAGGACTAGGAAGAATCTTGGTGTTAATGAGTAATTTTTAATTGGGGGAAATAAAAAATGGTAAATGTAGAAGTTAGAGAGAATAAGGATTTAAAATTAGATGTAAGTTTGTTTGGGAGACTTTTTAATAAGGAATTTCCTGACTTTAGAAAAATCCCACAAGAAACAATAGCTAGTAGTACTGACAATATAACTCTTGAGTATAAGATAGACTTTCCTGTCCCACAAATAGGGGGAACATCAACATATACTGTAATCAGTATTGAAGTGGGTGACTACAAATATCTTGGTTGGAAAGAGTTTGGCCCAAATAAGGGCAATTGGTTAAGTGCAAAGTTTTCAATGAGACAAGCTAGCCAGTATGTTAAAAATCTTAAAACCGTACTCGAATCACTTTAGAAATCTTTTTTTCTTTTTAGAAATTCTATAAACCCTTTAGGAAGCAATATTTTTCCATCAACTTCAACATATCTGAATGGCAGTTGTACTGATTCTTTTGATCCTAGGAATATTTCTATTTTATCTTTGAATTTAAAATCAGTTAATTTCTTTCCAGATAATAACCCTTTAGCAACATAGGCTGCTGTGTCTGTTGACATTTGCTTTGGACCTAAGTCTCTTTTTTCTGCTTTGATTTTGATTTTCTTGGTTCTTTTTCTCCGGGGGTAGTCTCCTAGTATTCCTCCAAGAAGTATATAATCAAACTTGTTATCTTTAGCACTGAGTGTTTTATCTGCAGGGAAATCTAAGATACAGATATTCTTAAAACCTAAGTCATTAATGCTTTCTTTGTACACTTTACCTATTTGTTCTAAGAGTTTTCTACCAGCTTTGACATTAGTGAAAATAAGGTTCTTCTTCCCAACTATCTTAGAAATATGTGTGTATTCCAAAAGGCACCATTTGTACACTTTTGGTTCCATGTGCTCAATAATATATTTCATATAGTACTGAATAGACGTAATATATTATAAAGTTTTCATAAGGGGATTATCTTTTTTTCTTACGTAGTTTGGCTTTTGCAAGTTTGATAAGTTTCTTAACTTTTGCTACTTTGCTTCTTTTTGTTGCTGTTCTTCCTTTGACTTTCTTTTTAGAAGATCTTATTGCTACTTTTCTTTTTGCAGGTCTTCTTGCTACTCTTTTTTTAGAAGGTTTTTTAACAACTTTTTTTTTCTTAGAAGAAGTTTTTTTTGCCGTTTTTTTCTTAACCATATTACACCTCTAGTAAATAAAAATAGCTGACATCTGGACTCGGTGAAAAAGTGCCTTAAACATTAACCAATCCAATCACTCATCTTTTGGTATGCTTTAAAGGTTATCTTCTTCGCTCCAAAACATCGCTTAACAGGCGCAGATATCATACGGTGAGTTATAGTCCAGCCACCATATTACTTTGCTAAACACCTGACAGAGGCTGTTGTGGTAACACCTCTTTCAAAGGCAACCGAAATGTCCTAGTCAGCTCAATATAATAGGGGTAGCAAGTATATAAATTTGTAGTGATTACTTTAAAGTTAGGAAAATTAGTAATTATAGAGATGAGATGTTTCATTTAGTTTAATAAGTCTCCAACGATTATTAACATAAACTAGTCTTGTTATTGAGGTATTATCTGTAACTAAATAGTATGTCATACTAGGATCAGAGTTTAGTATTTTTCTTAATATACATCGAGTTGTAAGTCCATGTGTGAATACTCCCACAGTCAAGTCTTTTTCAGATCGGGAGAGTAAAGTTTTTTCTATCCATGCGTATCCTCTTTCTTCAACTTCTTTTTGTGATTCACCATTTGGAGCTTTAAAATTCCAAGTATCTAATAATAGGTTTTTAAGAACTTCAGGAGTGTAAGTTTCAGCCCGCAGTTTGCCTTCCCAATCCCCTTGTGATATTTCAAGAAGTTCTTCTGATTGGATAATATCTTCAAGAGGATATCCTATCTCAAGACAAGTTATTTTAGCTGTGTGTATAGCCCGTACTGCTGTAGACGAGTAGACTTCATCAAAAGTTACTTGTTGATTGTGTAGGAAGCATCCTAGTCTTTCTGCTTGAATTATCCCCCCTTGAGATAGAGGAGAGTGGTTTGTTCTTCCCCCTATAAATTGAGGTGTTTTATTAACTTCACTTTCTCCGTGGCGAATCAGGTATAAATCTATCATTTCAAATAAAAGGGGAATAGACATATTAAAAGTGTTATGGAAAAAATGGTATTTATCCCGGACAAACATAAAATTTATCCGGAAACTAGCAGAAAGGAATATGTATAAGAAATGACTATCAAAATCATGACTAATAAGATAACTTTCCCAAAAGAAATAACTTCAGATATTGCTTATTTGAGTGGAGTATTTGCAGGGGATGGTAGTTTAAATTATCGAGAGAAAAAACATGAATATTCACTAAAATGTGTTGGCAATCCTAAAGACGAAAAAGATTTTTATCATAAAGTAGTCTCTATTAAGTTTGAGAAATCTTTTGGTTTAAAACCATTAGTTCGACACTTTGATTCAAATACCACTTTTGGCTTTACAATATACTCTAAAGAATTATTTTATTATTTTACTAAAACTATAGGTTTACCTTTCGGAATAAAATATGATAACCTAAAGATACCAGAAATTTTTCTAAAAGACAAAATATTAATTATTAGTTTTATTAGAGGAGTTTTTGACACAGAGGGTTGTATAACTTTCAAAAAAAGGTATAGAACTTACCCATATTACCCAGTAATTTCAATTTCATCAAAGAGCAAAGTATTCATAAAACAAATAGTTAAGGCTCTAAAAGAAATTGGATTAAAACCAGTAGAAATATATGATTACAATGTAAAAGACCCTCGCACAAATAAAGGACCCACTATAATAAACCGTATAGAACTAAATGGTAAGACTAAACTAGAACAATGGCTAAACAAAATAGGTTCTTTTAACCCCAAACATCTAAACAAAATAAAAAGGTGGAAGGGAAAGTAGCGGGGGGTGGATTTGAATTCGGCAGCAGTCCCTTCCAGCTGCTTCCACCGACCTTTGGGTTATGGGCCCAACGGACACTCCTGGCTGTCCTACCCCGCTAACAGTCTTTAGGATAGC
>JBDRGP010000034.1:0-105390 GCA_043817645.1 Candidatus Woesearchaeota archaeon
CCCATCCAAAATCCGGCACCCACCATCAGCAAAACCCTCTTCAACAGCCCCCAAATCTCCATATTCCCCAGTTAAACCCCCAACACCACCACCCTCAGTCCCATCCATTTTGCGACACCCGTTCATCCAAAATCCGGCACCTAAATCTTGTCCAAAATCCGACACCTGAGCATCCAATATCTGAGACCGATTTGAGTCTTCATCATAATTTTCTACTAGCTTTTTCTCACTTTTCCTCCGAACCAAAACAATATCATTCTCAACATCAACATCGTAGATTTTTCCAGAATATGGAACCTTTGTTATTGAGTTGACTTTGATTTCTTCTCCATCAGCACCTAAAAAGTAAATTTCTTTTCCTTGTTCAAACTCTTCATGAACTTGTTTTATTGGCCTTAAACTAAAATTATGATCTTTTTCAGAATCGAAAGGTTTAAATACATCAACATATTTACTTTTATTAACATAAATACTTGGAGGATATAAAATGCCTAAAATGACTGTATCAGTACCTGAAAAATTATTAAAGAAATTCAAAAGATTATTTCCAGAAGTGAATGTAGCTGAAGTAGCTCGCAGAGCAATAATTGAAAAAGTTGGAGAACTTAAAAAACTTGAAAAATTAAAAGCCAAAGGAGTGATATAAATGGCATCCATTACGTTTGCAGTAGATGAAGAACTAAAATCTGAAATAGCCCAGTTTCCCTGGGTGAATTGGTCAGAACTAGTAAGAGAAAGTTTACTTAAGCGAGAAATGTTAAAACAACAATTACTCAAAAAATTCAAATCTAAAGAAGAACAAGAACTCATTAAGTGGTCAGTTGAATTAGGTAGAAAAGTGAAGAAAGGGAGATTTAAAGAACTACTTTCTGAACTGCATCCGAAAAGAAGAGAAGAATTATTAGATAAAATTTCTTCTAAAAAAAGAAGAGAGTTAGTAGGATGATTAGCCGAGATGAAACTTGTGTTAGATAACAATGTTTTATTTGCAATTATGAATTCAAAATCTACTTCTGCATATCTATTTTCTTCCATTAAAGCCAAATTTTTTGCACCCGAATTTATAAAATCAGAATTAATGAAGCATAAAGAAGAATGTTTATCCAAATCGAAACTTTCAGAACAAGAATTTGAAATAAGGCAGAAAGAGATTGAAGAATCCATAACTTTCTTTAAGTTGGATGAATATGAAAGTTTTTTAGATAAAGCAATAGAGTCACTAGAAGATCCAGACGATGTTGATTTTCTAGCATTAGCCCTTTCTATCGATTCTGCAATTTGGTCAAATGATTCACATTTTAAACAACAATCATTAATCAAGATATATAGTACTGGAGATTTACTTAGGTTATTCCTAAATAATGAAATTTGATTATCATCGAGATTCATACTAAAGATTTCTTTTTTATTTGGTTCGTCTTTACTTACATAAACCCTATGCTCAGGACTAACAACTAGCTCACCATTCTCAGTCTCAACTCTATACATCTCTCCATCATGATCAAATATTTGTTTATCCAATGGCCTCTGCCATTCTAACTCCTTAGCTAAAGGATTCAAAGTAGCAACCTTTTCATCTCCCAATTCATAAAAGTACCTCCATCCTTCCTCTGTTAAAATCTCAGTCTCATTATCATAACACTCTCCCAACCCAGTCAAATAAACCTTATTATATTCATTATCAGTTAGATTAGAAAATTCTGCAATAAGTTCATTTTTATCTTCCTCATAAACCTCAATTTTAGGAGTTCCATTAACTGTTCTTGGATAAATAGTTATATCATTCTCCCTTGTCAAATTCCTCTCAAAAGTAACTCTCACATAATCTCCTGAAGGAATAGTTTCACTCCAATTTCCATCCAACTCCTTTACCTCTTCATAAATATCAGAAATAAAACTTCTATTAAAATCTAAATGTTTAGCTTTAGTAATGATAATAGTAAAAAGAACAGGATCGAGTTCTATCTTTCCGCCAACGCTTTCCAAAAAGGTTGCATTAATTTTTTTATAAATATAAACATCAACACTCTTCCCATTATCAACTACAGTTGATTTTTCAGGAGCAATAAATTCTGATGTATCTCCTGGTACAGTTAGACTTTCATTATTAGTTTCATTTGTCTCTGGCACTCCAAACTCAGAATCCAATGTTTCATTTACGCCAGCAGCCCTAAAATCATAAATCTCCTCAACAAATCTTCCAGTTACACTAACTAACCCATTTCCACTGAATAAATTCTCAAATATTTTTTCAATTACAACACTAAACCTGCTTTTCCCAACATCCCTAACAACAGATCCAGTTATACCAAAAAACCCACCACTTTCATTAGTCAAATTCCCAGATTCATTCAAAGGAACTCCAAATAAAATCTCGCTTTCATTAACAGTTTCATTCATCTCTTCAACAGGTTCTATAGGAACATCAGTCTCATTAATATCAGAAATATTCGCAATAACAGTCTCATCAATAACCTCAACTCTATCAGGAATCTCATTTATAGAAACAACAAACCCATCCAAAACAAGATCATTAAAACTCAGAACATGATCCCCAATTCTTAAAGAATCATCACTATACAAAGAAATATCCAAATTGCTCTTAACATTAATCTTAGCTAAAAATTCAACTTCATCATCTTGATGCACAGAAAAATTCTCAACAGTAGGCGCCTTAACACTATAACCCCATTTATAATAATCAGTAATGTTCTCATCAACAAATAAAGAAAATTCTTCAGGTTTTTTTTCATCACCATCAACAATAATCTTCATATTCAATCCAATATAACTATCATCAAATTCAAATCTCATATGCTCCTCTTCCAAATCCAAAGTTCCAAACTCACCAGGAAGAACTAATTCAACATTTTTCTTATAGCCAGGAACACGATTTATATCAATAGGTTTAACTTTCTCAGTAACATCCTCAGGCAACTCAGGAACAAATTCATCAACAGGTATCTCAAAAGAACTATCATTCTCAGGAACACTTAAAGAAATATTGCTCTCATTCAAAGGAACCTCTAAAGGAATTTCAAAAGTTTCATTAGTCAAATTCACATCAGTAGGAACACTAAAGTTAGTAGTAGTAAAACTATAAATTTCCTCAACAAATCTCCCAGTAATTCCCTCCATACCAGAAAATCCTTCTTTCAAATCACTTCCAACTTTAACCCCAATCTCCTTACCAGTATTAACAACATGACTAACACTCTTAACACCATAACCCATAACAGAATTAGAATCATCAAACAAGCCAAGTCCAACTAATCCACCGAGTATCAAAACTAAACTAATAACTATCAAAATCTCCTTAACTGCAATATTCCGTTTCTTAATGTATTCTTTTCTCATTCTCCAAAACAAAAGATTTATATACATGAACATATTTATTTCTATTAACATAATTATGTGGAGGTACTAAAATGGCAACTGTAACATTATCAATACCAGAAGATATGAAGAAGCTCATGAAGGCTATGCCGGAAGTTAAATGGTCAGAGATATTTAGGAGCATAATTATTCGTAAAGTCGAACAATTAGAGAAATTTGAAAAAATGGTCGAAAGAGGTGAAATATAAATGACCGGAGCAACATTTGCTATACCAGACGACACTAAGGAAAAAATGAAAGCATTATCCTGGGTTAATTGGTCTGAATTAGTAAGAAGAACATTTTTATTACAATTACGTGAGAGAGTCAAATCTAAAGAAGAACAAGAATTAATCAAATGGTCCGTTGAATTAGGAAGAAAAGCAAAGAAAGATTCTTTCAAAAGACTGCTTGCTGAACTTTCTCCTAAAAAAAGAAAGGAGTTATTTGGGTGAGAAATGAAAATAGTTCTAGATAACAATATATTTTTTTCACTTATGAACCCAAAATCTATTGCTTCATATATCTTCTTTTTTCTTGATGTAGAATTTTTTGTTCCAGAATATATTAAATTCGAATTTATTAAATACAGAGAACTCTGTCTATCTAAATCTCGGTTATCAGAACAGGAGTTCGAATTAAGAAAAGAAGAAGTCGAAGAAAAAATAAAATTCATAAAACTTTCAGAATAGGAAGATTTTCTTAAACAGTCATCAGAAGTATTATCAGATCCAAAAGATTCTCCATACCTCGCTTTAGCATTAAAACTCAATTCTATAATCTGGTCAAATAATCCGCATCTTAAACAACAATCTTTAGTCAAAGTATTTACAACAGCAGAATTAATTGAAAAACTACTAAAAGAGGAATTTTGATTTTTAGATTCCAAAACAATATCTGCTTTCACTCTTCTCATCATTTCATACCTCCTTTTTTCTTAGCCCTCTGATAAACAGCCCAAACAGTATAGTAATTCCTCTTCAAAACAGAAGCAACCTCATGAAAGGATCCACCCTCTCTTTTAAAATAAAAAACAAGATTCTCAAAAATAGTCAGTTTATTATTAAAAATATTTAAAGAAAACAACTCAGAAGAACTCAAATCCGGCTTGCCAGAAAATTTCTTCTTAGCTTTTCTGTAGATAACACCAATAGGTCCTTCCTTCCTATTCAACTTCAAAGCAATGCGCTTATAATCTAACTTGCATTCTTCTCGTAAATACTTAACAATAGATTCAAAGTTACTTAACTTTTCATTAAAAATAGAAATAGGAGCATTATTCTCATCATACTTTCCAATCCCGCCTTTTTTCTCAGCATAATCAATAAATTCTTGGAATAAATCATAAAGCTCATCAGGCTTTAGCCCTTTCAACTTACCTAAATCTACACCCCCTCGTTTTACACCTCTTTTTTGCATGAGTATTCTTTAAGAAATACCATATAACAATATTTTATAAACCTTTTGAAAAACCAAATATAATATAACAAAAAACAAGACCACAATAATACTAAATAAATACTATATAACAATCAGTCAATAGTATATAATATTTATCAACATCTGACTCAATAAAAACAAACAAAACAACAAAAAGAAATAAACTAAAAATAACCAATCAAAACAACTAAAAAAACCAACATTAACTAAAACAACCAACAAAAAAACTAAGACAAAAACAAGATTAAACCTAAAAACTACAATGTATTACTCAGATAAAGTTAGACAAATCAGTCAGTCACTCTTTTCCCACTAGACCATAAACTTTAGGCCTCTTATCACTAACTATCTTAATCAAATCTCTTTGAATAAGATTAGACATCTGCTTCCCAATACTACCTTCAGTACTTCTAGTAAGCTCAACTATCTCTTTAACATTCATGTCCTTCTTCTTCAATAACTCAATAATCTTCTTCTGCATAGGACTAAATTCAATCTTATCTTTATCCTCTTCATCCAATAAAACCTTCTCAACATCATACTTAGTAATTCCTTTTTTCCTAACCTCAATACACACTCTCTCACAATTTTCCAAAATCCTTCTAGGATTCCCATCACTAATTTCCACTATAGAATTAATAGCCACGTCATCAAAAGGACAATTAGCCTTGCATCTATCCTTGATAAGCCTAACAGAATCAGAAGAATTTAATTTACCTAACCCAATAACTCTAAACCCAATCCTGTGCTTAATATCATCAGAAAAATTCTTTAATTTATCATCAATCTGACTAATAACCACACTACGAATAAGACCTTTCTCCCAATAGATTCTTAACAATTTTTTCAGATCTTCATCAACACCCTGAGACTCATCAATGAGTAAAACAGCATTTTTAGGATACTTCCTCCAAAAACCAGCATTCTTCTTCAGCAAGTAATCTAAATCAACTTCCTCATATTCCTCTCCATCAATATAAATAAAACTATGCCTCCGCAAACTATCCCTTAACCAGCCTAACAAAGAGGTCTTCCCAACACCCCTCTCACCTGTTAAAAAACAAATATCTCCAGCCACAACATAATCCTTAATTCTCTCTTTCTCAGCATCAACCCCGACTAACTCAACACCAGCCTTATTAGAAAAAGGATTCTCTTTCCAGCCATATATTCTGTACCACATCTGACTTCCTCATTTAATAAGCTTAATATAAATTTGTATCATCCCACAAATATTTTAAAAGACAATATCCAAAATAGCAACATATTTAAACCCCAAAAAAACAACCAAATTCCATGGCAATTTCGCATTTAAGAGCAAAAAGAAAGCCAAGCGGAGGGAGATACAAAAAAATCACCAAAAAACTAAGACATAAAGGAAATCTCCCGACATTAACACACATAGGCGAGCCAAGGATCACTAAACTAAGAACCAGAGGAAACAACCCAAAAGTCAGGCTTCTCACAACAAATCTAGCTAACGTATACGATCCAAAATCAAAAAAATATTTCAAATCAAAAATAGAAAGCGTAATTGAGAGTCCTAGCAACAGGAACTTCGTTAGGCGTAATATACTCACAAAAGGAACAGTAATAAAAACAGAAAAAGGCAATGCAAAAGTAACCTCAAGACCAGGACAAGAAAAAACAGTCAACGCAATTCTTGTTTAATTTCTAATAAAAATGTCTCGCTTACGTATTGGAACAACAAAAGGAGCAGTTTACGAAGTAGACTTAGAAGCAAGAACAGTTACACGCAATAATGAACCAATGACTCTTTTTGAAGGATTAGTTAATATAATTTCCCTAAACCAAGCAAGAGAGGCAAAAAACCTAAAAAAAGGAGAACATGATAAGATATTCAACTATATGGAATTCCCACCTTGCACAAGTCTCAATAATTCTCCAAACGAGGATGCATTCAAATTAGTCTACAAAAGAGAAGGTTGTCCAACAGGGTACTCAAGCAAAATAACAAGCATAGAAGAAATTAATTAACCAAAACCTCTTCTCATATCAGTAACCTCAACATTAATAACTCCTTCAATATTTCTAATGTTATCTTCTAAAGAATCCATCTCGCCCTTTGCTTCATCAAGACTAAATTTCATCACTAAAGCATTCAACCCAAAAGCAACAGGCTCTTTCTCAAAACCAGAAACCTTCCCGCCAAATTTCTCAGTCATTTTTTTAGCCTCTTCCTCAACCTTATCCAAATCTGTATCAACGCTTTCAGGCATTATTTTAAAAGTAACTAAAACTATTCCCATTTTAATTGGGGCCCTCAAATCCACAGGAACCACATACATACTTAGTAGCTATTTCTCTCTCATGATAACTCCTAACAATCTTAGTTTCCCCGCATTTAGGACAAAGAAAAACAACACTGCCAGCTAACAAGCTTTTCTTCTCGATTTTCTTTTCAACCATAACAAGAACTCTCTAAATAAATATTTATAAAGGTTTCTCAAAGAAGAATATCAGCCCCTATGGTGTAGTGGATAGCATATAACCTTGCGGAGACTTGGCAATAAGGTTAAGACCTGGGTTCAATTCCCAGTAGGGGCATTATACCATCGTGTGATAATAGAGTGATGCAGATTTGAAGTACAATAGCGAGCATATTATTTAGGAATAAATAATCAGATGGTTATTTACCAACTAGTTCTCAATTCGATATTGAATTTATTCACTAGAATTTATTTCTGAAAAAATTGAGTCGTAGAGTTCCTGGTGATCTCGTGCTGTTTCTAATGGGTAGGTGGGGAGTTCAAGAGTTCCATCCTTGCCATCATCTATCATTATTCTAGTCGCTCTTGAGATAACTCCTTCAACTGCTTCTACCTCATAACGATCGTCAAATTCAGTTATTAAAAATTTCCCGCCAGGAATAGTCACATAACTCTCAATTCCTTGAGGGGTTCGATGTGAAACTGCAACTGGAACTCTTGGGCTGTTATCCTCAGGCCTACAGCCAGAGCTCAATAAAGTGGTTGCTATTGCTAATCCGACTCCAATCCTATAAACTGTGCTTCTTATCATATTTGTAAAGTTAATTTTTATTTTATAAACCTTTCTATACTAAAAAACCAGGGATTATTTGCTTTTCTTTCAACCAAGTATTAATATCGTTGCAAGCAAACGTTTTTTGATGTCTTTTCAGATTGATCAATCTAATCTCGACAATCTTTAAAAACCAAACCATCCACAACACGATGAAATCAGCAAATAAAACTGACATCACTTAGATATCACAAAAAGGTATCATTTACGGTGGGGGCATTATAGTATTTTGTGATGTTAAAGGAGTGGACTTTCGGAGAGGGGATGAAGCGAGGGTGTTGTGCCTATTTTGTTGTTTTTTAGGAAGAAATCTAAAGACCAATGAAAATATGCTTGTGCTCTTTAACATATTCTAAGATCTCATAATTTTCAATATTTTTTCTAAATCTTTCCTTGATATTCTCTAGAAGACTATCTAAATCTTTTTTATCCTCAACCTGAACATCTAATTCTAAATCGTATCCTGAAATTGTATTATCTAAATATATTATATTGGGATGATTTAGAATAAATGAATCTATTTCGGATTTATCTCTTTCATTTAAGTTGTTTAACTTTATATGGATTTTATAATACTGAACTCCAATTAAATCAAGATTAATTTTTAAGCGGTATCCTAAAATAATTTTCTTCCTCTCAAATTCGTTTATTTTCTTAATAACCGTTTTAACTGATAAGTTAGATTCATCAGCCAATTTTATAACTTGAATTCTAGAGTTTTTTGCTAATTCTTTCAAGATAACTAAATCGGAATCAGTTAATTCTTCATTATCTTCGGGAACATCAATATCTAATGAATAACTATTTGGTTTATCAATAATGTAAGACCTAGAGAAATAAGAAACATCTGAGAAGACTGAGAGTTTTTCATTGGCTATATAATTTGAGAATTTCTTTTTGAATTCTTCATAAATCAGTTTCAAATCAAAGAGATTTTTAATCATAAACCAAATTCCTAAATCCCAGTTCCCATTTACACTAATCACCCAGCCAGTTAAATTGCTTTTTTTAAAGAAACTGATAATTTTTCTCTCAATTTCTTTATCAATGTTTTTAAATTTTAAGAAAAGACGGTAATTTGTGTATCCTAATTTATGGACATTTAGTATTGTGATAAATTTGTCGATAATTCCCTTCTCTTTTAGTTTTTGGACTCTATGAAAAACAGTTTCCTTCCCTAGCCCGACTTTTCTTCCGAGAGATTGGAAAGATTGTTTGCTATTCAAATCTAATTCATACAGTATCTTTCTATCTGTTTTATCCATATTTAACATAATTAACCTTATTTTATAAATATTTCTGTTTTGTTAAAGATTATCTGTATACTGTTTTATATATGGGTATTTAGTTATTATTTGTAAGGAGTTAAAATGAAACAAAAACAGTTTGTTATCACAAAGAGAATTGCTAAGCATGGTAGACAGGCAGTGATAATCGTGCCAGCGCTTTTACAAAATCAGCTGAAGCCAGGTACGCTTTTGCAGTTAACAATGGATATTTTGGAGGAGAGTGAAAAATGAGCCAAGAATTTGAAGAAAACGAAAGGAGAGAAGTTTTCGAGACGGTGTTGGACAGAGTAGAGAAAGCAGGATATAAAATTGACTCAGTGAGATATACCTCACTTTCAGATCGGAATGGCAAAAAATACAGTGACCAGTTGGGAGTAGATGTTGGAAGAGAAGCGCCTTATAAAAGATATGCTGATGCAAGGGCATTGATATTAGATTCCATAGAAGGGGGAATTCACCTTGTTCCTGACAAGGTTCGCCTGATAACTTGTGGTCCAGATAGAAGGGCCTATTTTGTGGACATGGATTTAGCTGAAAAAAAGATGCTTTGGGAGCCAGTGGTTAATTCGGCATATATGAAAAACCAGCCCGCTAATTTTGAAGGTGGTCTAGGTGCTGCATATCCGAAAAACCAGCAGATGTTGGTCGATATTTTCAAAGAAAGCGGATGGAGTGTTGATACAACAGACCAGATTAGTGCGATGGTCTCGGGTTTTTGATAGGTAAAAATGACAAATAAAGTAACCGCCAAACAGATTATCGAAGGTAAGGGGTCAATGGATCCCATAGCTGTGACTCCGGGACTACGTCAGAGGTTAGAGGGAGAAGTAACGAGAATTGTTACGGAAGAAGCTCAAAAGGAGTTCGATAGATTGGTTGAACAGGAAAGTTCTAAGGCTCTTGAAAGGGTAAAAGTTGTTAGACCAGAAGACATTCCGACTAAACCGATAAGATTCGAAAAAGTTTTAGAAGGAATATTAAAAGGGACAAGTCCAGAAGAAGCATATTGGGGAAAGGGTTCTGTTCATCAAGCTTACGAGAATTTAGGAGTTTCACCTAGAGAAGTAGGTTATGATTTTACTTGGGAAATTGCAAGGGGACTGGATTTGGGTGGCAACGTGATTCATTCAATCACTCGGGAGTGCGCAGGGTCTCTTTACAGAGTTATTCAAGGTGGTGGAAAAGCCAGAGGGAGTTCGGACGGAGTGTATAGGATAGCATATCCCAGTATTAATCCTCATGCTATTTGCTCTTCTCCTGACTGGTTTGAGGTTCTAGTGCCCATAATGTTTGGTACATCAAATGGTAGAGCTAGGATAAATGACTTTCCTGAATTTCTTAAGATGGATTCCAGAATAGAAGGCCTTGGGCAATGGGTGGAAAGGTTGAAAAAGACAGGATATAAATTCCCACTTAAACATCTTAATTTTTCTCCAAACCCAGAAACTACTAGGACAAATCCTTTTGGTGTGGTGGATGAGCCGAATTACTGGTCCCATCAAAACATCCCAAACTTCCCTGAAGGATTAAGCACCACTGCTAGGGGATTTAGGAGGGGTGCTATCTATTTCTATCCCGAAGAAACCTTATCTCCAGCAAGAAACCAGACCAAGAACCCAAAGGGTTTGTTGATGTATATTGGCAAGGTGCCGTCAGGATACTCCTGCTTTATTGGTTTAAGCCGGTATAGCGATCAAGAGCCTTATAGGGCTGTTTTGAAGGATTTCGAAGGAGGAATTCATGGTGATATAAATGAGGTAATAAGACCTGAATTGAAAGTCCAAAAAAGAAAAAGGAATGTAAAATAAGCGGTAAGGGTTATAGAAATTCGGAATATTTTTATAGATATACTCAACCTCGACAATATTTTTAAATCAAAACCGTCTGGAAGGAATGTTATAATGAATTAAACAAAATAACCACTCCCCTAATATCACAAGATACCCTCTTGCTCGGTGGGGGCATTCAAATCCTCGCGGGAGCAATAGCTTTTTAAACAAATGTATCCTTTAGTACCCGATGAATAAAAGAAGATTAATAAGTTCAGGAATGGTAGGCTTAACCGCACTTGTTCTGGGTTGCCCAACCCCAGTAACTGGCCCTAGAGGCACGACCCCACCCAATAATGGCCCTATAAACCCTCCTCCAATAGTTACCCCAGGAGATCCAGAACAAAGATCTTTAAGAGAATGTCTAGAAGATATATCAGAAGCAAGAATAAGACAAATAGCAAGACAGGGCGGCAAGATGAATCCTTCTTCTGGCACCTTTAGAAACTATAAAAGTGTTCCAGTAGCTTATCTTTGCTATAACATAAAAGACAGAGCATATTGCCGACCAAGAGTTGTACGCAGAAATGATATCGAAATGGAACTCGAAGAATACATAAGACAAGATGTAATCAGTAATTGCCTAAACGATCCAAGTTTATCAATACAAATAACAATAAAAGATGATGTAACTACTGTCTCTGCAAGCACCAACAGTCTACATGTAACTAGCTCAATCGATCTGCCCCTAGGAAGGCTCTATGAAGTACAACACGATATAGTAAACGCTGAAGCAACTAACGGAACATGTGATACAGTAGAATATTCAGCAACACAAACTCAACTAGGGCATCAATTGTATTACGTTACAATGAACCCAATCTATCCTGACAAACTCTACACCGTCACAATTAAGGAATTCCCAGGTCAAACAGGTACATTGCTTTTCCAATTTTTCATCGAAGGCGAACCAAGATAAAAAATTACAGAGGTATCTTTATTAAAATTATAAATCCCTGATTCCCTCTTCTTCTATCGCATATATCGACCATTTTTCCAATCATAAATATTTGCATTATGAGTGCCTACTAAATCAGCTACAAAACAAGGATCCTTATATTTTTCTAACAATTCTAAGGCTTTTCTCTTAAATTCTAAAGGATACCTCCTTACGCCTTTTCTCTTATAAGTCAACAGACCCTTTTCCAATTTCTCTTGTTTTCTCTTAATAGTAAAATTTATTTTATCATAAAAAGTCTTTACATTTTTGTACCCCGCAGATTTTAATTTTATAACAGATCTATCATAGCCAACTGACAAATCTATATCAAAATCTTTTTTTAATATTTCTTTAATTTTTAACAAAGGATCTATATTTCCTGAACAAACAGAAAGATAAACTCCATAAGGTATTTTTAAACTGGCAGCTCCTTCAGAATCAAATAAGCCTCTTAAAAAAGCAGACTTAATTTTAGTTTCAGATTTTAAAATTTCCTCAGGAACTTCCCATTCAAAGGTTTTAAAAGATTTAGAATACTTCAGCAAATCATTTACAACTAATTTTGATGTAAGATTAATAACATACCTTGGTTTTGGATTTTTAGAATAATTTGTACTTTTTGTTATTCTCTTCTTTTTACTGGGTACAAGACCATAAACTTTCTTTAAGCACTTTCTAAATTCATCCCCAAAGTCTTCATCACACACATCTAATCCGACTAAAAAATGACCTAGTTTATCAACTCTTGTATAGCCATCACCACATAAAACCCCCAGAATATAAGCCTTTTCTTCAGTTAAAAACTTGCTTTGTTTAGAGATTTTACTTAATACCTTATCTTGGAAGGGTCTTTTAGTTGTATGAATCCAATCATATAAGGCACCATAACTTATATTTAACCCTTGTTTTGATAAAATAGAAAAAATATTAGTCGGGCCTAAGCCCAACTTTCTTAATCTCATCACTTCTTCATACTCTTCTAAAGTATGTGTCTTATACATCTTCCAACCCTTTTTCCGTAACCATAAAAATGCATTCCCCGTCAGGCCGCCAAGGCGAATCTATCAGCTTAGCAACTCTACTACCCTTTTTCCCTTTTCTTAAGTAGATTCTAGTCTGACTATTATGTGCAACAATATTACCACCAATCGCTGCAGTAGGATCACCAAAAAACATATCCGGCTTAGCCATGACCTGATTTGTAACATAAACACAGGTATCATAATGATACGCTAGTCTCATTAATGTATGCATATGCCTATTTAACCTCTGTTGGCGATCGCTGAGCATCCCCCTACCCGTGAAATCCGCCCTAAAATGTGCTGTCAAAGAGTCTACAATAATTAAACCAAATTTACCTTCTTTCAATAAATCTTCAACCTTCTCTGCAACAAGCATTTGATGATCCGAATTTAAACATCTGGCTACCTTTATGTTTTTCAATACTTTCTCAGGATCTAATCCATTACCTTTAGCAATTTGTATTATTCTTTCTGGTCTAAAAGTAGACTCTCCATCCAAAAAAACCACCCCTGTATTTTCACCCATGCCTCCTTTATCAACTGGCAACTGTGCTCTGACTGCTAGAACATGAGCTATCTGACTCTTACTCGCACCAAATTCTCCAAAGGTTTCACTAATACTTCCAGTCTCAAAACCACCACCAAGCAATTCATCAAAATTTTTACTTCCCGTACTTATTCTTTTTATTTGTTCTCTCTTCTTCAATAAATCAGCACCACTTTCAAAACCCATATCTAACCTATTCCTAGCAGTATTGATTATTTTCCTAGCAACAGCCTCCCCAATACCAGCAGCCTCAGTTAATTCACCAGGACTGGCAACAGCCAAACCCATAAGATTGGTATAACCAGCTTCTCTCAATTTCTCAGCAGTAGCAGCTCCTACTCCAGGTAAATTTTCAATTTTTTGATCCATTTTTTCCTTTTTCTCGTTTTGGGTTGATAAGGGCTTACCTTTATTTTCTAAAAGACTCTTACTCATTCTCCTCAGCCTCCTTCTCTTGTTCTCTAGCTTCAAAATACAAAAAATCCTGCAATCTATCCAAAATCGCCCTTATTTTAGCGATATCATTCAATCTTATGTTATTAATGACTTCATTCCTCCAAATATCCTCTCCTTTCTTTTTATAGCTCCTGCTTAAAGTAACGGTCTTATATTGTATCTCTGTGCCATTCATCTCCTTTTTATTATCCCAAACAACACCTTCCCAGTTTGAAATCCTAAACTTTTTTGTTGGCTGATTTGCCATTTTAATACCTCCCTTGGTTTCCCATTTTATTTCAAATAGCCTAAGAAAAAGCCCAAAAACAAACTAAAAGCCGTCTTTTCGGACTATTTCATCGGCTCAAAACCTAAAAAGTAGAACTTATTTATAAACCCTGCGCGTGTTTGTCACGTATGCGTCGTTCAGAATATATATATTGAAACAGTATTATTTCTCATCCTTGGGCTTTTCTGCCCCTTCCAGACGGTATTACTCTTCTTATTTTCTTTCAAATAAATTAATAAATATTAGTATAATTATTGCTGTAAAGTAAAGAACATAGACTACGAGTTCCACAACATCATATCCTTTTGTAAGACCATAAAGCGATAAAAAGATAGTAAACACAAATCCTAATGCATTCAAAATATCTTTAATAGTAAATACCATTTTAATGTATCTTGAAATACTTTATGGTTACAATGTAAAGACCTTATACAATAATATTGCTATACCAATTAATGCCAAAACAATTCCTATAACACCTAGAACATTTAGTATTTTTTGTCCTGCAGATATCTTTCTTGCCATCTTAATTCTTTTTATTAATCTCAGACTTTTTATTATTTCCTATGTCTTTATCGCCCGAGTGAGACACTAAACCTATCAAAATTGAAATAAAAACTTTACTCAAATCTTTCTTCCTTAAACAATTTTTTCCGCCAACGCTTTTCTAAAGGGTTGCTTCTTAGCCTTAATAATTTCCTCCTCAGCAATCTTCATAATCTTCAAAATAACATCCTTAGGAATATCAACTTTCAAATCCTCTTTAAGCTCAACCAAAAAATCATACAAAAAAACAGGAAAAACACTATCCCCAATCTTAGTTTGCCTTAAACTTTCTTCCAAGATAATATCCCAATTAATTTTAAATTTTTCAACCAAAGACTTGCCATCGTCTCTATCTCCTGTTCTTTCAGTAGTACATTTCATCAAAATAATATCCTCAGGACTTAAAACCTTAACAACTAACTTTCCAAATTGGTGCACTTCTTTTACTCTCTCTAAAATACTTTCAGTAATTTTAATACAAACTACTTCCTTAAAAAACAAATCAAACCTAGTATTCATACCTTCCAAAAAAGTTGGATTAATTTTAGGTTCGTAATCTCCTCTAATAATTCTCAGTCTTTTCTCAGTAAACCCATTTTTTTTCAATATTTTCTTAATTAATAAAAAATCTTCCTCTCTCATAAGAACTAAATCAATATCCTTAGTTTCAGTTTTAGCACCCAAAAACATCATAGCACTCCCACCGATAACAAGAGCTTCTATCTTCCTCTCTAAGTCGGCCCCAATCGTCTTCAATAAGTTAATCTGTTCATCAAGGGTTACCATTCTCTATACCTCATCAAATCAGCCCTATTAAAAGGTACATAAACCTCCCATAATTTTTCAATATCATTAAAGTGTCCTAACTTGCCTCTCAGATTCTTTATAACGTACTTACTTTTGACCTTACTATTCAACAAAGCTTTCCTAGTTCTTAAATCCATTCTTCTTACCCTTATAAATTTCCTGGCAACATCATACAGTGCACCAACCTTTCTTCCAAGTTTATTTTTCACCGCCAAGGTTTTTAATTTACTCCAATCTCTCACTTTCCCAAAAAGATCTAAACTAGCCAAAATTGTTCTGTACTCTCCAGTATTAACTGCTTCTACAATCACCTCTTCAATACTTAAGGGTCTTCCATGAACTCTATACCTTGCTCTAGTTATCAATCCAATCCTCGAATTTTTGTTTATAACCTCATATAAACCAGGATATCCAACCTCTCTCCTTTTCAAAGGATCAATAATATAGAACCTTACTTTTCTACCACCGTTATAATTCCTTAAAAACCCCTCCTTCCTTAATTTAGAAACGTAATTAATTGCAGTCCTTCTTTTAATCCCTAATTTTTTTGATATAGTGCTAACTGTCTGCATCCCCTCCAATCTTTTAGCCATATCCAAAGACTCCATTTTACATCACAAAAACTATTAATAATATATTACCTAAAAGAACTAATATATAAACTTTACGCTTTATTACCTTTCTGGATACTACAAGATTCTTTAATTATCCTCTTAAACAAATCCTCCACCAACCTTGGATTCAACCCCAATTTCTTTCCAAGTTTTTTCTTTCCATCAATAATCTTTTTCTCCCTCTCAGGCTGGCATACCAAAATCTTATTCTTTTTTTTATATTCAGCCAATTTCTGAATCAAACTCATTCTCTCAGCAAGCAGAATAACAAGTTCCTTATCCAACCGATCTAAACGTTTTCTTATCTCTCTCACTTTTCAAATCTCAACTCAAACCATTCCACTTTCCCGCTCTCAATCAATCTCTTGACCTGTTTCTGCTTCTCATTCAAACCACTTTTCCCAGTCTTAACTTCAATAAATTTCACAGAGTCATCATCAAAACTAATAAAATCAATAGGATTCCCTAAAAAAACAGTATTTTCTTTCTCACCAGGATAATCTTCCATAAAAGGAACAAAACTTTCAAAATGTTTACCATGCTTAACATTCATACTCTTATAATCAAATTTCAGTCTTTCATGCCCTTCCTTCAACTCAAAAACCTTCCTCCTCAGTCTAGAATAAAGATAAATAAAAATAATTAAAAGAATAATTAAAACCAATACGAAATAACCCAAAGCCATTATTTAACAAAATCCAACAAGACCGCAAAACCAATTCTTCAAACTATAAAAAACACCGGGCGCAAAATAATACAACAAAACTAAAATAACAACTATTAAAATAATCCACGTTGTTATTTTCATTTTAAGAAACTTTCTCCACCTCTTTTACCAGTTCATCAGGATTAACGTCTATAACCCTCTGAACCATCATCTCATTTCTATCAAAGAACTCATTCCTTATAACCCTTCCTACTAAAATCAATTGCCTTCCCAAAAGCCCATCTCTAATTTTATTAAATTCTTCTAAATTATCCCTAGCCTTCAAAAGTTCATCTTTATTTAAATTCAATAAACTCTCAGCATGATTCCTAAAAGCCACAGCCCGAATATTCTCGCTACCATCATCAATAAAAACATTCACAATAGGAACTAACTCTTGCTCAACCTTGCCATGCTCCTTACAAGAAGCACTATCACCAACAGCCTCTAATTTCTTACCACATCTAGGACAGGCCTCATAAAATCTAGGTTCAAACACTTGAACTATAGTCCCAACAACACCAACCCCAACATCACCCATTTGCAATTCGCTAATTTTTTTCTTTTCAAAATCATAACTCCTCTCATTCTTAACCTCGACCTCAACACCACTAGGATTAAGTTCCAATTCGGCCCTATTACCCAAATGAACTTCTTTATACGCATTATTGCTTTTCACATAAGCATTAGTTATTTTCAAAATAGTATCTTCCTTAATTTTTCCATCTTCAACATCCTTAATATGGTTAGTATCCCAAAAAACAACTCTGACAACCCCAGTATCATCCCCAAACAAAATACTCACAACCTTCCCTTCCCTATCATTTTTTTTAAAATTAACAACATCATTAACTTGAACAACTTTTCCCAGTAAAGAAACACCATTCATCCCTGTTAAAAGTCTATTAATTTTTACTTCCTTAGAAACATCTAGAATCTTAACTCCAAGCTCATTAGCCACTATATGCGCAGCACCCTCCTTGCTTATCAAATCGCTCAATTGCACTAATTTCTCTTTAATCTTTAACTGAATTTCTTCTTCAGAAAGCTGTTTTTCCTCTTGTATTCTAGAGATTATCTCTTTATAACTCAAATTAAACATAACATCAATAAAAATTTAATCGCTTTAAAAACATTATTATCTTTTAGTCTTCATGTACCAAAAACCTCTTTGATTTCTCTTAGTTTAAAGCAAAAATTCCAGTAACCACTCCAAAATCAAGAACTCTAAAGTAGCTTTCTTATAACATCAATATACTCCTCAATCAAAACAATCAGTTTTTGTATATCTTTTTCATCTGATTCAACTTCTTCAAAACCATAAAAAATCTCATGCCTTTCAAGCCTTAGCATATTCAGTTCGTTTAAAAATTTTGGTTCTATCTTATCAGAATATTTCTCTCGGATGTATACATACAGGGCATAATGACTTTTTTCTTTAAATCCATCTCTAAACAACAAAGCCCTAGAAGAATGAAACATTGATGAATACAAATTAACACTAGCCATATCCAAAACCTTTAAATTTATCAGTTTCTTGGCCTTTTCTAATTTTATTTCAGATATCTTTATAGACTTTCTTGCTTTTTCCAAACTAGGACTATCTTTCTTTAATAACCCTCCCTCTATACATTCCTTAATATCCATCTCACATCACAATAGGTTTTTCCCCATAAAGAGAAATACAATTTAAGATGACATCATAATAAAAAGCCTTATCCTTCTCAGCTTTTTCTTTCCATTCCTTATAGCTATAATTAATTACTGTTAATTCTCTTTTAAGTTTTTTTTCACTTCTTATATCAAGTATCCTAATTTTATTTTTTGAAATTATGAGCATGTCTATATCGCTATTTTTATCATCATTCCCCCTTGCAACAGATCCATAGAGTATAATACTCAGAATACTTGAATTCTTTGATACAACTTCTTCCACAAATCCGCTAGAATTTATTTCAGATAATGAATAAAGGATTTTCATAATTCTCGTAAGAAAACCATCCTTAACTTTAAAAAGATGACTTCGCCCAACATTTCTTTTTTTCAAAATACCTTGGGATAGCAAAAAATCTAAGGCTCCCTTCGCAGTGCTTGGCCCAACATTTGCCTTTCTAGCTACATCTCTTATGCTATACTCCTCATTTTCTCTAATTATTGTTTTAACAACCTTCATCAAAGCATATTTGTTTATCATGCAATATATAGAACATATGTCCTTTATAAAATTTTCTAAAAGAGATTGTCCTATAAATAGAACATATAGTCCCTATAAAAAACATTATCCGCCAAATAATTCACCAGTTTTTCTAATTTTAAACTTGATTACAGGCTCAACATAACCCAAATCCTTAGTAACCCCTTCAAAATCAAGAAAATCACCTTCTTCTCTACAACTCACTTTAAAACCCTCAAACAAATCCTCATTCAAAAGACATTTTTTATCCTTTCCCCATTCAGAATATCTTTTATAAAGTCCATCAAAAACCTTCAGATCGAGATCTATCTCATAAGTATAATTTAAGGTCTTATTATAAAAAATTCTTGGCACCAAACCCTCCTTCAGACTATCTACATTAGTAATTTGCTCTGGATAATAAACATTAATCAAAAGAGTATCATCTTTTTCAATTATACCCACTTCATGTTTTCCTCTCAATTTAGGCCTCTTTTCAACTTCAAACACAAAATCTTTAGACATCTCCTTTTTAAGATTCTCAATTAATCTATCATAAGGATTAAAATCCCACACACCATTCTCGGTTTCTAAAACTCCACCCTTGTTTAAAAACCCATCAAATCTTTTCAAAGTTTCAAACTTAATTCTCTGCTCAAAATAAAACACAGATTCCTCCATAAGTATATCTTCAAAAATCAAATCTTGACTTAACTTACCAACAGCTCTTGCTTTCGCATCAGTTACGACCTCATCTTTAACAACTAATGCAAATAAAACTATTCCTAATAACGCCAAAGCTAACATAGGCACAATAATTCCTCTCTTGTTCATTCTGGTCTTCCCTCCAAAATCTTTAAAGTCACCGTTATGTCCTTTGCATTAGGTGAAGGAATAATCATCGCGCCCATATTTTTTCCTAAATTCTTTGGATCCAAAACATCAAATGCCTTAAAAGTTCCTTCTTCATATACTCCAACCCAGCCTGGTTTTGTAAACTCAATAGAAGGACTTCTCTCTTTCCTGTAGTAAAAAGAATAATAAAAATCAGAATCTTCAAAAAGACTATGAATTTCATTTTCTAACCTCTCAAAACTTTCCGGATCATCAAAACTCAAACTTACCAAATCACCAATATTAAGATTCTTATCAACAGGTGTTTTTAATAAAGAAAGCAGCATATAGTCCAAAGAAACCTCACTCTCACTCTGAAGCACGCCCTTACCACCACTCTTAAACGCATCCATATTTAGCGCAACAAGAACAAGAACTATAATCACAACAATCAGAATAATAGAGGCGATAGCCATCAATCCAAATCCTAAAAACCCCTTTTTACCCATTCTTAATTAACACCTCAATCTTAACTAAGTTTCTTTCTAAAAAATAATGCCCCCCGCTACAAGCATAATTAAAATCACAAAAATCTCTATTAAAAGCGAATTCTTCATTCTCAAAAAGCATTTTTTCACCAGAACTTATCTTAATACCGAATTTGTCCAAATCGAAACAATTCTTAAAGTTTATGACAGAAAAATCATAAAAAGAATTTTTTTCTAAACATTTTTGAGCATTAACAATAGCATACTCTAATTTAGCATCTTCAGTATTAATCTCAAAAACCATAATCTTGCTTATTACAAGCAGTATAATCAAAGAAAAAATCACTAAAAAAATAATTCTATAAATCCAAGTAATCTGCTCCTTAGCATGCGTAAACAACCCACCCTTCTTATTCATTTTTCTCAATTCTCAAATCCTTACCTCTTCTAAAAACCTTAAGATCAGAATCAAAAGAATTTATCTCTTTAACAACACCTTTTCTTGATATAAAAACAACATCTCCAGCCTTTTTTACATCATATTCATCATCAATAGCATAAACAACAGTAATATTTCCTTCCAGATTATTTAAAGCACTAAACAAAAAATAAAGATCCTCTTGCACAACCTTATTTTCTAACGCACTTCCATCTCTAAAAGAATCAATCCAAGCATAAGTTCCATAAATAATAACAGCAGCAATCAACAAATACATAACCCAATACCCTAGAACATCAGTATCTGCCATATCTTAACCCTCTCCAAAACAAGGAAGCTCCGCACAAATACCAAGATCATTACCTTTTTTTTCAAGGTATACAAAACCAGCAGCAACCTGTTCTCTAGGACCTATATCCCATGGCCAAAAACCCTGTTCTTTTTTAGGAACAAATATACCTTTATAATTCATAATCGGGGTATCCTCCTCAATATCAAAATAATCCCCATAAGCTCCAACTAAAAAGAACCCTTCTTGAAAACTCATTAAAAAAGAATAACGAATATCTTGTTCATACCAAAGCTGGCTTTTTTCAAGAGTAAATCCGTGCTTATCTTCATTTATAAATTTATTAACATATAAGGGCTTACAAGAAAGAACCTTCTCGCAACCAAATTCAAAAACAGTATTAACTTCATCTCCAGCATCTATATCTGGTCTAGAATAAGATATCAAACTGAGTCTTGAACACATACAAGCACACGACCTATCTTCAGAACATCCAGCACCAATCGGTTTATGTGCATAAATATAAGCATCATGTTCTTTGGATCCATCAGCAAACCCCACAATCTTATCATATCCTTTATCAAAAAACAAGAAAGTTACACCCTCTTCTAAAAAAATATCAGATTGATCAAATGTCCTCTCCCTATCTCTAAGCAACCCATCAATAACCCCTAAAAATCTATCTAACTGAGTAACATACTTATCTTCATCGATTTTATCCTCAGTCTCCAAAAGCCCGAGCAGATCAAAAGTCTTATCAAACAAAACAAGAACCACCAAAGCACTAATCACTATTACTCCTACAATCATAATCATAGACCCAGAAGTACCTCTTTTTCCAATCATAAAAATAAAAAAGAATTAAGAAATATATAAATTAGTTGGTTTGTTTACACTAATTCTTAAGCGTTTTTCTTCCACGTCTCCTGTCCTTCCACTGCATTAGTACAAGCTCCATAAGAACAACCAACACTTATAGGAGTGTCCTTACAATAATAATCATTAGGCACGCCATCCATCTCCTCAGCGTTTCCATCTCCATCAATATCCAATCTAAACGGAGTATCACAATATGCAGTTCTCTGACCTGTTGGAACACCAGCCGCAGCCTCACACCTCTGTTCACATATTTCTCTAGCCAAACTTAAATCAGTTCCAGCAGTTGCACCAAAAAATACACTCCTAATGCTCTTACTTAAGTTACTTGTACCACCTAAAAAGAAAAATGCAACAACAAGCAAAACAATTACAACCAGAACAATTATAATTAAAGTATTTATAGGCATTCCTTGACCTTTTTTATTCATTAAGCATCACCTTCTTTTTGATTATTTTATATAAATATCCAACATATATAAAGCTTACTGTGTTTGCACCATAGCATTTACTATAGCCATAGAATCTGGTTTATACAGTCCCCGGGTTACTGCCAAACTAAAAACAACTTCAGTAGAGGTAGGATCTCCTTCGCCCTGCACAGCCTCTGCATGTATTTTATAAAAAACAATGTTGGCAGGAAAACTATCAAGAGAACCACAAAGATCGTCTTTCCTATATCTGAGTTTCGCATCTTCTTCACTAGAAAAACCACCGTGCACACTCAAGATATAATCACCATCAGGAGCACCACAAATAACATTCCCAGCGAAATCCCGAATCCTATAATTCAATTGGAATCCCTCCTCTAACTCAAGATAGTCCAAATTATTCCATTCTTCAGGGTTCTCCTTAATATACCCTCCAGAATCACTACCAGTTATACCATTCGCAACCGGACTTTTGGTGTCATCAGTTTTAATTTCTAAAAGATATCGAATTTCCCCTGGATATAGCTCTACATCACCAGTATAAGTCCACTTATAGTCATCACCTAACAGTTTAGTCGAATCAAAACGCCCTACAAATTCATACTCAAAAATCATCTTAGAAAACTTAATTCTCCTAGAATATCCAGGATCTCGAGTATACACTTCTTTCAATTTAGCAGCAGCAACACCACCAACATCCAATCCCAAAACCAAAACATCTTCATACAAATTTAAAGCCTCGTTCTCCCTTCCTAATTTTTGCAAACTCTCTGCTGCACCCAAGTAATATTCGGCCTTATCTTCTTCATCTTGCAATAAGTTTAATATTTGTTTATACTTTATCAAAAGTTGATCATACTGACCAGTTCTTTTAAATTCTACAATTTCACACTTAACACCATCAAAAATACTAAACTTAGTTCTAGCCAAGTTCTCGCATTCAGGCCATAAAATATGATATCTCCTAAGTTCTAACTCAAAATTATCCTTATCAATCTTCTGTCCCACCGCTAAAAGTCTAGAATCAATGTCTATAGAGGGCGCCTTTTTTTCTTGAGCCTCTTGATAAAATTTCTGTGCATCCCCATATCTCTTCTCATCCATAGCTTTATCTCCAGCTTCAATCAATCTCCTCCATTCCCCCTCCAAAGCCACCTCTGCATGTTTTTCTCTTTCTTCTTTTGCTTTCATCAAATATCCGTATACATCTCTCCTCGTTTTTTCATCACACTTTTCTCTTAATCCATTATACTCTTCTTCCTTTAGCTTAGTTTTTCCAGAACGATATTTTGTATTATAATCACTTAAACTCAAACCGGGTTTTAAGACCCCTTCTTCAACACCACCACAAATATCTAAATAATGCTCAAACTCCTTCTGAGCTAAATCATATTTACTTTCACCCATAAGATCGTTTCCTCTACTAATCAAGCTATTAAGATACCCACCAGGATCACTCCTGATAAACTCCAAATCCTCCTCTTCTTTCGGAGTAAATAAACCAAAAAAATTCTTAAACTTTTCAACTCCAGATTTGCTTTCTTCAGTCACAGTTTTAATAGTTCCTCCTTCAGCTTCATTAGCGCCACGATAAAGGAATACAACAACAATAATTACAGCTACAACTCCAACTAATAAACTAAAAAGATTATTCCAATGAAATTCTCCTCTTTTCATATCTTAACCAAATCCTAAGAAATTTATAAAAGTATCTATCAAATCAAACACTATCTCCATAACAGATGAAAAACCCATTAAAGCCATGGCCCCCACTAAAACAACTACAACTACAACTAATATGAGAGTTAACACCTTAGTTATAGCTATTTCGCCTTTATTCCCTATCATCTTAAAGTAAATTTATCTAAAAACCCCACACCTTTTTGAGTTAAAGCCATTATTATCAAAACCACAATTATCACTATCACTAAAAATATCAAAAGCTCTCCAATTATTTTTAATTCTAAACCTTTTTTATTCAAAGTCATCACACCTCTGTAAAATTTCTATAGCTCTCTCTGAGCCAGAAGCAATAAGCAAAGCAGGATAAAACTCAGTAGCGCGTGCACCAAGAGCATAAACATCCCATCCTACCAAAGCAATCCCAACAGGCCCAAGCAATTTTGTACTAGCTTTCGTCCCAAGCGCAGTGGCCACTTTTCTAGCAGCCACCCCATAACCAACTCTGCCAGCAGCGCCCCCTGCAGCAGCCGCAGGCGCCTCTAGCTGGCCAACATCACCACCAAGTAACTCTTTCCAAAACTCACTTTTCTTATTAGCCACAAAGAGCACATAAAAATTATTTTGAGTATCAATCCTAATGTTTCCATCGCCCAAATCCAACCTACTTTTTTCAACCTTAGTAAAAAATTCTGAGTAAGTTACCTTGCCAGTGGGTATCTTTTCATTATCTAAAAAATCTTGTAAATCATCCAGCGGAATCTCGCCTTCAAAACCATTACTACTATACCTCCGAATAGAACAAATACGACAATAAAGATCAGAACCAAACCAATCAATATCACTTAAAAAATCTATCTCCCCTTCGCCAAACTGCCACCAACAAGCGTACATATCTCTAGCAATCTCCTCCAAAACCTGTCTCTTAACTAAAGTTTCACTAGTCTCTCTTTTTGTCTCACACTTCAACTTAAATGGAGACTCCTTACCAATATAAGGTAATTTAGTACTATAATGAAGCTCAACACTTGTTCTACAAGTAGCTGGATCATATTTACCAGTACCAAAAGATTCATACCATTTAATAGCTAACAAAACAAGTGCAACTAAAGCAACTACAGCAAGAAGCACTCCAGCAAACTCCTTCCAAGCCAGTCCTCTTTTATCCATTCAGAGCACCTTTAAAATAGATATTATACACTAAAAAAAGAATCAAACAAATTGTAATAACAAATATTATAAAACTAACCAAACTAACACCTTGCAAACCCTTTTTCATCATCTTAATCTTGCTTTTTCCCTGCTCCTCAAATTAACAACCAAAATTATAATTCCAATAACAATTACGATCCCATTATAAACAGAACCAGAACTAATTTTACTCAAACCTTCAAAACTATCTTCAAAAAAAGGAAACAAACCAACCGCTATAACCACTAGTCCCAAAAAAACATTTAACCATTTCATTCTGTCCCCCTAATCCACTTCCATCCAAACACAACAACAAAGATAGCAGCAACCAAGGCCAGAATATTCAAAACCGACATTACAAAAAACGGACTTAAAGGCAGATAATAAAACAACCCACTCAATTGATATCCGCCTTCACTCTGCATCCAAAACCAAAACAACAAATAAGCCAATCCAACAACAGTTCTTGTAGCATTACTTCCCTTCAAGGCTGCAAACAAGCCGATTATTATCAACAAAATGAATATCAAACCAAGAAATCCGCCAAACAAACCTCCAAAAATATCTCCTAAACCGCAAACTAAAGAAAACCCGCTTGTAGCTTCCCACCTAACAATACCTATAGCCAAAGCAAAAGCAATAACCACTGCCAGAATATCACTTTTACTTCTAGCAGGACCCTTAAAAGCCCAATGACCAAAAACAAAAAACACTACAAATAAAACAAAGAATTCAAACCATTCAGCATAATTATCACATAAATTTGAAATAAATCCAAACCCAAATCCCTCGCCAGAACCAAATCCTCCACCATAATCATATCCATAATCAAAATAATGGGTTTGTCCAAAAACAATAGGTAACAAACTAAGCAAGCTAAAAATCACTAAAAGAATCACCATCTTTTTGCTTAACATATTCATATTTCACCCTGCAAATTATTTAAAGCTTTCTACACTCCAGTACCCCTGGCAACCTGCACAACCCCTCCAGCTAAAACACTGAATATAACTATACTAATCAAAGCAATCAAAAAATACAATCCAACAGCTATAAACAAATTCCTACCTATAACATACCTATGAGTTACTCTATCAATCCCATTTTCTATACCACTACTTAAAATACTCAAAATGATAACAACCTCAACAACAAACAGCCCAACAACAATTTGAAATTGATAACCGGGGATAATATCAGTAATAGTCAAAATTTTAGTGATATTCTCAAAACCGCCAAATCCTGCCGCTGCAGCACCTTCTTGATCTCCCATCTCGCTCAAAATCAAAGTCAAATTGTTAATAATAGAAATCATCATACTAGTCACACCAACTACGATACCAGCAATCATCGGAGTCAAAAAAGTAATTTGCCCTTTCATACTACTCAAAATATCAGCCAACAAATCTTTCAATCTCTCTGTAATACTCCTAACTCTATTAACATAATCAGAAATTGTTATCAAACTTTTAGCAACTATTTGAGGTCCTTTCTTAGCACTCTCAACTAAAACCTTCATACTACTTTTTATCAGATTGCTAGGAAAATAAACTATGGACCCTCTGTGTGAATCAAAAATAGCATCCTTAACACTCATCCCCATTTTTCTAATATTTGCATCAGTCATTCTTAAGAAATCGCCACTTGGAGTTCCCTGAACATTTTCAGCCACACTACTAATCGCTCTCTCAACAGGCAACCCATCACCTACCCTATTACCTAACTGAAAAATAGCACCAGAAAACTCTCTTTCCATATCAGAAGTTCTTTTACGAATCCTAATCAACTGTTTACTCCAAATATAATAATAAGTCCCAATACCCAAAGCAATCCCTAAAGGAATAAACAAACTCAAGATCATACTAAAAACACTATAAGGGCCAATACAAGTTTCATCACACTTATAATCTAACAACTTGCTCTCAAGAATACTTCCTTCAAACAAAGTATAATCAAAACCTTGAGGAGTAGCATAAAACAGAAGCAAGGGTATCAATCCAATTATAACTAATATTCCCCCAATAAAAAGAGCAAACATCCCAGGACTAAATCCCATCCCGCCAACCTTCATTTTAGTAAACTCTTCAAACTCAGGATGCTCTTTCAGAATATCTTCACTTCCGTACCCAGTAGGTCTTTTCTCGAGTAAATTCATTCCATAAAAATAAACAAAAACAGGCAAAAATAAATTATACAAAAGAGCTAAATGCCACCACTTAACCAAACCTTCTAAAAATCCGCTCATCAAAGGAAAAACAACCAGCCCCAAAACAGGCAAGATCACACCCAACATATAAACCATAGTAATAGGGCTTCTCAAATCATGAGCATAATGCAACATCTTTTCATAAGTCCCATTCAAGATAACTTCCAAAGCCTTCTCTAATTGGCCTATTCTTCTTTCGTCACTAGGCTCATACAAACTCCCTTCAATCAAATGCATACTTTCAACAAACTCTAAACTATGGTCCTTCCACCCAACTAAATAAGAATCTAAACTTTCTTTAATACTCATAAACTTACCATTCTCCACATCCCAAAGAATTTTCCTCAAATCCAAAGCTAAAGGAGCGCCAACATGCTCTCCAGCAAATTTAATAGCATGCTCCAAATTGCTTGTATGTCTCATATACATAACCATATACAAAATACAAAGCACCATTTGGTTACTTGCCCTTAAACGCCATCTCGCAGCAATCCTCAAAGGATACTTAGATAAAAGCCCCATCAACAAAGCACCAAACAACACAATAATCAACGGAATAAAGACTACACCCAAGCTAACACTTTTCAATCCGCCTTCAGGACTAAAAAACCCAACAGCGTCTCCACTAAAAAGATACATCCCAACCCCAGAAAATACCCCAAGCAAAACAATCAAAAACACCAAAATAGCAGCAAAACTAGTTGCTCCTTCAACAGTCATATCCAAATGTGCAATATCAATTGCTCCCTGTATCTTTTCTCTATCTTTCTCTTTTGGTTTAACTCTTAAAGTCCTCTCAGCAAATCTGCATAACTTCTCATATCTGGAAACATATCTCTCTAAATTTTCTCTTCTAAAAATCTCATACTCCTGAGAAAAAGAATCTCCTGGAAAGTGCTCCATCTCATCAAGTTCTATACTTCTACCCAACCTTTTCTCAGCCTTTCCCAAGATTTCCTTAATTTCCTCACCAGTAATTCTTCTCATCTTTTTTTCCTATCCCTTTTTCTTTTTCCGCCAACGCTTTTTCCAAAAGGGTTGTTTAAATAGTATTCAATCAAGTATAGAACCAAATCACTCTCAGATTGTCTTTTAACAAAATCCAATTCTAAGAGTTTTTTCTTAACCTCTTTTTTAATTCGTATAGAAGTATCTTCAGACATAAAAAAACATTTAATCTTTAATTATATAAATGTATGCATAGTATACCATGTATGAGGTGTATGCAGAAAGATAACTCAACCCAATCTCTTCTTCTTAATTTCTCTTTTAACCCAAGTATCCCACTCAAAAAAGATTCTTTTATGATCCAAGTGACCAATCTCTTCTTTTAATTCATCAGAAACCCTATGAAACTCATCATTCGCAGAGATCACAAAAGGAGCCTCAAGTAGATCCAACATCTTAGCTTTATTCGCATAATCAACAATAGCCTTTTTCATCTTAGCTCTTACTTGTATATTCTCCCAAATAGCATCCCAATCGCCCACAAATTCTCTAACATTCCCAGCAATTCTTTTCAAAGTTTCACTATCACCATTAATCAATTCATCAGTTGGCACTAATAGATCCTTCTTAGCATCATACTTCATCAAATCAACAAAACCATGTTCTCTTAAAGGATCATCTTCCCAATGTTTCCTTACCTCCGTAATACTCCTCACTCTTCTAAGGCTATGTAAACCATCAGCACTCTTAACAGGATTTGTAATAACAATTATATCGGTAGCCTTAAAACTAGTCCTTGGAACTCCCAAATCATTCACAACCCTATCAAAAACACCATAAGGAGAATCAGCATGCAAAGTACCAGCAACAACATTAGCCATAGCACCAATTCTCATAGCTTCATAGAGTGCTTTTGCTTCGATGCTCCTAATTTCACCCACAATCAAAGCACTATCCCCCATTCTTAAACTTGTTCTAATACCTTCATCCGCAGCAATCTCAGTACCACCAGTAGTTAAAGCACTCCTAACTTTCATCTGTTGTATATTATAACCTAAATCTCTTAAAGCGCCCGTGGGTAATTCCAAAGTGTCCTCCAGGGTAATCACTCTATATCGTCTCATAATCTCAACTAAAAAACTCCCCAAAACTGAAGTTTTTCCAGAACTTCTAGTCCCAGCAACTAATAAAGTTCTAGCACCATCAATCAAAAAACTCATCAAACCAGCACCAAGAGGATCAATCATTTTATTATTAATAAACAAAGGCAATGTCCAAGGTTTATCTCTATGTCTCCTTAAAGAAAAAGCCAACCCATGCGGATTCAACGGATTTGAAATAATAGCAACTCTTGCTCTAACTCCAGGAATCTCAAGCTCAGTATCCAAAATAGGATTAGCCTCGTCCAAGGGCCTTGCACTTAATAATCTAAACTTAGATGCCCATCCTTCAGAATCCTCAATACTCGGAACAATATTAGTAACACAGTCACCATAATCGGCATGAACAATAAAAATAGGATTTTTACCAACAGGACTGTTTACAGAAATGTCTTGCACTTTAGGATCCTGTAACAGAATCTCAACCATCCCAAATCCAATAGTATACCTAACAAGTATTTTCGCTAATTTTCTAATCCTTCCAATATCAAGATCATAACCCTTATGCTCGGCCAGTTCCATCAACAAATCTCTCCCAATATTCAAAAAAGTCCTTCTCATTCTATCCGGCTCTAAAAACTCTTCTTCCTTAGGTCTATGCTCAGCTAAAACAGTTCTTGCTAAATCAATTAGTTCATACTCATCCTCTGTAACTTTTAATTCTGGAGGAACAACATGATACATTAACTTAATATCATCCTTTAATTTCAGTAGAGTCACCGTATTATCAAAAACAGCATAACTGTCAACAAATTCTGCATCCAAAGGAATAGTGCTCATCAACTGAGTATACATAAAATCAGGGCTAACTACTGGCCTAAAAACTTCAACATAGAGCCCCCTATCTCCAATTCTATGTCCTGCAAGTCTATTCTTCACTCTCTTAATCAAACTCGTATTCTCTAAATTATTTTTAATATACTGCAAAACATCAATATACCTTCTCTCATCTTCTGCTTGAGCAGGATCACCAATATCCTCAACCCTAATGTTCCCTTCTCGGATTAATCTTTTTAATTCAACATAAGCACCAACCGGATCACTTCTTAACAAATTATAAATAACATATTGGATAGTTGCATACTTATTAGATACATCAGTACCATAACCCAGCTGACTCAAACTAAGTAATCTTTTCTGCTTAGTTAAATTACTAAAAACAGTAGCAACCTCAACCAACAAGGCAGTTTGATCTCTAGAATAATTAAAGTTTCTTTTCTGGTTCAAAATAATCCTGGCAACAGAAGGCATTTCAGCCAAATAACCAATAACCCTAACCATCACTAAAGGATTTCCTTCAATACTGGGAGAATACGGCCATGTATTTGCATCAATCTTAAGAACCTCTTCTCCACCCTCTAATACAATCCCATATCCACTCCCTTTTTTAGAAACTGCCATTTTACCTCTTAGTAATACTCACATAAGTTTTAACAAACAATATAAATATAAATCATAAGATTAAATAACTTTCTATACAATATGGCAGAAGCAACATACCAGGATCCGAACCAGGTATTCTCAGAAATAATCAACAGAATGCGTGCTTTAGAAAGCAAATACAATCTTCTCGGAGAAAGGCTCTTAGTAGTAAATCAGAACATGATATCAGAATTCAAAAAAAATTCAACAGAGTTCCGGGCAACAAATGATGATTTAAAAGAAATAAGAACAGAACTATTTAAAACAAAAGAAACAATTAAAGACCTTTCAAGAGAACTAAAATTTTTCGCAACCAAAGAGCACATAAAAGCATTAGAAAAGTATATTAAGATATGGGACCCTATGAAATTCATAACACAAGAGGACCTAGACAAATTCCTTGAAAGGGGAGGCCTAGTAAAAAAGAAAAAAGATGGTAGAACCTAAAACTAACCAAACAAGAAGGATGATGGAAGAAGAATCTCCTGCTCCAGGCCCATCTAGTGGTACAGACCTAGGACCATCGGCTCAAAGTCCAGATCTAGAACCTTCTGTTTTATATTCACCAGCACCTTCACCAGGACAAGAAGCACAACTGGCAACACAAGCCCAACAACAAACAATGCCTCAACAACCAGTATCTTTAGGTTATAATCCTACAGCAATAGATGAAGTAGAAGAACTAGTAGAATCCGTAGTAGAAGAAAAATGGCGCTCCTTCATGGAAAGCTTTGGCGACATAGCCCTTTGGAAAGAAAGAACAAGAATTGATTTAGCTGCAGTAAAACAAGAACTTATAAGAATCCAAACCAGATTTGATAATCTTCAAAAAGCAGTTCTAGGAAGAATACAAACTTATGATAAAAACATAACAGAAGTCACATCAGAAATAAAAGCACTTGAACAGGTATTCGAAAGGATCCTTAATCCATTAACTTCAAACATAAAAGAACTAGATAAAATTACTAAAGAATTAAAAAAGAGATAACTACTTCTTCGTACCCACAGCTTTCACTAAAAAATAACTCACAACAAAAATGAATATAATGCCCAGAACCTTAGGATTAAAAATTACTCTTCTAGCCTCTGCACCAATACCTGTCTGGCTAGCAGAAGGAAAACCCACAAAACTAGGAAATATTTTTCCAACACCAATCAAAAAAATAATAACAACAATAACTATAACAATTACAGTAATAGCAGGCGTACCTTTAATATAGCTCGTAATATCTTCCTGCTTCATTCCAAGAAGCATAACCCCTATAAAAATAATAGCCATAATAATAAAAAACAAAACAAAAAAAGGAACAATTAACGTCAATAAATTCCTTAAATCAGCAACCAAGACAAAAAGCAGAGCCAATATAAAAGCTATCAATGCGTGTATACCCCTATCCTCTCCAAGTATACTATACCTGTTAAAAAGCGCATAAATTATCAAAAAAACAAAGAAAAATACAAATAAGGGGATTAAATAAGTAAGCACCCCAAAATCTAATAACGTTGCCATTTTATTTCTTAAAGATTGCGTCTCCAAAATTCTTAAATGTTTCCCCAGCAGGTTTATCTTTTCCTTCCCTTGTCACAAAGAAAACAATAATAATCAGTACAGCCAAAAACGTCAAAACTCCTTTGGTCTCAGAACTCAATCCAGCAAAGATGTTAGGAATACCATACCTTGACCAGTAGCTCTCTCCAAAAATCCATAACACCACAATAACAGCCAAAACAGCAGCAAGTCCTTTCATCCCAGAAGACCATCCGTAATCTTCTCCAACAAAAACACCAACAACTAAAAGTATCATCAACAATACCACAATCAACAAAGCAACATTAGGTAAAAATCTATTGATCGTGCTAACCACAACGCCATTTCTTATCAATAAAAAGCCAAAAACAAGCGCAATGATCGCATCAATATTCTTCTTACCTCCAAGTATTTTTGTAGATTGCATGATAGCAAACACAATAGTAAAGATTAATACAAACGGCAAAACTATATCAAACAGAGAATCATTTCCCAATAAAAAATTTAAATCAACAGCCATTATTCACCACCACCCTTTTTTCCACCCCAACCAACAAACCATACAACGAAGATGATTACAGCGAGGAATATAACAGAAGATACAACAGGACCAGAACCAAGATCCCCCTTAGCAAAATCCCATACAACCTCTAGCCAACTTTCACCACTATCAGTTTTAATAAAATTGCCAAATACCAGCAAAACACTAATAAACATAACAAGGGTCAAAAAAATCTTCCATCCCTTGCTCTCAGCAAAAGTAAACTCCTTCTCTCCATGAAAAGCCCCTACAAGCAGCATAAAACACAAAAGAACCACTAAAATCAAAGTTATCACTGGAAGAGAATCTCTAAGAACGTTCACAATACTCGTAGCAGCAACAACAAATAAACCAATAACAAACGCAACCAAAGCATTCAAATTCCTTTTTGGATGTTTATCTTCCTCTCCGAGTATCCTAGTTTTCTCTAATATCGCAAAAACTAAGGTAAACACTAATATGAAGGGCAAAACAATGTCAAAAAAGCCGAATGACTCTAAAAAGTCTATTGACGTTTGCAAAGGCGAAGCCATATCAAAAAATTAATCAAATTACTATTTAAATGTTGCGTAGTAATTGGCTCTGTTGAAAGTCTCTCAAAATATTTATTAAACCTTAGCAACGCTAAGGTTGCTAGGGGGGGTAGGAGACCTACCCATGAACGAAAAAAGAGAAGTTAAACTACTAAATAAAATTAAGCGTTTGCTAAAACGCATGAATTGTCCAAGATGGTTGCACCATTATGGACCAAAGACCTATGAATTCTATCAGCATGTTGTTGCTCTATTGCTGAAAGAATGCTTTAAACTATCATTTAGAAGAGTTTCCAAGCTTCTAAATATGCTGGGGGTTGAGGTTCCAACTTATTCTGCATTATGCAAAATAAGGAAAAGAATTCCTCTCTGGATGTGGAAAAAGATCTTGCAACTTACTGCAGATTTCAACAGTTACCTGGTGGCAGTTGATTCCACAGGATTAAGCAGAACTAATCCTAGTTGGCATTATATCAAGAGAATTGATAGAAAGAAGCCTGTTAAGAGCTACATAAAACTCTCTTCTTTCTTCGATACAAGAAGAAAGAAGTTCCTTGCATTGCGTATCAGAGCTAAGCCAAGACACGACATTAAAGAGGTGGATTATTTATTGAAGCAAAGAAGCAACATGAAGAAGCTTCTTGGCGACACAGCTTACGATGCTGAATCACTTCATGAGCAAGCTCATGAACTTGGAATCATAACAGTGGTTAAGCCAAGGAAGAACGTGAAGAGAGGAGTCTATAGAAAGAAACAGATGAAGCATTATTCTGAAAGAACATACCATAGAAGAAGTATGATTGAATCAGGATTTGGAAGTTTAAAAAGGAAGTATGGAAGTTATGTCTTAGCGAGAGCTATTTTAGCTCAAAGAGCTGAAATCTATTGTAGGACAATAGCCCACAATTTAGATCTTTTGATTAATTAGACTTTCAACTAACCCGAAAGAAATCTAATAAAACCTTAATCAGCCAGCTCCTCAATTTCTTTTATCTTTCTCGGATTTAAACTTACTTCTAACCCATAAGGTGTCGGTTTAGATAAAAGTATCTGCTCCTTAAGCAATTCTTTTATTGCTTTTTTAACTTCTTTAGAAATTCTTAATTTATTTGACAAACCTTTAGGAAGATTGTTAATATTTGTATGTTTGCCTCCCCAGGGCTTTTGTCTATATAACTTCCTAATAATGAATTTCTTAATAACTAATCTTTCATCCATAGAACCTCCAAGAAGGAGCACTCATATTTATAACTTTCGTTTCGTAAACCATAGTTATTAAAATAGAAACATTTAAATATCCCACTAATCGCAAGTACTTTCAATGGAAGAAAAAAGCATATTTGTAGAATACTTTGGAGATTACCCTTTAATAAGAGTATTAGATTTTCTAATTTTATCTAGAGACATGGACTATTCCATGACCGAAACAGCCAAAAACTCCAATGTGGGCTGGACAGCTTTTTCTGAAATGTGGCCACAATTAATCAAAAAAGAAATCGTAATCTTCACTAGAAAAATAGGAAACGCCAGATTATTCAGATTAAATACAAAAAATCCTTGGGTAAAAGAACTAATAAAAATGGATAAAACTATTACAAAACTAGAAACACAAAAAATCCTTAATAAAAAAGAAATTATAGCTTAATACCCCACTTTTTAATCAAAATCTCTACTCGCCTTTATCTTCATAACTAGGAATAGCAGATTTAGAAATAATCATAATATTGCCAATTGCCTTAACTAATTGATGAGGAACAATCACTCCCTTAACACCACCCAAAATCTGATGCAAAGTAGAATTCTTAGTAGCTCTAATCCTCCAACCAAATACTTTCGTAGTAGTAATAATGCATTCCTCAATATCGCCAAAGTAATCCCCTTGGTCAGTAAATACCTTCATCTCATAAACATCACTAATTTTCTTCATATTGAGAACCATGAAATCAACAAAGATTTTATAAGTATTTAAGTTTTATGGATATCTAATGACTAAATATAAGAATATAGCCCTAATAGGAACATCCCATATCTCAAAAGAGAGTATAAAAAAAGTAAAAAAATCAATTAAAACCCTAAAACCCGAAATAATAGCACTCGAGCTTGATCCTTTAAGATTTAACACTCTACTAACTAAAAAAAAGAAAAGAAGAATCTCCTTTCAAGGGCTCGGATTCAAAGCCTTTCTTTTCAATCTTTTAGGAGCATACATAGAGAAATCGCTAAGCAAACACACAGGAGTTCTACCAGGAACAGAAATGAAAACAGCTATAAAAATAGCAAAAAAACAAAGAATAAAAATTGCTTTAATAGATCAACCGATAGGCATAACTCTAAAAAGATTAATGTCAAAAATCACATGGAAAGAAAAAAGACAGTTCGTAAAAGACCTTTTTCTAGGATTTTTTTTCAGAAAAAAAAGAATTCAATTCGATCTTAACAAAGTCCCATCAGAAGAAATCATAGAAAAATTAATGGAAGAAACCGAAAAAAACTACCCAAATATTTATACCGTCCTAGTAACAGAGAGAAACCACTATATGGGAAAAGCTTTATATAAATTAATGCACACCTTTCCTGATAAACAAATACTTGCAATCATAGGCGCAGGACACATCAAAGGAATATTGGGTGAATTAAAATCGATCAAGAAATAAAAAAACTTCTTTATGGATCAGTAGTATTAGGAATCGTATTCGGATTTGATGACGGCAGAGACTATTTCAACATAGTATTGTACTTAGGAAACATAATAAAATTCATAATAATCTCTTTAATAATTCTATTCATATACTACAGAACACAAAAGTTTGTTGCGCGCAAAGCCGGAGCAATAGCAGAAATAGACCTATGGAAACAAAAGAGGATCATACTCCCACTTAACCCATTCAGAAAGAAAAAAACATCTCTACCTTTATGGTTAGTAGTTCCACTAATAGTCACCTTACTTTCGAATGGACAAATATTTTTCGCAGCTGTTTTTTCAATAGCATCAACTGTAAAACCCGCATATAGAATCGGAAGAAAATACCCAAAACTAACAGAATTTGAACATGCAAAAATAGCAGTCTCATCTCCCTTACTTTTAATATTACTCGCCCTCATCCTTAGTTCCCTCCCAATACTCAAAGATGTAGTACTAGTAAGTTCAATGGTTGCAATATTCTCAATGGTCCCGCTTCCAGGCCTACCAGGAACAGAAGTTTTCTTTGGCTCAAAGCCACTCTACATTTTCAGCCTAGTTTTCATCCTGATAATTGCAGTCCTACTTAAGTTACCATATTTCACAAGTGTCTTAGCATTAATAATCGCACTTATCATAGCCATAGCAATAGTTTTCTTTTATCTTTGGAATTTTTATAGAAAAAGATAGTGAGCCCGCTGAGATTTGAACTCAGGATCTCTCGATTTCCAGCTAGCTATCAGTTACACTTAGGCTTTTAGCTTTGCAAGTTTTTGGCTTTTGCAAAATTTTCCTAAAAGCTTATCGAGTGCCTTAGCCGGACTGGGCCACGGGCTCATATCAAATAAAAGAATTTAGACATTTTATAAAACTTACTCAAAAAATCTACTATACGTCAAGGGCTCATCCGGTAATAAGAGACTGCGCCTAAGGTGGACTATAGAAAGTGATATAAACCACAAAAACTAACAATAGTAGATGAAAAAGGTACCTCACAAATGGAGATATCTAAGTAAAAAAGATAAGATAAACATCCCTAAAAACTATTTCAATTTACCTATAAAAGAAATCGAAAAAATAAGAAAAATTGAAAATGTCAAAGAGAAACTAAAACGGTCTGCAAAACTACAATTCGAAGAGTTCGGAAACATACACACAGATCTAACAGCATGGATAGCCGGTTACGCTAGCGATTCCTTAATCAGAGAAAAATTTGGTTCATCAAAAAATCTTAGAGAATTATTTATAAAACCCCTAATAAAAAATAAAAAAATTCCTTCGTCCTGGCAGGATATCAAAAGAAAAATAAAAATACCGGCAGAAATAAATCAGAAATTAAGTGAAGAAACGGGGATCCATATAGGGGATGGAAACCTAACCCTAAAAAACAAAAACTACACTACTTACAATTACAGTGTAAATGGCGATCTCATTAATGAAATAATTTATCATAAAGAACACATATTAAAGCTCATGAAAGAAATATACAATATAGAAGGGTTTAGTTCCATTAGAAAAGACAAAAATCTGATAACTTCAAACTTCAAATCCAAGGCGATAGTTCATTTTAAAAATAAGGTTTTACGCCTTCCAACAGGACCTAAGAATAATATTAAAATTCCAGAAATTATAGAGAAAGACAACGAACTAATGAAAAGATGTATTGTAGGAGTAATCGACACAGATTTCGGAGTAAATTCGAGTATGATGATAAAGGGGGGCACAAAAAGCAATAGGCTTTTCAAACAGATTGTTTTATTTCTTAAAAAAAATAAGTTAAAGTTCTCTTCAAAGAAATATCCCGAGTATAACAGGATCTTTATTACGAAAGATAGCTCAATTAAAATCATCGAAGAATGGAGCCTACATAACCAGAAACATCTTTCAAAATACCTGGTGTATAAAGAATTCAAAAAGTACATTCCTTTCTCAACAACAGAAGAAAGATTGGCGATTATAGATAGTAGGCTAGGAATAGAAGACCTAGAAAAAATCTGTTTCAGAAGAGCGCAAGAAAAAAAGCGCCTGGGGAAGGATTTCCTTCAGCAGAGGAAAAGCCTCCAGCCAACCTCGAACCTTCCTACGGTAATGAATATGACCGCACGGTCTCGGCCAGCAGGATAACAGCTTCACATCGTTAGATCGTGTGCTCTACCTATTGCTCGAGCCTCGATAAAAAAGCTCCCTGAGCTACCCAGGCCTATATACAAAGCCACTAAAACGCTTTAAAAACATTTCCCATCTACTCGGCAACCACCATAAACACCCCAGAATTCTTCAACAAGTTTTTCAGCAATTTCAAGCAACAAACCACAATTTTTCAATTCTGCGAACGTTCGCACCAATCTTAGTACGAATCTTAGTACGAATGTTTGCATTATAGAGTAGTTATAAATCTTTTTAAAAAACAACACAGGTAAAAAAATGATGAAAACAAAAGAGGCAATACTCAAATATCTCAAAAAAACAAAGCAACCATCCTCAACCCATGATATTTCTAAAGCTGTAAAAAAACCATGGCACAGCGTCCATAATAGATTATTAAGATTAGAACTAGAGGGCAAAGTAAACTCTCATAGACTAAAAAGACTAAATCTCTGGTATTTAGACAACCAAGATTTTCCAAAATATGAAGACGGAACAAAAACACAAACCCCCCTAAAGAAAGAACCCATACCAGAAAGAAAAGTACCTTCAGGGGATCCTCAAGATAGAGAAGAGCGCCTAAAACAAATATCCAAAGAAAGAAGAAAGGCTAAGGAAATAATAGAAAGAGCAGCAATTCCAGAAAAAAAGAGAGCAAAAAAAGAATATATCTGGACAGGTATTGAAGGATTTGATAAACTTCTAGATTTTGGAATTCCAAAAAAAAGTGCTGTGATTGTCGCTGGAGGAACAGGGAGTGGAAAAACGATATTTTGCTTGCAAATAATGTACAACACACTAAAAAAGGGGAAGAAATGCTTATTTCTAACATTAGAAGAATCAAAAGAAAGGTTAATAGATCACATGGGTGATTTCGGATGGGAGATTGAAGAATACATTAATAATAAGCAACTACTAATCCACAGGATAAATCCATTTGATTTAAAGAGAAGCATGGACGCACTTCTTGCCCAAATCAAAGGAGAGTTGTTAATAGAAGTAGATCCTATAATACTTCCTGGAGAATTTGATCCCGATATTGTTTTTGTTGACTCATTAACAGCAATTGCGGCTGCATTTACAGGACAAGAAGAAACATATCGTATTTACATAGAGCAATTTTTTAGATATCTAGAAAAAACAAAAGCAACATCCTTTCTAATTTCTGAGACAGATCAAATACCAACAAAATACAGCCCTACAGGAACTGAAGAATTTCTAGCTGATGGCGTTATTGTTCTTTATATCACAAAAAATAAAAGCGAAAAGGCAAAGGGCATTGAAATCCTGAAATTAAGAGGCGGGGGCCACCAAAGAAAGATAGTACCGTTTATTATTGAAAACAAAAAGGGCATTACAATCTATCCTGAAAAAGAATTATATGTTGAGATTTAGCTATGAAAAATTTCCCAAAAATAGATTGGAAAAATAAAGAGATTGGAGTAATTCTATTTGCTATCATAATCTTATTTTTAATAAGTCAGGTACCTCTAAACCCTCTTCCCGAACAAGAAACAGACAAACAACTTGGAGAAATCAAATTTCCTAGTAAATATATGCCGAGTATAACAGGACTAACAGTCGAGGATATTTATGAGTTCATTATCCCAAATGAAACTCAAGAAGAAAACATAATTATTCCTTCAGAAAATGAAACCACAGTTGAAGAACCTTCTACTAACGGAACAGAAGAACTATTTGAGATTCCTCAAGATTTAACCGACATTGAAATAGAAATCCCTCCTGTTGAAGAACCAATATTTGAAATTCCAATAAATGAAACAAATATTTCAGAGGGAATAACATTCAGAGATACTCAACCTTCAATAAAAATTCTGAATTCTGAATTAAATAACGGCAATTGGATAATCACGTTCAACACAACAGGCATAGCAAATTTAACAATAACACCTACTAATGGAACAACTTGGACTAATAAAAATGAAACTGCTGACCTAAAACTCTTAGAACTAAACTGCGGAAGCAACCCCATAAATTACAAATGGATAAATGACTCTATTTTTATAGAAGACTACCAATGTAATGAAACAGGTTACAAAACAAGTGAGATTCTAACAGAAAAAAATCATAATCTGGAATTTAAATTTGGCACTCACAAGATCATAATTCAAAGTAGTCCAGGATTCAATCAACAGGAATTTGCAACACACTCTACAACAATTTCAGCATGTGCAACACTCAGCATAGCAGACGAAGAATATTTATTAGATTCAGATATACCAAATGATGATGGAACCTGCTTTACTATTGGTGCGACAGGAATCACTTTTGATTGTCAAGGACATACAATAGACGGAGATGCAGATCCCAGTGGTTATGGTATCATCATCAACAATGCAAACTACGATGACCTTACAATAAAAAATTGTATAATCCAGGAATTTGCAAGAAACCTCTATGTGGGTGCTAATTCAGACAATATTAGAATAGAAAACTCTTCTTTATTAGATGGATACTATGATGGAATATTAACTTACTCCACAGATAATATGTACATTGTCAACTCCACATTCACAGGAGTAACTGAATATGGAGCATATTTTACTTATTCTGGTACTAATGAAAATAATAATTGGACAATAATAAATAGCACTTTTAGAGGAGGAACCACCACCAGTGATTATGGTGCTAGACTGAGGTTAATGGCCAATGTTACAATAAAAGAAAGTAATTTTACAGGTGGTGCTGCAGCATCAAGTTATGGTCTTTATGTAGAGATGGGAGAAAATGTAACTGTAGTAAATAACACAATTCATTCTCCAATTTACATAGGACTAAGATTCCATAGAGTTAACAATAGCAGAGTTCAACAAAACAACTTAACAAGTGGTACCAGCTATGGGTTTTATTTTGCAGATTATAACAATCGTAATAAGATAGAAAATAATCTTTTTAGCGGTGCTTACGCAATGTATCAAGCGTATTCTGATAATAATACTTTTGTAAATAATAATTTCACCAGCACAACGCAATATACCTATATGAGATACTCCAATGATTACAATAATTACTCATACAATAATTTTTCATCAACAACTCATGGTATCTATCTCAGAGATGGAAGCGAGCATAATGACTTTATAGGAAACAAAATCACCACATCAAGCGATTATGGTGTCTACTTTCTTCATAGTAATAATAATACCAGATTTATAAATAATAATATTTCAGGAGGAACATATGGCCTATATCTCTCCCAATCAGCCATCTCAGATAATATCAAAATAATTAATAACGAGATAGAAAGCAGTACCGACTCTATATACCTGCTAGGAGCCAATAATGCCACAATTGAAAATAATACGATCATAGGCACTCAAGGCAGATTAGTCCTAAACCGCGTTTATAACTCTACAATAAAAAACCAAGAATTCAGAGACACGCAGGCTTTGAGCCAAACACTTTCTGATAACAACGTTTTTGAAAATAATAACTTTACTAGCACAACAAGTTATACATACATAACCTACAGCAACAACAATAATTACACAGATAACAATTTCACATCCACAAGCAGTTATGGCATGTGGCTTCGTTACGACAGTAAGGATAATAATTTTGTAGATAATGACTTCATCTCCGGCACCAACTACGGAGCCTATATCAGGGAAGATTGTTTAAGAAACAATTTTACAACTAATAGATTTATATCAGGAACTAGTTTTGGAGCAAGATTTTATGACAATAATGACAATAATATAATTTACTATAACAACTTTAGCTCAGGGAACAATTGGGCTCTTTATTTTGATAATGGAAATGATAATAACATCTTCAAATTTAATAATTTTAGTTCAACAAATGCTGGCGCATTAGCCATATTAACCAGAAGCAGCAATAATATCTTGGATAACAATAGTTTTTATGGTGATGCAAGCGCCAGTGATGATGCAGTATATATAGCAACTAGCTCTAACAATAACACTATTTCTAACAGCACACTTGAAGGAAACAGATATGGTCTTTATATTAACAACGCCGATAATAATAAAATTGAAAACAACAAAATAAACGCCAGTGTAAGCGATGCTATCTACTTATATTTTACAACAAAGGGGAATGTTATAAATAATAATGTTTTAGGCGCCCCCAGATATCCTATTTACATGTTATATGGTGCACAATATAACAATATAACAAATAATTATCTAAAATCGGATACATCTTTCTTTTACTTAAATACAGCTTGCGATAATAATGTTATTGAGAATAACACTATTGCAAGCGGGACTGCTGATGCGGATTATGGCATCTATGTTGCATATTCTGACGGAAACAAAATCATAAACAACAACATAACCTCTGGAGATTACGGAATCTATTTATATTCAAGCTCTGATCATGTTATTGATAGTAATAACATCAGCGTGGCGGCAATTGCAGGTTCTTATGGAATCTATATGGACTTATTCTCAAACAACAATAATATAACAAATAATGAAATACTAAGCAGAGGCGATGATAATATAAGAATTCGTGCTTCTTTAGGTAACATAATCAAAAACAACACACTATGCGATTCTGATGATTATGGAATCTATATCTATGAAGGCTCAGAAGAAAATGAAATAATAGAAAATACCATTTGCAGCAATACTGACGATGGGATATATATACTTAGTTCAAATGACAACGAAATAGTTTCCAATAATATATCATCGAATACAAATGGTATAACCCTCATAGACTCTATATGGAACAAAATAGAAAAAAATAATATTTTTAGTAATAGTGCTATAGGCCTTAACATAGGTGACGGTTCAACAGGCGGCTCTACTTTTGCTAATGGTGAACTTATCGACACCACTATTAGTGACTCTGGTACAAATGATATTGTATTAGTTGCATCAACTATCAACGCTATTAACCTATCTTTTGATGAAGCAGCAATATCTATTGATGCCGATAGCTCAGCCATATTCAATTGGTGGGTAGACGTAAATGTAACAGACACAATAACCCAAGTGCCAAGTGCAACAGTCAATATTTACGACAATAATACTAACTTTATTGTTAGTTCGATAACTGATGCAAGCGGGTACATAGCAAAACTTAATCTAACAGAATACTACCAAGATTCAACAGACAAAATATACTATAGCAATTATACCTTTAATACATCCGCCACAAATTATTTCGACGCTACAGACAGCCTTAACGTCTCAACAAACTCTATTTTAGATATACTCTTACTAGAATCCCTACCGCCCGTACTCCAGTCAATTAGTCTAAATCCTAGTGACCAAGATAATATAGACCCAAACATAGAAATTAATGTCACAGCAAATGTTACAGACTACATAGCAGTTGATACAGTCATACTTCAGTACAAAGAAGATAATAATACATTATGGTCTAATAGCAGCATGGTTTACAATAGTAATACCCTATCTTACGAAAATGGATTGTTTACTCCAATAAACAATAACACCTGGAATTATAGAATCTGGGCAAATGACACGTATGGCAGTTCAAATTTCTCAGAGTATTTTAACGTAAATGTGCAATATGATTATACTTGGAACAGATCTCCTTTAGATTTCGGAACAATAATAGGTATAATAGACACAACAGGGCCTATAGGTACTTTAACTATCAACAATACTGGTGATTTTAATCTTACAATAGATCTATCCTCAACATGGGATGACACAACCTACAACCTATCAGAACCGTTTAACATCGCCCCCAAGGAAAATATCACAATTGGAATAAACGTAACATTTGATGATGACATAACTGACATAGATTCAGTAATATCAACCACAGCATCCAACGATAATGAAATACCGTCTCCGCTCCAGCTAAACACTAGTGTAGAGATTTCTTCCTACACTGGCGGACCATATCTTATACTGACTCTGGATACTTATCCAACAACAGCCAAGCAAACAAGTATACAAACACTTAAATCAAAGATACAAAACCTTGCTAAATATGCAGATGAAACAGTTTTCAACATAACCTTAAATTGGAGCTTGCCTCCTGGTTGGTCACTCCTTACTGGAAATATTTCAAGCAATTTTTCCAATTTAACTGCACAATCAATCGAATGGGCAAATCTGTCCCTTATAGTTGGCACAAGCGCCCCTTATGATGAAAATGGAACAAATACCACTATTAGTGTAAGTGTAATTTCTGATTCAGATACAAGTGATGCGTTATCTCAAAATGTAATTCTCCTCTGTAATGGAGCTGATGGTGTTTGTGGAGAAGGGTGTTGGGATGATGTAGACTCTGACTGTCTAAACACTGCGCCTATAACCAGTGGTGGAGGAAGCACGGGTGGCGCAGCAGGTGGGGGCGCAGCAGGTGGCTCAAGCGGACAAGTTAGTACAGAAAGAGCACTACAAATAAAAGAAAGCTCAGAAACGGTAGAAGTCTTAAAGGGCGAATCCAATTTTTTCAATATAGATATTGCAAATATTTATCCCAACTCAGTTTTAAAAGATATTACTCTTAAAGTCGAAGGTTTCCTAGAACAATACCTCACAATAAAACCAATAACAATTTCACAAATAATCTACCAAGGAAAAGATAAATTTACTGTATATATTGATACTCCCAAATATTTAAGTTTCGGAATTTATCAACTGGAAGCAACAATTGAAGGCAATCTTGTAAAAGGCCAAACCTCCCAAAAGATAGTAGAAAAAAGAACAATCAACCTAGTAGTGCATGAAATAAAAGGGGAGGTAGCATTAGAAGCAATTTCAAAAGGAGAACAAATAATAACAGAAATGGAAAAAGAAGGCTTTGCAACAAAACTCATTTCTTGGTCATTAAATGAAGCAAGGAATGCATTTGAAAATAAACAATATAAACAAGCAAAGGACATAATAGATGGCCTCATAGAAAAGAAAGACAGAGCCTATGAAGCAAAAACCTTAATGAAAGACGTTGAGAAAAGGATAGAAGATGCGAAGAAAGAAGGCTTAGACGTAAGTACAACTGAAAAACTTTACACTCTTGCGCTTGCAGCATTTGATAGAGAGGACTATGAAACGGCAGCAAAGAACCTAAAAGAAGCCCAGCTAACAGAACTTTTAGAAACAAAGGGAAGAATAAATATTCTTAAAGCTATTATTAATCATTGGCTGGCAATTTTAATATCCCTCCTAGGGCTATCAGTAGTAACCACAATTCTCTACAAAAAAATACACGCACTAATAATTAAATACAAAATCTTTTACCTAAACAAAGAAGAAGAAAATGTTATCAGTTTAATCAAAGAAGCACAAAGAGGGTATTATGTAAAAAAAGAAATAGATTTTGCTAATTTTTCCAAAACCATTGAACAATACGGCCTGCGGATAGCAAAGATAAGACAAAAAAGATTAGAACTAATAAGCAAAAGAATGGCAGCCCTGACAGCCAAGCTAGCAAAAAGAAGAATGGAGAGCGAAAGAAGAAAAATACTCAAAGACATAAAGCTTTCTCAGAAAGGTTACTTTGTAGAGAACAAGCTAGGTCAGGCAGAGTATGCCACAGTAAGCAGGATTAACCAAGAGAGACTAGTAGAATTGGATAAGAACCTCGAAATACTCGCTTCAAGGATTGAAAAAGAAAGGGGGTCTTTCTGGTCAAGGACTAAAAATATGACGTTAAATATCCTGCACAGGGCTTCAACTTTCAACCATAAGGAAAGAAAAAGCCTTAAAGAAAGAAGAAAGATTGAAAAAGACGTAGAGAATAGAATAAAAAAAGAACTTAAAAAAAGATTAAAAAATGAAAAAAAGTAGAAGATTAATAATAATTCTTATTTGTATGAGTTTAGCATATTCAGTACAGGCACAGCTAACCTTATCTGAAAAAGAGACTAGAGCCAATCAACTCATGGACGAAATAAATGACTACGTAAATGAAGTCAACGACAAAGGCTACCCAGATGACACAATAAACCGCCTATACAAACAAGCACAGGAAGACTACAAAAACTTCAAAGATGAATTCAGTCTTGCAGAATTAGGGGAACTATCTGTTCAAATCAAAAAAAGAAAAGATAACATTCTAGAGATCAATAGGTTCATTGAACAAGTAAACAAAAATGTCGAAAAATACGCAAATAACAAAAGATTGAATACTAGCCAATATGAAACCACTAGAATAGAAATTTCTAGATTACTACTCAAAAGAGAATATACCCTGGCATATTCTTTAGCCTTAACCATAGAAACAGATATGGAACTAACCGTTCTAGATTATATCTTTGAATCAGAGGTGGAAGTTGATAAATTAAAAAGTAGTAATTTTTCCACCATCTATTTCGAAGATTTATTGCTCTCAATGAAAAACGCCTTTAGCGGAGCAAAAACAGAGGGGATATCACTTAAAATAAAAGGACAGGAAGATAGCTTCAAAAAAGATTATGCCCAGGGACTAGTCAAAAACATCGAGAATAAAAAGAACAATCTAAAATTTGTGGATTATTCCTTAATTTTACAGAACACAGAGGAAGTAATTTTCAAAAAAGAGCAGGTGTACAGCATTAAAAGTAGGATGGATAAATTAAAATCAAAAATTGATGAGTACTCCGCACAAGATATTGATACATCAAAAACCTCAGCAATATTCGAAGAGGCAATAGTCGCATTCAATGAAGAAAATTTGGATAAAGCAGATGTCTTGCTTATAGAAGGAGAGAATGGACTAGACGCTGAAAAAGCAAAACTAAACATAACCCAACTTATTGCAAGAGAAAGTGTAGGCCTCTTAAAAAAACATTGGAAAAGTATAACGATAGGCTTGGCAACTGTTTTCCTTTTAAGTTATATTATTTATAAAAAAGAAAAAGTAAATAGATTAAAAAGGAGACTGCAAAGATTAAAAATAGAAAAAGACGCTATAATAGACCTAATAAAAGAAAGCCAAAAAGAGAGATTTATCAAAAAAACATTGGCTGAGTCTCACTACAGGATAAAAATGGAAAAATATGATGAGAGATTAAATGAAGTCAAGAAGGATATCAAAACTATTGAAACGGTTTTAATAAACCTTGCCCGAGGGAAAGACAAACAAAAAGATGAAGATAAAAATGATAAAAATAAAAGAAAGGTCAATTAAAAATTATTTTAAATATAACAAGTTTAATCTTTTAGCCATAGTCCTATTCTCTCTCCTTTGGTCTCTAGCCTACTACTTAATAGACTCCATACCAAACAGTTTTTTCAAACTAGTTCTTTTTATGTTTTTTCTTAATATTATCTTAGCCCTACTGATACTTTTTGTACAAAGATTTGGAGCCGTTTTATTATTTTATCTTATAGAAGCTGTCAAACAATTTAAGGTACCTTATCTAGAAAGCTTTCAACAAGACACAATATTAGTTCTCATCATTATTGGTTTAATCTTCGAATTATTATTATTTATTAGTCAAACTACTTTCAAAAAGAGTAGTTACCATGAAATCTTTGTCCTTGCAATCTCAAATGCTATCATGCCAATTTTATTTAGTTTCTTCATATCTTTCGACTTCATAATAGAAAATTTAGGCAACGTTCTCAACTTATCCCTAATCTTTTTCATAATCAATCTGATCGGGTGCGCTTGTGGTTTTTTAATTTGGCAACATATAAGAAGCTCCAAAAAGATTCTCAAATTTGAATACCTAAATAGTTAATCTTCAATTTCGCCCAGTCCATAAACCCTCTCAAACTCCTCAACAAACAAACCAGCCACACTAGAATCATGAACAATCAAAACATTCTCATCATTCTTGCTATCCCCAGATTTAGAAGGATTATAACTGCCAAAAACAACAATATCATCAACAATAAACACCTTATGATGCATTGCTCCTTTATTAACATCCAATTTAACATCCATTCCTAATTCCTTAAACTTTTCATATTCAGAATATTTACTTCCTGCCTGAGTTCTTTCAAAAACACCTTTTATATCAACACCATAATGATAATTTTTAATAATCTCTTCGCCAATACCATCAGAAGTAAAAGAAAAAGTCATAAAATAAATCCTACCCTTAGCTCCGTTCAAAATTTCAATTACCCTATTTTCACACCCATCATCGGGACAAAACAAATTTTCTATTAAAAAACTATTAAACATAACTCTAGGATTTCGAACCTTATCACCCTTACCAAAACTTCCTCCCCACATCTCATTAAATTCATCCAAATAATTATCAGCCAAAGTTCTACTCTCTATCAAAACTAGATTATTATTATTTCTAGAAACACCATTTTTAGTAGGATTCATACTTCCAGTAACTACCTTAGAACCATCCAAAATACAGAACTTATTATGCATTAATCCTTGTTTACCATCTTTTCTAACAAAATCCATTTCAACCTTATCAAAATTAGCATCATCAATAATAAGCTTATGCTCCTTCAACCTTATTGCCTCAATAACACTTTCTAAATTTAAATCAAAAAAAGCACAATAAACTAAATTTGAATCTTCAATCTCCCTTAAAAGAATATTTTCACAATCCTCTTGAGGACAAAAATAAACATTAATATTTCCAAAATCTTGGGAAAGCATTTCTTTATTTTCTTCAAATACAACTTCGCCAATAAAAAAACCATCAAACCTATCTCTAACAAAAAAAGCAACCACAAACAAAACCAAAAACACTAATAATATTTTTTTCATAAAATTTAATCTATAAAATCCTTAGCCTTAATCTTGGTCGGAAGATAAGTGTCAGAAATAAAACTTATACCCCTGGCACTTAGCGCCTGTATCTCCGCCTTAGCATCAATTTTTTTCATCATAATAAATTGTTTCAACCAAGCCGTATTATCTCTAAACCAAGCATATTGAGAAACCTGCTTAATTCTCGCTTTATCTGTATCCTTCAGCTTAATCAAATGTTTTTGCAACCCATAATTCTCTATATCCTGATAGGTAATACCTAAGTACCTTACCCCTGGAATAGCCATTTTTTCAGATAAATGCGCGAGTGCAATAGAACCGTATTTTATAACAGAATAAATGTACGCGCCATAAATGTCCCAATCCGCCAATACATAAATCGGTAACTTATGCTCATTATACAATCTCTGTAATAATCTTCTAATGCCTCTAGTAGTCTGGCCTTGCGAACTCATAATTATACAATTTTGTTTATCCCAAAATCGATCTTCATGCAGCCTCTCCCAGACAGCACTCTTCTCCATATACAAAACATATTTCGCAGCCACTTTCTTAAATTTAATATCCTCAACATTACTAGGAATGCTCCACCCTCCAGAACCCATCTTGCTCCAATCAATAGTATCGCCCTTATCCTCAACAACAACCTTGCCAGCAACACTCCCCATCTTATTAGCGTTTACGTTTAACTGCTCTCTAGATTTTCCAACAATCAACTCCATATCCTCAATTACAGAATCACTCTCACTTTGATCATCCACAACATTAACTTTGGTTCCTGGAATAGTTCTCTTAACCATGTAAAATACATCTCTTAGACTAGCATGCTTTTTCTCTTTCAATAAATCGCCACTTACCTTAGCAACTTCTAAAGTCTGTAAAAACTTTTTAGCATGAGCAACATTAAAGAATTGTCTACTTGCCATTTTATTCCCTAAAACTAATGTCCTAGATTTCTTATCAAATTCAACATTACTCAAAGATCTAACTGGCAATTCAATCAGAGGATTTTTTCCTTTTTTAACCTGACCAACTAAATCTTTCCCAAATTTCTTCAATTCATCCTTAGAACTAACTTTCTTTTTTTTCATTTAGTATCGCCTTCGCATTTTTTTTCAATATAGAATTTAATTTTTTCTCAATCAAAACCTTATTCTCGCCACTTAAAATAGCTAAATCGCGAGCAACTTCAGGAATATACTTACCAAACAAATTTACTCTTTCTTGCTGCTCCTTAGCTTTAACAGTTTTTCTAATAAAACTTCCTAACTTTCTACCAACATCCTGTAAAGCCAATTTTAATTCCTTAATAATCTCAGGATAGTGCGCGATGGCGTCCTTGGCCTCAGAAGTAAAAGGTACCCACACTGAGGCAATGTGCACCAATAAATAAACAGGACCAACAGGCAACGCCCCTTTACTCTGACTCAGCCCGTAATTTCTCCAGCTTGTCTGTAAAACACTCTTAGTTATTGAACAAGCCCCTTGCTGGTACTGCAAAGGAACCTTATTAGCCAACCTCACTAATCTGATTGAATCATCAGAAGGTATCTCTCCCCCATATGCCAAACCAGCCTCAATTTGAAACGGAAAACCCCTATAAACTTTAGGTCTTCTAGTAATGGCCGCGTAAAAATCTGCCTTAATCTCCTTCTTCAAACCATCTATAACAGCCTTTTCACCAATAGGACTCAAACAATCTAAAGGAGGAGCCATAATTTTAGTTTCCCTAATACTTTTAATCAACGACTCAGCTTGCACATGACCAAGTTCCTTTGGTTTCATTCTGCAATCAACCAAAGCTCTATCACAAATCTGTTTAGCTAAATTGCTAGAAACTCTTGAAAATTCAGAAGACATAAACCCCTGCAAGTTTCTTGCCTTGCTCTGATGAGCCATCCTCAATAAAATGCCAACTTCAACACCATAAGGATGCGGCTTAATCGCCTTTGGCTCTTTCGGCAGTTTCTGCACAACTCTCTTAAAAACAGTTTTTTTCTTATCAGGGCCAATAAAAATTACCTCAGCATGTGGGTTTGCAATAGCAGTCTGTCTTAAATATTCCTCAACACCTTGTTTTCCTTTCTGATACTTTCCTTCCAACTCAATCTCAACTCTAGTCCCATGGTCCAAAGAAAAATCAACTATGTGATCCTTAATAATATGAGGTTCATTTTTATTAATATCAATTTTCAAATGATAATGATGCGCTGGCCTTTTCTTCCCAATTTTAGAAGTAATAATTGCAGGTTTACCTGTAGTTAACTGACCATACAACGTACTAGCACTAACGCCGATTCCTTGTTGCCCCCTAGACATTTGATATCTAAAGAACTTACTCCCATACAATAATTTCGCAAAAACTTTTGGTATCTGTTCCTTAACTATCCCAGGCCCATTATCCTGTACGGACACAACGAACCTTGTTTCCCCCAACTGCCTAAGCTCTATCTTAATCTCTGGCAAAACCCTCATCTCTTCAGTAGCATCCAAAGAATTATCAACCAATTCCTTAACAGTCGTACTCAGAGCTCTCAATAGATTATCGAATCCTAACAAATGCCTATTTTTCTCAAAGAATGCTGCAACAGAAATCTCTCTCTGTTCTTTCGCCAGTTCTTCAGCTCGGTGTTTCACCATCTTTTACCTTAAGATTTTTAGATTCTTTTATAAAATTTGTTATTCTAGACAATCTCAACAGTTAATCCGAAGTAGTTTTTATTATTCTTAAATTAATAGAAAAAAGCAAGTATGAGCTATGCTCAGTACTTGCTTCATGATACATAGAATAAAATGGGTGAAGAAGAAACTAAAAAAACTTTTCTCTTACCTCTTTGGTAAGAACAAAGCACCAAAGTATGTTCAACCAATCATAGATGCTGCCAGCAACAAAGGCTATGTTGAAAGCTATAGCAATAAAACAGATTCCCTTCATTTAGATATCAAGAAGAAGATCTATGAAGAAGATCTGCAGGAAACCTTTCTTAAATTGATGAATAAATTAGCTCCTCATTTCAGGAAGACTAAAGTAAGGCTTGCTGTTGACTTTCAAGAACAAGGATTTTATGGCAAAACCGATAAGCTGCACATTATAGAGACATCATATAACGGCAAATCGTATCCGAAAGCATTCAAGTTTGTTACAATCAGTGTTCTAACAGGAAATAAAGAGGAGAGAATTCCCTTGTTTGCCTTGCCTTGGCACATTGGACAGGATTTAACTGAAAGTATAGCCTTGCTATTATCGACTGTCAAGCCTTGGCTAGGAAAGATTGAAGTTGTTCAGTTTGATAGAGGCTTCTTCAGCAAGGAACTAATTTATTTTCTAACAGAAAATAAATTTCCTTATTTGATACATATTCCTTGTTATGGCAAATATTCCAAGGAGCTTATCAAGGAAACTAAGAATTTTCATCATGAGAAATATCCTATGAAGCTTAATGTGAATAAAAGCACGTATAAGGTTGAGTCTAACTTGTATGTGTGTAAGGATATAGAAAAGAAGGATTGGTTATTTCTCTCTTCTCTCAAGTTTAATAATAAATGGGGTGTTAGAAATATGTATCGGAATAGATGGCAGATTGAGACTAATTATGCTGTGCATAATTCTGCTCGTATTATGAGCAGAAGTGCTGATTACGTAATAAGATATTTCTATTACCTTGTTGATGTTTTACTGCAGGTTTTATGGAGATTGTGTGCTAGCAAGATTCCTTTTAGGACATTCTTGTTCAGCATGGTTATTGGTGTTGAAAAAATGCTGATGAAGAAGCCTAATTTTGCTGGTACTTGACTAGTTCTGTATTTTTCAATATGCTGGTGTAGCGAAAGCTTTCTTAGAAGCGAGGGATTGGCTTCTAATAACTTTATTTTAGAAGGGAAATCATAAGAACCGTTGGTTCTTGTTGTATCTAAAGATGGGCTGGTAGCCTATCTAATTCAATGATTTGATTTACTTTCGGAGATACAGCTCAAACCAACACATTTTTATAAACAAAAATATTAAAAAACAACAATGGTAATCTCAGTAGAACACGGAATACAAAAAACTTTTCTATTTATACTTTCAGTAATTTTACTTGCTTTGGCCCTATACCCACTAGTACTTCCAAGCATGCCTTCAATCAAAATATTCGATCCTCAATACACAAACTATCTGATCGTAATAATTACAATAATCTTGCTCATAACAGTAATAAAATTAAAACGCCCGCGCATCTACTAAATTACTATTCTTTTCATTTCTCTTTCTACAAAACCATAAACCTTTCCATGCGGACTTCCATGCAATAATTTCTCAATAGCCCTATGACAAACACTTAGTCTATCAACCCGTCCAATAGTAGAAACAGTTTTCCCATAAATACAGATATTACACCCAGTCAATCTTTCAATAATCGTCCTTGCCTTTCCCTCGCTCCCAATTAATCGGGATTTAACCCTAATAATCTTTTTCTTACTCCCAGCACAAAACTCCTTAATATCAATAATTTCAAGTTCATAATCATCTCTTACTAAATTCAAAGCAATTTCAGGATTAAATCCTCTTCCCACAGCCTTAACAATTTTCTCACAAATAAACCCCCCTAAACCCTCTCCTTCTATCTCAACATCACCTTCTCTAGAAACCCTTATTCTACTTTTAGTGCTTCTTTCTATTATCTTTTTAATCTCTCCTTTCTTTCCGATTAAACATCCAACCCTTCCCTTAGGAATCTTTAATTCATACATTTTCAGAATCTATTTTTGGGGTCTTAGCACTTTTCCAAAGTTTTTTTCAATTTTCCGCCAATTTTTGCCAACCTTTTTCCAAAAGACTGTTTTAAAAGGGCTATTCTAAAATTCCTCAGCTTCTAATTGTTTTAAATGGCCACTTCTTTTTAGCCAATTCACCTGGCTAGGCCTGTATTTAAACACAACATCCCCTTTTTCATCGCCCCCAAGCTCCCAAGGTTCAATTAAAAGTATGTCTCCTTCTCTAACCCACAATCTCCGTTTAAGTCTGCCAGGAACTCTACAAATTCTAGTTTTTCCATCCATGCACCTTACCCTCATCCTACTGGCACCAAGTCTCTGATCCAGAACACCCATGGTCTCTCTTCCCCTAGGCAATCTAATCCTACGAATCTCTAGCTGCTCCACTTCTTCCTGAGATAATTCTCTTCCACCTTTATCCCTAAAAACCCTTGGCTTTCTTTCCATGAAATACACTCAAGAAATTTGGTATATAAAGGTTACCCTAGCCAAAAACCATTTTACCTAAATTTTTTATGCAATCCTTAAAAAGGATTAAAAACAAGAATCTTCTTCTGGGATGCAGCGTCCATCAGCGCACCTCTCCATGCCCAAAAAATAGCCACAATGGTCGTAGCAGCAACCACAATAATTGCCACCTTCACTTTCACAACATTGATTCACACAGCCATCACACGGCGGAACACATCCAGTATTGCATCTTCCCGGGTCATTAACACAAGATCCAGCATTAGCAGTACCCGGAGGGCAAATTATCCAACCCCCAAATCGAGTTTCACAAACGCCATCCCTGCACCTTTCCGTACACTCATTACAAGAAGGGTTACAAGGCGAACAACTGTCACTTTCGGGGCGACATGTGCCATCAGGACAGTATTTCCTAGCCATATATCCCACTTCTCCTCGGAGCCTACATTGACCACCATAACATACTGCGATACAAGGATCACAGGGGTAGGGACACTCGCAAACTTCATAATTCGAAGCACAAATTCCATTGGGGCACTTCACCTTACCACTAGGCATACAAGTATAAGTCACAGTCCCGCCTCTGGGGGTACCACCTTCCATAACACAAACCTCCACACAAGGTTCACAAGGAGGGACACAATTTTCTGCTGAAACAGAAGTAGGAGAAGATGTTGGTTGTGTAGTTGGTTGACTAGATTGCTTAAAAACAGAACTACCAGAAAGATCCAAACTAAAAAAAGCAATAAAAATAATCACCACTAAAGCAACAATCAATATGGCCGTAGTTTTTCCAAATCTATTCATAAAATAAAAAAGAATTTACTTCTTTAAATAATTTGCCAAACTACTCCATAAGGATTAAATTAGTCTTCCTCTTCCTTCAACCTAAAACAAACAGTAACTCTATAGACATTCTTAGAAGTTTGCCTATCTCTGCTATACAATTTTTTACTCTCTTTCAACTCACCTTTAAAACTCCGCGTCATCATCTTCCCTATTTGTCTTGCAATTTTATTAGAAGAAATATAATAATCAACACCAGTTTTCAAAAATTTCTTTTTAGAAATCCAAGCACCAGTCTTAGAGATTCTTTTCTCAAAAAACTTCATTAATTCTTCATCAGCAGGCCTCAACTGAACTATTGCCTGAAAATAATCAGCATGATATTCTTTGCGCATGTGGCACTCCCTGGATCATCATAACATTTTCCTTATTAATAATCCCCAATTTAACAGCCAATCCAACACTCTCTTTACCAATCAAATTCAGATTATCACTTTCCTTCATAATCTCACTAACTTCTTCTTTGGTTTTTTCCTCACCACCATAAAAATACTCACTCACCTTAATTTCAAAATCACCTTCACTGAAAGTCTTTCCAATTAAGTCCTTATCACAAATAGCCACAACGCAATTACCATCCTTATGAAACTTAACTAACATCATTTTTTCCGTTAATTTTCCGCTAACGTTTTCTCGTGGGTTGACAAAGGCTTGTTCTCGTGGGTTGATAAGGGTAAACCCTTATATTTTAGTCCTAACAGGATGCCTCGCCCCACAAGCAGTACATCTTACAAACAAAACCCTATCTTCTTTCTCAAGCTGAGTATCTGGTTTTCCACATTCTTTACACAAAACAAAATCCCTGGCGAATTGCTCAATCTTCTGATTAATAAAAGCAGAAGTTATTTTTCTTCCTAAAACCAATCTCTGCCCATCCAGAACAGCAGGAGTAGCCAATTCTCTTTGTAAATATTTCAATAATTTTTCTTGCCCTCTACCAAGAATTTTAGCTATAGTAGCAAAATTGTTTATTATTGTCTTATTTCCCTGCAAATGGCCACTAACCTTAGGAATCTCAAACCTCTCACTAGAAGATTTTACCTCAGGCATGCTTTCTTTAGCCTTTTTCAATAATTGCTCATATTCCATAAACAATCAGATAATAAGAAAATTTTTAAAAGTTTGTATAAAAAACCCTAGATACCCCTCAAATAATTAGGCCTAGGAGTATAAATCTCGCCTTCCTTGATCAATTCCTTAACGAGATTTTCAACCTCTTCTGAATCCAAACCGCTCTTAGAAACCACCTCATCATACGTAATCTCATCAGCACTTCCAATTATATTTAATATTTTCTGCCTAACTGTCTGAGTAACATTCCCAACAGACTCCACAGCAACTTTTTCCTGGTTTTGAACATTTTCAACAACATCCTCTCTTTTTGAAGGCTCTCCATAGAGGTTAGTCAATTCTATCTTTCTTAATTTCGCCCAAGCAAGATTATCCAATTTTTTAACAATTTCAGGAGTCAAATAAATTTCTCCACTAAATTCTCTTACCCTCCCAATAAATAAAATCAGATCACCTAAACCAACATCACCAATCAAACTAATATCATCTTTCCAAGCCTTAACTCTTATCTTACCCGAACCATCATCAAGCTCAATATAAGCATAACCAAAGTCTCCTTCAGAAGATTTATCTAAAACAGTAGCAATCACGTTTACTCTAGAAATTTTCTTATCCTTAACCAAAACATAATTAGGATCCCACTCGCCTTGCTCCTTACGATACTCCCCACTAATCAAATCACTTATCCAAACCTTATAGGCAGTCTGCCTAGCTTGTACCACTCTCAGCCCATAAAACAAAATAATAGTTTTAAAGATTCTTATCTTAGAACCCCTATTTTACAAAAAAGTGGCTCAAAAAATATTTGTTTCACATTCAGTATCAAACTGATTCCCGCCCCCCTCCACTCCAGAACTCCGAATATCCAAATCACACCAAAGAGTATCACCAAAAACATTATTATTAAAATCAACTTCCAAATAACCCTCCCTTATTAAAATCCCTCTCTTCCCGCCACTAATACTATTTCCCACTATATCAATAAAAGTATTTCCAGGATTACTTTCATTCAAAGACCCTAGCCTTATCCCTTGCTCAACCATGTCAGAGATTTGATTATCAATTACCTCGACATTTCGAACATCTCCTGGAATCTGCCAGGACTCTAAATGGACTCCATAATCCTGTAGAGTCACACCCTCAGAATTATAAATTTCATTTCCCTGAATCAATATATCACTACCCCTCTCAACAACAACTCCAGAATTGTAATTATCATAAATTTCATTATCAATAACTCTCCAATTCTTAGCACTAACCACATAAACACCACTCGCACCATTAGAGTAAATAACATTATTTCTAACTTCAATATTTTCCGGATAAACTTCTGGACCGTCCATATAATCTGTATCACTTTGTATCCCCTGCCATTTAGAGTCATATATCAAGTTGTCCCTAATAACCAAATTCTTAGAAACTGCTGTTACAAAATTATCTCCAACCACCGCAATCCCAGACCCCTCAAACGGATTCCCTTTAAGTTCATTATCGTAAATCTCTCCGTTCACAGCACACACGTTTATCGAAGTAAATTTGTTATCATAAAAAAAGTTACCTCGAACAGTTATATCCTCAGTTTTAGAATCAGCCTCCCTTGCATGCCCGATAGCAAATCCCCTATGATTGTTATGAACCAGATTTCCCTCTATTAAATTATCACCGCCTCCGGTAATAAACAAGGGACCTGTTTGAAAAATAGTTGTAGAAGGACCCCATCCAAAAAATTCACAATCCACTACATCCAAACCATCAACATGCTGGATATCTAACCCCATAACATCTTGGATATTACCCCCATCAAAAATCAAATTACTGAACTTAATGTCTTGTGAGTTCTTAACAAGAAAAAAAGTATCCACATCCCCCCTATATTTAAATACCTGGTCCGGTCTTACCAATAACTTAAATCCAGAATTTTGGTCTTTCCCCTTGATTGTTATGTCTTCATAACCTTCCAAAGTAAATCCTTGCCAACCAGTATGGCCGACAGCACAAATTCCTTCAACCACCAAAGTTTGCCCAGGCGCCAATAAATCCAAAGCGGTTGTTACAGCCCCAGAATCATCTGTTATACCATCACAAACTGCTCCAAAATCACTTAAATACACTGAACCACATTCCTCATCAACACTTCCATCACAATCATTATCCAACCCATCTTCACAAATCTCTTCAGTTGGTTGTTTATCTTGTACACAGTCCCCCCATTCACCACCAACACAAGTTCTTACACCACCAGAACAAATTCCTAAAAGTCCAGTATTGCAAGTCTCAGTGTCTTCTTCCGTACATTCCTCATCATCTCCATTTTGATCTCCATTTTGATCTCCATTTTGATCTTCATCAGTAACTACAACGCAGTCACCAGGACAATTACTTACTGTTTCCCCCAGATCCTCTTCACATATACCATTATTATTGCAAACCACTGCAGAAGTAAGAACCCTTTCATCACTTTTCTCTTCTAAAGTTAACTCCCCAATTTCAGAAACAAAAAACGTAGGTATTATCTTAACTTTATTAATCCCAGACCAGGTATCTTCACTAAATTCTATTTTAACCAGTTTAGTCTCTCTTGACCTAATTAATATATCTCCTCCATCCTGAGAGACCACCCTAGGAGTTACTTCAGAACTTATTTCATCTATTTCCTGTTGATTACTAAGCCCGATAATTCTTAAACCCACAATATCATACTCTCCACTATTGAAAATAACAATTTGTCCCTTAATCTCTCCAACAATAGGCCTCACAGCAGCCAAGACTTGTATCCCTGCATCTTCACCTATCTCTTTTACCAAATCTTCTGAAACGCCTCCCCCAACATACCTAACTCCGAAATATATAAGCAAAGCAACAAACACCGTAGCTAAAACAATTGAAAAGAACATAATCCAATAAGCCGCTTTTTCTTGCATAAGATTAATAAGAATCTGCTCTTATTTAAAGTTTATACTAACTCTCAGACCCTACTCAGAACATTTTTTCTTGGCTCAAAAATTTCACCCTCTCTCTTCAACTTATTTATAGCCTCTTCAACATCACTTTCACTCAAATTTTTATTCGCAGCTTCAGAAATAATATCCTCCAAAGGAATTGCTTTCTTCCCTAAACTTTTTTCCAAAGCAACAATAAGATCTTTAACAACCAAAATCTTATTTCTTTGTGAAGCAGTAATTCCAGTACTTATTCTATCAATATCAATTTGTCCTGTTTCAGGATCAACACCAACTTGGTGCAAACAATACTTCAAGATCCTTATAGCTCTCCTAGCATCAGATCGATTCGCCTTATTACTTAACCTAACTCTTGCACTCGCCTCAGCCAATCTAATCAAGGCCTCCAATTGTCTTGCAGTAATAGGTATTGGCCTAACAACTTGCTCTTCACCAAAACTTCCTGAATTCCTTAAACTAACATAAAAATCCTTGATCTCATCCATTGCCCCCTTATCCAACTTAGGAAAAATCTTTTGCCTTACATAAGAAATATATTTTTTAAATAAAATCTTATCAATCTCCGGCTCTCCTAAACTCCGATTATACTGCAATTCTAAAACATGACTTGCAATTTTAGTATCCGTATCCTTTGCAGGAACATCCCTCACAGGAAAAATCAAATCAAATCTGTTTATCAAAGCAGGAGGCATATCAATCTGTCCTGCAACTGGTTGATAAGGATCAAACCTCCCCAATTTAGGATTGGCAGCAGCCAGCACAGTCGTCTCAGCTCTTAAAGTGGCCTGTATATTCGCCTTTGCTATTGTAACCTGCTGTTGTGCCATCGCTTCATGCAATGCACTAGTATCCTCTGGAGCCATCTTATCCATTTCATCCAACAACAAAAATCCTTTATTTGCCAAAACCAAAGCACCCGCCTCCAAAGCCCAACCCTTCAAAAATTCATCCTTAACAACGCTCGCACTAATCCCTGCACCACTCGCACCCTTACCCGCGATATATCTCGCCCTAGGAGCATTCTTACTAATATAAGTCAACAGCATTGATTTTGCTGATCCAGGATCACCCACAATAAGAACATGCACGTCACCCTTAACCATTGTACCATCAGCCCTTTCTTTTTTCACACCGCCCATCAGCATCAAAACCAAGGCCTCCTTAATATCCTCATGGCCATAAATAGTCGGAGCAATACTATTCCTAAACTTTTCATACACCTTAGGATCTCTAGCCAATCTCAAAATTTCTTCCTCATCCTCTTTACCAATATCAGTTTCTTCAAAGGTTTCTTCAACAGGCTCAATAAAATTTGATTCCAACATCAGATCATACCTTATAGACTGCGCACCTGTTCTCAAAAACACAGGCACTTCTTTCAACACCCCAGTAATTCTAACCAAACTTCCGGGAGTGGTTTTTTTCTCCATTATTGGCTCAACCAAATCTTCTCTTAAAAAAACACTTAATCTCTTAGGCTGTTCACCACCAACCAAACTTTCAGGACTCTCCTCTATTACCAATCTTTGAGCATCAACCAAACTTTTATTTAACAATCTAAATTTTCCCCGCCTACCACAACTGCATCTTGTCGGCTCTTTAAATTTAGTATCCACTTGCAAAATGGAAATATTATTCCCGCAACTGGGACACTCAAACTTTGCACTTACAACCTGCGGCCTGACATCACTAGCTTGCCTCACAATACCATCAAAAGCAATAAACAGGCCCAAATGCTCACTCCTAATATTTTTTATTTCTATTTTTTCAGAATCTGGCAAATTCCTAAACCTAACCCTTAAACTTTTTCCTAAATCAAATTGATCAACAGCCATCTCGGCAGCCTTAATACAATCCTCTGGCTCAGCCAATAATTGCTCAGCCAATTCCGGGTCAAATCTAACTAACTCAGAAAAATCAATCACTAAAGCCCCTCTACCTTTCCTAACCTGTTTATGCAAGTCCTTAAGATAATTCAATTCAATAAATTCCTTAAACTTCTCAATCTGTTCTGAAATCTCCACCTAAATCACCATCTAGCCTAATCCTTTCTAGAACAAGCCCCAATATAAGAATTTATATCAAAAAGAATATAACTATTCCACTAAATCTACAAAAAAAGAAAAAATTATTTCCTCTTTAACTTAGTCAATTTCTTAACCAATAAATCAACAGCTTCCTTTAGCTTGTTCTCGCTCCTAGTACCTGTACAGACTATTTTTCCATTACTAAAAAGCAAAAAAGTAGCCCTTGTCCCTTCCAATTTATACACTAATCCAGGAAACTGCTCTGGCTCATATTCTGTATTCTCTAACTCCATCGCCAAAGAATTCAAATTTAGGTCCATTCCTATACCCCCAGAAGCAACCATATTCTGAACGACAATTTTAGGCTTAATTTTAATCTTAATTTTCACCTTAGCCAAATGCTTAATAATCGCCTCAACGGCCAGTTTAACCTTACCCAAACTCTTAGCTCCAGTACAAACAATCTTACCAGAACTAAATATCAAAGCACTAGTTTTAGGCTCTTTTATCCTCATAACCAATCCAGGAAACTGCTCAGGATTATACTCTGTATTTGGCAATGCCTCAGCCAATTTGATTAAAGGAATATCATGTTCTAAAGAAGCTGAAACAACAATGTTCTGTACCTTATACCATACTTTCTTATCAGTTTTTGTTACCATAATTTGTCCCCCATAAAATAATTCATTTATAAACAAAGTAGAAAAACTTATAAGCTTGTTTATAAAGCGGCTTTCCAGTAAATACCCATTTAAAGAAGCTCGCGACCTTCTCCAAAAACGTCAGTTCGTCCTTCTCAGGCTCTAAAACAATAATCTCCTCCTCTACCTCTTCCACAACCCCACATTTGCCATAAGTCATACAGTCTAAACCTTCTGGACACCCACAAAGACTACAAACCTCTTTTAGCTCTCCTTGAAAACAATAATTCGGCCTATTATTTGAACAAGAACCATAAACAGTACCCTCACTACACCTTCTTGTCAAACAACTACCATCCGGCTGACATAGCCCCTCAGCATCACAGCCACACTTCTGGCAATTATCTTTTAAAACACCACTATCACAATACAGAGGTTTATTTCTAGAACACTCGAAATAATCAGTACCATCAGAACAAACCTTCTCCTCAGTATTCAAAAAAAATCTATTTGCATCACTAATTTTGCTTCCAAACTCATTAACTACCTGTACTCTCCACCAATACTCGCCACCTTCATCCAATCTTATCTTAAAACTCTCTCCTTGAACCTTATAATTTACTGGAGAAAAAAACCCTCTATGATCATCTATCTGAACAATAGAATATTCTAACTCATCACCTTCAGCATCAAAATAATTCCAAACAAAAGTAACAGGATTATTTACAGCCCCACTATCTCTGGGCGCATTTAAAGTCACGCTTGGTTCTCTATTGTTAGTAGCATAACCCGTCATAAAATTATTAAAAGTTTCAGCAAAAGAAAATGCAGACACCAGAGTCATACCTAACAGAAATACTGTAAAAAACACAAATACTTTTTTCTCAATCACCACTTTATTTTTAAAAACAAATCAATTTATTTAAACCTTTTGGAAGCTAATTTCAAAACTTTTACCCTTTATTTTCTCAACACTATTAGCCCTATATTTTTTCTCATTAAAACCTACTTGTTTAGCCCCAACTTTCTCTATAATCTCCTTTCTAAATAAACCCAAATCAAAATCAGAAGCAATATTCAATAAAATTCTATCTTTAACATTCAATCCTTCTTTCTTCCTTAAAGCCTGAACCCTCCTTAAAACCTCTCTCAAATAACCCTCTCTTTCCAATTCTTTTGTTATTTTTGTATCTAACTTAACTGAAAAATTTCCTTTCTTGAATTCAACTTTCTTAACATTAACTTGTTTCATAACTATCTCCATAAATTCCTTCAAATTTTCTTCAGTACTAACTTCTAATTTAGGCAAAGGCCACCTGACCCCATAACCAGATTTCTCTCTCTGCGCTAAAGCTTCTTTCACAACTTGAAAAACCAAATCGAACTTATCTTCCAGTTTTTTATCAATCAATTTTTTATCAAACTTAGGCCATTCAAACATATGGATACTTTCTTCTTTCAGTTTATATTTTTCCTTCAAATCCAAATAAATTTTCTCAGTGATAAAGGGACAAGTAATTGAAAACATTTTCAAACTTTCAAATAAAACCTTAAAAATAATTTCATAAACCTCTTTCTCACCAACCCTGGCCCTAACTAATTGAATATACTTTCTACTTAAATCCAAATACAACCCCTCAACCAAAATGGGAACCGGATCCAACTCATAATTCTCCATTAACTCAGTAACTTTTTCAACAGTAGAATTCAACCTTGAAAGAATATATCTATCCTCTACCTCTTTAGACTTAACTCTAAAACTTAACTTATCTGCATAATTCATCAAATAACTTCCAATATTACAAAGTATTACCAGGTTTCTATTCCTCTGTTTAATTTCATCCCAAGAAAAATTCATATCTTCTCCAGCATTCTGTGTAGAAGTATAGTATCTCAAGGTATCAATACCATACTTATCAACTATATCATAAGGGCTTATAATATTTCCAAGAGATTTAGACATCTTAACGCCTTCAACATCCCTTAACATGCCGTGCATATACACATTCTTAAAAGAGGGTTTACCAAAAGCAACAGCAGAAGCTAAGTGCAGCATATAAAACCATAATCTTGTATGTTCAGTTCCTTCTAAAACCAAATCCGCAGGCCACAATTTGTCCATCAAATCTTTTCTTTGTGGAAAATACAAACAAGTCCATGAAGTTATTCCAGAATCTATCCAAACATCCAACACATCACTAATTCTTTCCTTTTTAGAACCACATTTGCAAGGTAATTCTACTTTGTCAATCCAGGGCCTATGCAAATCCTCAGGAACCTTACCTCCCAATTTCTTCAATTCATCAGCACTTCCAACCACAACATAATCTCCACACTCCTTACATTTCCACAAAGGCACAGGAGCTCCCCAATATCTCTGCCTAGTAATAGAATTGTCTTTCACATTAGAAATCCAGGCATTAAAAGAAGCCTCCCCATCCTTAGGAACCCATTTGATCTTAGGAATTTCCTCAACCATCTTAGGAACCAAATCTTCCACTTTCAAAAACCACTGTTTCGTAGCTCTATAAATCACAGGACTTCTACATCTCCAACAATGGGCATAATCGTGCTCCACTTCAGTTTTAGCAATTAATTTTCCTGTATCAACCAAAGCACCCATAAACTTTTCACTATCTTTTTTAGCATTCCACCCAGAGAATTTTCCCATATCTTCAGCATAATCGCCATTCTCCTTCAAATTATTAAAAGCAGGAATTCCATTTCTTCTACCAACCTCAAAATCTTCTGGTCCGCAACCAGGAGCCATATGCACCAATCCAGTACCAGCACTCAAATCTACATATTCCTCAGAAAGAACAACAGTAAAGGCCTTCTTAGACTCCTTCATTATTTTATCATACTTCTCTTTCAATTCCTTATAATACAAGGGCTCATATCTTAACCCTTCTAATTTATTACCTTTAAACTCATCAATAATTTTTAATTTCTCATCAACAACACCCTGAATAAACGCACCAGCCAAACCTTTTGCAACAACCCAAACTTCATCTTTAACTTTCACTCTAACATAATCCAAATCAGGATGTACCATAACACCCAGATTAAAACAAAGAGTCCAAGGAGTAGTTGTCCAAATTATCAGGTATTCATTTTCAGTATCTTTAACCTTGAACTTAACAAAAACAGAATCTTCCAAAACATTCTCATATTCAAGTTCATGTTTGGCTAAAGAAGTTTCACAAGAATAACACCAAGTTACAGTTTTCAAACCCTCATAAATTCTTCCAGCGTCATGAGCTTTTTTAATAAACCACCATTCTCCCTCAATAAAATCATTTTCTATAGGCATATACGCGTGTTCATGATCCATCCAAACACCAAAATTCACCAAATCCCTACTCATCTGCTGAGCCATATCAAAAGAGAATTTTTTACATTTGCTAACAAATTTATCAATCCCGTATTTTTCAATTTCTTTCTTATCCTTCAATCCAAGAGTTTTCTGTACCTTATTCTCCGTTGGCAACCCATGCATATCATAACCATTTCTATCCCAAACATTAAACCTATTCATTCGTTTATATCTCAAAATCTGGTCTTTCAAAGCATGATTCCACGCGTGCCCAATATGCAATCTTCCAGACGTATACGGTGGCCCCTGTAAAAAGTAAAATGACTTACCCTTAGAATTTCTTTTCTTTATCTTCTCATAAATCTTCTTATTTTCCCAATACTTCAAAATCTCCTTTTCAACATTCTTAAACTCATATACCATTTATATACACCCTCACAGACATATATTTAATACTTATCATAGTTTTAAAGACCCAGAAAATCAGGCCTCTCCTAAATAATAATAACTATTAAAATTCCAATAGCCTCTAAAAAAATAGGCAAATTCATAAGAAAAATCACAATAAAACAGGTTTATAAACTTTATCCACCTAAATACTAAGTATGAAAAAAGATCCTCTCGGGTATAGAAGTCGGGGCCTCAAACGTATGGAAAAGAGATTTGGTAATAATTTAATTAAAAAATTCATCAAATCACGTATAAACAACCAAAAGACCGTTAGAATTCTTGAAATTGGTTTTGGCGAAGGAAAATGTTTATTAGATTTAAATCACCTTTTTAAAAACAAAATTGAATTACACGGTATAAGTGAAAAAAAGACCCTTAGTATGTCCAACCAAAGAGATTTTATAAAAAATGCTAAAAAATTTAGGATTCCTATCTCACGGCCTCTTCCAAGGCCCCATTTTTATGATATCGGAGAGGGCATAAAATTTAAGCGAAACTTTTTTGACATAGTCCTAAGTCAAGCCGCTTTTCATTATATAGGAAATAAGGCAAAACTAATTGAAGAAATTTGGAGAGTTTTAAAACCCAGGGGTCGAGCATTCATTCATTTTGACATAAAGTTTGAAGAAAATTATCCAGACTTCATGAAAACCAATCCAGAAACTCCAAGATTTATAATCTACAAAAAAAACAAAGTAATAAAATTTAGCCAATATATTAAAAAATATAACAAAAAATACAATATTAGACTTACAAAAGCCAAAAACAATCCAGACCAATATAACCTACTTATAAACAAAAATAGAATCAGCCCACTAAATTTAAAATTAGAATATGACGGAAATTCTACAATTTACCTAACTAAGCTTAAGGGGACAGATAGATACAAAAAAGACAGCTCTGCATGGTGGGGTACACGAAGCGTGTTCAACACCAAATAATATGCCCCAAATCAGATTTACCCTAAGAGAATATCAGAAAAACATAGTAGAGACAGCAAAGAATAAGAATACTCTAGTAGTACTTCCAACAGGCCTGGGAAAAACCAAAATCGCAATAGCTCTGGCAATAGAAAGACTAAACAAATTTCCAGAATCTCAAATTCTAATGTGCTCCCCAACAAGACCATTATCAAATCAAATAAAAAATGAATTTCTAGATTCCACAAGCATAGATGAATCCAAAATAATTTTACTCACCGGAATGATCTCTCCTAAAAAAAGGACAGATCTTTATAAAAAATCAAAAATAATAGTAGCAACGCCCCAAACAATAGCAAAAGATTTAGAAAATAAAAGAATAAACTTAGAAAATTTCTCACTACTTGTTTTAGATGAAGCACATCGTAGTAGAATGAAGTATGCAAACACAATAGTGACCCAAAGTTACATGAAACAATCTCAATTTCCAAGAATTCTGGCATTAACAGCATCGCCCGGTTCGACAAAAGAAAAAATAAATGAAATAAAAGAAAATCTTTTCATAGAAGCAATAGAACTAAGAGATGAAGAATCCAAAGACGTAAAGCAATACATCCAAAAAAAGAACATAGAACTTATAGAAGTGGAACTTCCAAAAGAATTTTTAGAGATTCATGCGTTATTATCAGAAGTCTACAAAAAAAGATTAAAACAACTTAAAGAATTCGGATTAACAAAACCACTCTCTATCATAAACAAAAGAGATTTACTAGATTTCCAAAATTACTTATTCTCAGAAGCAAAATCTGGAAATAGAGCTTCTTATTACGGAGTTTCATTAACAGCAGCAGCAATCAAATTATCTCACGCACTAGAACTTTTAGAAACACAGGGGTTATCTTCATTTTCAAAATTCTTAAAAAAATTAGAAACAGAAACATCAAAAGCGTCCAAAAACATAAACCAAGAACCCCAAACAAAAAAAGCAAAACAATTATTAGAAAAACTTCAAGAAAAAGATTTAGATCATCCAAAACTAACTAAATTAGCTGAAATAATAAAAACAGAATTAAAAAACAACATCAACTCAAAAATAATTATCTTCGCAAATTTCAGAGACACAGTAAAAAATATTGTAAAAGAGCTCGACAAAATTCCAGAAGCCTCCCCAGTAGAATTAATAGGTCAAAAAGAAGGAATAACCCAAAAAAAACAATTAGAAACAATAAAACAATTTGAAGAAGGGAAATATAACATAATAGTGGGGACCCAAATAACAGAAGAGGGTTTGGACCTAAAGGGAGGGCTCTCAATAGCCATCTTTTTCGATCAAGCAGCCTCAGCAATCAGAAAAATCCAAAGAACTGGCCGTGTGGGAAGATTAGAAGCAGGAAAAATAATCCACTTAATAACAAAAGGAACAAGAGACCAAGGATATTTCTGGAAATCTCACAAAGATGTAAAAAAAATGAAAAATATAATCTCTAGAATGAAAACTAAATTAGATAAACAAACTACACTTTAATCTATTTTATTATTCTCTCTCCGCCAGTCTCTTCTGAAATTCTCTGACTCTCTCTTCAGCCCCCGCATCAATCTCGGCTTGCTCTCTCAACCTTTCTGCACGTTCTTCCTCTGTTTCTCCACTGTCCACTCTAAAAGTATTCAACTCTCTCCACTTAGCCTGTGCCTCTGCTTGCTTTTCCTCCAAACCAAGCATTCCATAAATCCTGCCTGCATAACTCAATGCTCTATTCAGTTGCTCTCTATGAAGTTGTCTCGGAAAATTTGCTGGAGGATTTACACTATATCTTAAATTCATGTCTGCCAAATTTTCAAGTGCTTTTTTCTGCTCATCGGTTCCTCTTTCAACAATTCCCTGAAAAATCCCTTCAGGCTCACAAAGACATGGACCTCGGTAATCTTCATAACCCTCTCTTGTGAGATAATGACACATCTTCCCAGGCTCGTACTCTGTAAACGGATAAACAGGGCACCACTTCCCCATCCAAGAAACCTGCGCACAGAAAGGTTCCACTAAGAAAGGCTTCTGCTCTTCTCTATCCCTTCCAAACGTTCTATCCGTGGCTGTTTCCCAAGCCCTTGACGTTGCATCCCAATCAATTTCTTGTTCATCCACCATAAACCTATCTAGAACCCCGAGTATTTAAACCTTTCTATTTGTAACCACTGAAAAGAGACAATTTCATTTCAACCTCTTTTTCAAATCTCGAAGAAGCTGGGAATTATTCTTAAATAAAATAATCTCCATCCCCAATTTTTTTGCTACATTCAAATTCTTCTGTCTATAATCTATGTAAATGCATTCTTTAGCCTTAACTCTCAATTTTCTTAATGCTCCCACATATATTTTTCTATTGCCGACTAAAACTCCAACCCTATATGTCAAAATGACTGGTCCATATTTTTTATAAAGAGCTTTCTCCACAGATAAGGAAGAGTACAGCGCTGTAGAGGTCCCTATCAAGAGTACCTTACAATTATCGCTCTTTAGTTTATCAATGTTCTTTAGAACCTCTTTATTAGTTTCTAATAATCTGCCCCCGCGTTCATATTCTTCTTTCATGTATTTTTTTGTCACATTAAACTCTTTAGCCATATTCGTCAAGAGTCCATCTTTAGATATTTTCCCTTTTTTCTTGAAATATTTATTAATAAGTTTCTCCTCACTTTTCCAAAGTCCATCTTCAGCTTTCCTAATATAAAGTTCTTGAGCACCCTTATCAGAAAATTCATCAATCACGAGTTTTTTTAGTTCAGTTTTCATCTTCAACCCTTCCTATGATACTCCCTCCAAATTCTTTGAAAACTTTTATTCTTCATTAATCCCTTCAAAGTGCCCTCAGCAACAATTTTACCATCCCAAAAATAATAAATGTAATCAAAAAATTTCAACAAGTGCAATCTATGAATCGAAGAAATAATCGTTTTCTGAGAATATTTTTTCAGTAAATCTTGATATATCCTTAATTCATTCTTACTATCCACACTACTTGTAGGCTCATCCAATAACAAAATATCACTTTTCTCACCAGCAAGCAAACCTCTAGCTAAAGCCAATCTCTGTTTTTCTCCACCGCTCAAATTAACACCCTTTTCAGAAATACTAGACCTTAATCCCTTAGGCAATCTTTTAATTACAGGATCAAAAGCAGCAATCTTAGTTACATCCCCAACAGCAGAATCTGAAAATCTCAAACCCAAAGTAATATTGTTCTTAATAGTATTATTAAAAATCTCTGGTTCTTGCGGTATCAAAGTCACATGTTCACTTAAATGTTTTAATCCAAACTCCATTTTTTTATCATCTACGTAAACATCAACAAATCTAGTATGATACAACCCTCTCAACAAAGCCAATAAAGTACTCTTACCGCTTCCGCTTTCTCCTACAAAAGCGATCCTTTGTTTTCTTCTCAAAATCACATCAATGTTATTCATATGGTGCCTTTTATGCTTTTTATCCTCATAACTAAAGTACAAACTCTTAATCTCAATTTTTTTCCAATTCACAGGAAGTTTAGGTTGTTTTTCAACCAGAGGAACTTTTCCATAAGCTTGTTTTAAAGGATCCATAGCTACAACCGAAGCGTTTTGCTCAATCATATCCCCATAACGATAAGCAAATTCAAAAAAAGTATCACCAATTCTATCAACATACCTGTACAACATAAACAAAGTTCCAATTAACACAGTCCCGGTCGTAGTAATCTGATCATAAGAGTATAAAATCAACACAACAACAATCATAGTTGTCACACCCATACTAGCAAAAAACCATTTTATCTCATTTAGCACAATATTTTTATGATACAACCTAAACGGCTTCAACATACGCACCAATACCTCCTTAGAAGCCATTTTCTTTAATCTCAAAGTAATTATAGTAACAATATTCGAAACAAAATCATGCACGGCAGAAGCTATAAAGTTCTCATGTAAATAAAGTCGTTTATACTGTTTAGACAAAACATTATCGAACCTGTAAATAATAAAAATAGATACCGCACTAAAAACAATAGCTATTAAGGCAGATTTCAAATCAATAAAGGCAAGTATAATAAACGCCCCAGTTAATACAAGGATGGCTTGGATAGGCGCAAACAACAAGCCAGAGAATCTGCCCATTGCGCTTGCAGCACGATTAATCTTATCTATAGTATCTCCAGAATGATGATCTCTATGCCAGCCAGGGCTTAACTCCAAAACTTGATTAATTGCTTCTTTTTTATAGTTCAATTTTACATAAAAAGCATTTTTTCTTTCCAGAATCCTCCCAGTACCATGAAACCCCCAAAACCCAATCTGCAAGATTACTAGTAAACTTAAATGGAATAAGATAGTCCGAAATAGTGCCTTTCCGCCCTCAGACTCTTGGATAGCATTAAAGATTCTTCCGATAATATAAGGAGTTAAAAGCTCAATACCAACAGCAATCGTAAACAATACAAAAACCAAAATAACCAAATGGCGTCTTCCGAGGCTATACTTCCAAGTAAGTCTAAACAGGTTTAATATAGGATTTGGCCCTTTTTTCTCTTCTGCCATATCAGTCTCTCCTTCCAGTTTTATTAACAAAAAACAACAATTATAAATCTTCTTATCCTCTTCTAAAGCAAAATGAGACTAATCCTAACCAGACATGGAGAAACAGAAGAAAACAAAAAAGACATCATGCAAGGTTGGTTACCAGGACATCTAACCACAAATGGAAAAAACAAGCTAAAATTCTCGCAGAAAGATTAAAAGATATCAAAATTGATATTATCTTTACTAGCGACCTAAAAAGATTTGTTGAAACTGCAAAAGAAATTGCAAAATATCACTCAAAAACAAAATTCATGAAAGAAAAACTATTGAGAAAGATGGGTAAAGGAATATTTGAAGGTAAAAAACGAAACGAGATAAACTGGGAATCGGTTCCTGGTGATTTTTTTGTTAAAAAGGCCGAGGGGGGCGAAAGTTTTACTGGACTATGGGACAGGCTAAAAAAATTCTATTCCTATTTATTAAAAACATATGATGTTGAAACTATTTTAATTGTAACGCATGGAGGGTCCTTGTGTTTCCTACAAGGACTGATTCTTCGCAAAGACATGAAAGAGTCTATCAAAATTAAAAATCAAAAAAATACAGCCATGTCTGAATTTGAAATAAACAAAAAAGGGAATTACAAAATTATCTGTCTTGATTGTGATAAACATCAAAAATGACAAAACTCCTCACAAAAAAAGAATTTTTACTAAAGAAAATGTCAACCGGAGAATGGCACGTTTCCTTAAACCCCAGAAAAAAACAAGAGATTATAAGGTTTCTTGGACCATAAAAGATGACGAATATCATAATAGACCACAGAGAACCAAAATCACTAATCAAAGAACTAGCAAAAAATCACAAGATAGAAGTAAAACAACTAATCACAGCAGATATAATAATCCAAGGAAAAGATCCAGAAGGAAACGATTTGAACATAGGAATTGAAAGAAAAACAAAAAATGATTTCTTAAATTCAATTATAGACAAAAGAATAATCCAACAATTAATTTACCTAAAAGAAAATTTCACAACAACTTTACTAATAATAGAGGGAACAGAAAACATTTACTCAATTAGAAAATTTCATCCAAACGCAATAAGAGGAATGCTTGCCTCAATAACCATTGATTTCCAAATACCAACATTACAAACAAGAAATTATAGAGACACCGCGGCATTGATAAACACAATAGCAACAAGGCTAGAAAAACCAAAAAAATTATTTCCTTTACTAAAAAAAAGAAAGCCTGCAACATTAAAAGAACAACAAGAATTAATAATAGAGTCTTTACCAACACTAGGACCAACATTAGCAAGATCCTTATTAAAAAAATTCAAAACAGTAAAAAAAGTAATAAACGCATCAGAAGAACATTTACAAAAAGTAAAAAAGATTGGAAAAAAGAAAGCTGAAGAAATAAAAAAAGTTATTGACTCTGAGTACGAGTAAACCGATCCCAATACCCAGTATCTCGACCATATACTCTATTTACTAAGTTTGCAAATTCCGCGGTATCTGCACCTACAGGAAGACGTAATGTCTCAAAAAGACTACCTAATTCAACATAAAACTCCATCTCCAGTCGATCAGCTATTCCCTCAACTTCGCCTCCTAGCCCGGAATTAAATCGTAGAACCGCTCCAGCCAAAGAGGCTCTAAATCTTTCATCAATAAAAAGTCTCTGACCCTCTCGCCCTATATCCTCCCAAACTCGATCAACAATATACTGTAAAAAAATCTTTCCTCTAGAATTTCCATCCTCACCCATAAATCATCAAAAAGTAAAAGCGGCTAATAGAGTTTATAATAATTTTTATTCTAAATCATACCTCTCCAAGACACTATATTTAGGACCATCTTTACTCAATTCACTTTTTACCAAAGAAAAATCTTTAACAGTAAAACTCTCCCAAGGAAGTTTAACGTTCTTTAAGGCATCCAAAAACTTTTTCTTATCCTTAACAAACTTAACTCTTCCTAAAGTAACATGAACAGAAAATCTTTCCTCTTTCTCAAATAAACTACCCAATTTCAACTCAATATCCCCATGCAGCCCCATAACTTCCTTTTCAGGCCTCAAACTAACCCACACCACATTAATTCTTTGATCACTAGGAAACCAACCGACTTTATCTAAACTAACAACAAACTTCTTAAATTTAAGCTCCTTTAATATTTTTCTTACCAACTCAATATCTTTTTCATCAACAGAACCTAAAAATTTTAAAGTCTGATGTAAATTTTTTTTAGCAACCCAATTTACTTTAGCAAATTCATTCCCAACAGTTTTTTGTAAAGAATATAATACCGCCTTAATTTTCAAAGGCAATTCAATTCCAATAAAAATTCTCATAAAGCAAACTCTAACTTCCCCATTTATATTTTTATCTCAACAAAATCTCCAGATTCAATACCTTTCTCCATACTATATCCCTTATTCACTTCCAAAACATACTTGACGTCCTTCAAAGAATCATAAGTCCTACAAGGATCTTCTTCACAAGGCACAGCCACTTCAATATTAATTATCCTAAAATCTTCTGAAATAAAAATAATATCTAAAGGAATCAAAGTATTCTTCATCCAAAAACTTCTAATTTTAGAATCTTCATAAACAAATAACATTCCTTCATTTTTTTTTAAAGATTCTCTAAACATTAAACCTTTGGATCTTTCTTCAGGAGCATCAGCAATCTCAACATCAATCACCTTTCCATTAATAACAACCTTATTACTAAAACCACAACCAGTAACGAACATCAAAAAAATAAACAAAAAAACAAACAAATACTTTTTCATCTTATCTCTCAATTTCCCCAGCAATAAATCTCTCCACCCTCTGTCTAGCTTCTTCATCAGAATACTGCTTAATAGGATGTTTCATAAAATAAGCAGATACAGATTCCAATACGCCACCAACCGGTCTATCCAGGGCCAACTTACAACACCTTATAGCATCAACAGTTATGCCTGCACTATTCGGAGAATCCTCCACACTCAACCTCAATTCTAATTCAAGAGGCACATCACCAAAATTTTTTCCTTCTATCCTTAAAAAACAAACTTTGTTATCCAACAGCCAAGGAATATAATCAGAAGGCCCTATATGAATATTCTCAGGCTCCAAGGACGCAGGCAACTGAGATTGAACAGCCTCTGTTTTACTTTTTCTCTTTAATTCTAACCTGGATCTCTCAAGCATATTTAAAAAATCAGTATTTCCCCCAGTATTCAATTGATAAGTTCTAGAAATTTCTACACCTCTCTGAGAAAAAAGTTTTGCCAAAACCCTATGTATTATTGTTGCCCCTACCTGGCTCTTAACATCATCTCCAACAATAGGCAACCGTCTTTTCTCAAATCTGCCAGCCCACTCAGCATCAGAAGCAATAAAAACAGGCACGCAATTTATCATTGCAACCCCAGCACTCAAACAAGCATTAGCATATAATTCCGTTGCTTTTTGAGAACCAACCGGCATATAGTTTATCAAGACTTCTGCACCAGATTGTCTCAAAACATCAACAATATTAACGGGCCCCTTACTAGAGATCACAAATCTCTTATCCTCAGGATATTCCTTCATATGCTCAGCAACTCCATCCAAAACCGGAGCCATTTGAACCAAAACTTCTAATTTAGGAACATCGCCACAAAAAATCTTAGTACAATTAGGTTTAGCAAAGATTGCCTCAGAAAGATCTCTCCCAACCTTCCTAGCATCAATATCAAAAGCAACAACAGGTTTTATATCTAAGATCTTATATCCTCCCAAAACAGGATGCATAAGCCCAGGCACAACACCACCGGTAACATTCTTGTAATAGAATAATCCTTGAATCAAAGAACTAGCACAATTTCCAACTCCGGCAATAGCAATTTTTATCTCGCCCATGGAACCACAACCCATCCAAATAACGGATAATCAGTCAAGAGAATATATAAAGATTTAGCAAGTTTTACACAAAAATCTCAAGTATCTTCTGACCAGCCCCAACAGTAACCCCATTAATATCCTTATCCGGATTAATCTCAACCAAATCAACCCGTTTTAAGTTACGTAAGTTACGTATCCTTTTCAAAAAATAAAGTAACTCCAGACTACTCATCCCACCGGGCTCTAAATAACCCGTTCCCGGAGCAAAAGCAGGATCCAAAACATCAATATCAACACTTAGATACAATCCATCAAATTCCCTAGCCATTTCCATAACGGCATCACAAATATTCTCTTCATTATTAAATAATTGCTCCATAGTAAAGTATTTTATCTTATTTTTATCCAAAAACATCTTCTCCTTAGCATCAATAGCTCTCAAACCAATAAAAATAGTATTTTCTTTCTTCAAAACACCCTCCTTAATCAACCAATAAACCCAATTTTCATGATTCACAAACTCTTCAGGATAGCAATCTGGATGTGCATCAAAAATTACAATCCCAGCATTACTAAACTTTTTAGCAAACCCCCTAAAACATCCATAAGTTATACTATGATCCCCACCCAAAAAAATATCACCATTACTTTTTTCAATATTTTCCATAACATCATCAACATTAGATTTATTTATTTTAATTTCTTCCTCATCAAACTTTTTCCCAGAGGCTTCTCGCCAGCCTTTTTCCAAAAGAATATCTGGTGCTTTCTCACAACCAAGATTCATTTCCAAACATCCGCCAGAATACTTAATTTTCAAAATTTTCATATTAACCAAACAAAGAAGTAAAAGTAGTAACAACTATAAAAACAATAAACAATAAGATTATCAATATCGCAGTAATAAAGATATTCTTAAAAAGTCCTGGCCAAAATTTTCTTTCTTTTCGTTTCATTTTGGATAAGCTCCCTTTGAAAGGTGGTTTAGTTCTTTAATATTTTTTCTAATTGGCCTTAATAATGTATTAATTTCAAAAGCTAAGGCCTCTTTCAGATCCAAAGGATGAAGTTCTTTTTTAACAAAGGCCTCTTCAATTTCTTTATAATTTTTAAAAACCAGATCTCCTCCATACTTCTTATCTCTTTTAACAACAAAAGTTTTATTACAATCTTCCTTAATAACCAGCACCACATACTCCAAAAAAGCCAAAACACCATTGTCTTTTACAGCGCCGGCTTCACAATAAGCTTTTCTAACCTTACTATTAACTGTTTTTTCATCATCCAATAAATCTATTTTACTGCTCTCAACAGACGCACTCATTTTACCACCTTCTAATCCAGGTATCATCGGTGTCATAATCTCAACTCTAGGTTTATAACCAATCTTCGGCAAGTTTTCTCTTGCAAACATAAGCAATTTCCTCTGATCCAACCCACCATATTGCATATCAACATTCAAATAAACTTCATCAATAGCCTGCATTATCGGATAAATCAAGCCAGACAACTTAGGATTGTCTCCGAATTTCACAACCTCTGAAGCAGCCCTTTTGCAATCGTTAATATTCGTAAAACTAGACATCTTCAAAACATCCAAAACATAATCTTTTTTTAATTGGAAGTCAGAACCCTTCATAATTTTAAAATTCTTAATGTCTGCACCAATAGCCTTAAACATCAGAGGAATTAATTTGTTATAATATTTATACCTCTTCTCCAAAACATCCCAAGGAGTGTTATCCAAAGCACCATGCAAGTCCGCCAACAACAATGTAACTTTAAATCCCGCTTTCAAAAAATCAGCAAGTTTCAAAACCCATAAAAAATAAGCAACGTGCGGCCTCCCAGTAATAGCAGTACCCAAATAAACACTCGGATTTTTTTTCTTTAAACGCTCTTTAAGTTCTTTCTCAGTAACAATCTCTTCAGTATTTCTCTTAACAAGTTCTAACCTATCCATTACAAAATAAAGCCCACCTAATTAATATAAAGGTTTCTAATCAAATTTTAAGACATCTATACTCCCCACCAATATCAAATTCTCTATGCATGTTTCTTATAGCCCCAATAGTGGCATCCGCAAGTTCTCTTGAAGAAAGCCCTCTAACATCTAAAGGCTCTCCAAAATTAACATACCCCTTTAACACGCCAAGCCTAGAACGAGAAGAAGAATACCAAACAAAATCAGTTCCCAAGTATATTCCTCTCCCCAACAAGTATTTCAACTTAGCACTCACCCTATGTAAATGTCCTGTTGGCCCATCAGCATTTGCAGAAGCCATAATCTTCTTGCCTAGTTTCAACAAACCATAAGATCTGTCTTCAATCCTTTTAGAATACCTAACATGAACAGGAATAACCTGACACTCTTTTTCCATAACTTCCTGCGCCCTCGTTACAGAAGCAAAAAACATGCTCTTAAATTCACCTAAATCAGAAAATCCGGGAGTATACGTCCTACCGGGTTGCGCAAAAAAGAAAAAGTCTCTTCTTTTTATAATTTCAACAATTTTTTTAATTAAACCGACCCTATTCTTAGAATTTCTATCAAAAGAGACAGCACCAAACCTCTTAAAGAACTTTCTCAAAGGCCAAAACATCATATTCTCTCCTGCCAAAGTAACAGGCAAACTATCAACCCCATTCAAAAACCAGTAAAGACTAAGACCAATAGCAAATTCATCCGTATGACTAAAATGACTTGGCACATAAATCCTTCTCGTTTCCCCCCTGTGTTTATTTGACTCTCTCCAGATACTAAAACCTCATCCACCAAATTTCCCACCGCCCTCCTAACCACAGACCCCCGACTACACACACGGTTACAATAGTCCTCAGCAAAATCAAACGCCACATCTTCCAAATTCATTTTCGTGCTCAGTAGTTACATAACAATTTATAATTCTTTTCATATAACTTAAAGGTACATGGAAGAACGATCTCTTTTCAAATTAGCCCTTATAGTCTCATTAACAGGGCTACTTCTATTAATCTTCATATCAGACAAAATAGAGATAGAAGAATATGATATAAAAGACATTAATAAAAAATTAGTAAACAAACAAATAAAAGTTTCAGGAACAATAGAAAGAGTAACAGAAACACCTGGCCTAGTTATTTTTGACATCAAAGACAAAACAGGAACAATAACCGCAATAGCTTTCAAAGAGTCTTTCATAAATCTAACCAAAAACCGACATGTAGAGATAGAAGGACAGGTAATTACTTACAAAGACAAATTAGAAATTCAAGTAGATCAAATACTAACATGATACATAATAAAAAATCAAAGAGGTGAACGAGGCTTGTTTTTTGCAATTATATTGGCCATTATTTTCGGTTTGATATTTGGCGTGCTGACGGGCCTCTTGCCCCGGCCTCCACCCAAATACAGTAGTTGTGGGCCTACTTGCAGTCTCCCCATTACTTCTTTCATTTACACCCCCTTTAATTTTAGCCGTCTTCATTATTTCAGTTGCAACGTCTAATACTTTCCTCGATTCAATTCCAAGCGCATATTTAGGCGCACCAGAAGAATCGACCGCATTAGGCGTTTTGCCAATGCATCGTTTTCTCTTAGCAGGCAAGGGTCATGAAGCAATAATCCTCACAGTAATGGGTGGGTTACTCGCATTAATTCTCGGAGTTTTTTTAATCTTCCCCCTGATCTACACTATAAAAACAATTTTCCCATTCCTACAAAAATCCATACCCTATATCTTAATCATCTCTGTAATATTCCTAATTTACAGAGAGAAAAAATCAAGATCCCTGGCCTTAGTAGTGTTTTTCCTTTCAGGCATTTTAGGTATGATAACCATAAACTTTCCAAACCTGCCTCAGCCTTTATTTCCATTATTTTCCGGATTATTTGGTATATCAACACTCGTAATAAGCCTAAATTCGGATTCAAAAATTCCAAAACAACAAATAACATTCCCAAAAATAACAAAAAAAGAAATATTAAAAACAACACCTATAAGTGTTTTCTCAGGGGGTTTAGTATCAACTTTGCCGGCAATGGGATCCTCACAGGCAGCAATAATAGGAAGTTCTCTAGTAGGAAAAATAGGATCCGGGGGTTTCTTAATGATGATTGGAGGAATAAACACAGTAAATTTCGTTTTAAGTTTCATTTCTTTATATGTCTTAGATCGAGCGAGAAATGGCGCAGTAGTAGCAATATCTCAAATAGTAGAAAAAATTACATTAGGCCACTTCATATTATTCATTTCCATAGCCATGATATCCGCGGGTATCGCAGCAATAACAACAATTTATCTATCTAAAACATTCGCAAAATACATAACAAAAATAAATTACCAAATTTTAATTTTATCCATAATCTCTTTGATCATATTTTTAGTTTTACTAATCTCAGGCTTCTACGGCTTCCTAATCCTAGTAACAGGAACCTTCATAGGAATAATCCCGACACTAAGAAACATAGGAAAAAATCACCTAATGGGCTCTTTAATGCTGCCAATTATTTTGTTTTATTTATTATAAAAAAACTAAGTCAACAAAACCGATCTAGGAGAATCTAACTTCCTCACGAGCTCGCCAATATCAAAACTAAAATCCCCATTCCTCAAATCTCCTGGAACTTCTTGTTCAAAAGGCCCAATCTTGCGTGCATACGCGTCCATCACAAGTCTCCTTCTAAATACCGGAGCCAAAGGACCTTTTTTAAGCAATTCATCTATTTCCCTATCAAAATCCACTAATTGTTGAAATAAAGATTCATACCTTTGCATTTGTTCAGGCGAATATTGCTCTTGACCTTCATCTGACATTTTTATTTTCCACAAATAACCACCTACACAACCAATTCATAACTTAAAAACCTTATGTTTTCTGTTTCCTATAAGATCCGCCAGCGCCAGTAGAACCACTACCATCTGGAAAAATACCCAGCGCATCCCTAAACAAAGAACAAATTCTTCCGTACATCGGAGCATTATTTCTTCCATTAGAAAGACCAAGTGGAAAACCAAGATCCATCAGCTTATCAAATGCCCCGGCTAAAGTATTGCCCCCCCGCTTACAAAACTGGACAATCAGATACGCCAACGAATCTTGAGGGACCGGCCCTTCAGATTTAAAAGACACGGCTTCAACGTCCCTCAACAGTTCTCTCAATCTCTGATAAGCTAACGACTGAAAATCATTAAACCCCCTACTAGCACAACGAGAGTCCCTACCAATACCAGATTCTCTACTAATCCTTCTTGCAACCTCTTCATGAACCCTAGTATCTGCCATAACTAAAAATTCCAGGGCTTTTTCCTTACCATGAATCTTCGATAGAGTTCGCATCTGATTAAGTAACCCACAGGGATTGCTCATTTAAACCACTTAATCAGTCCTGTTTGTTTATCTTTATCCTTACCAAAAACACTTTCGATTCTTAATTTTGTCAACTCTAAACTCTGTTTCAAATAGGTAGGTAAATTATACTTCTCAGCTAAAAACAAACTAGGCTCCAAATATTTAACAATAGAACCTTCAGAAATAGTAAAAAGTAATTTGCCCCCACATTTACACTTCCCACTCAAAGGCGGCCTTCTATATTTTTCATTACAATCAACGCATCTAAATTGCTGCATACTAAACTTACGTAAGTTACCTTTAATATCCCTAATAAAATGCCTCTCAATAACTAAACGAGCAACATCATTCTCATCAACCGCCCTTATTTTTTCAGCAATCCTCATCTGACCAGCAACCTTATCCATCATGTTAGGTATTGTTTTATAGCTACTACAAACCGCACCCGCCGCCATATCTTTTGTATCGTGAGTGAACTTAAACCCCTTACATTCTCCATTAGTATTCAAAACATCCTTAACAAGTTTGACCTTAACATCCCAAGGATACTTATATTCTTCTGCAGCCTCATACAATTCCAAAGGATACTTATCCACAATATCCATATCAAAAACCATGTCATCAACTTCACTAGGAATTATTTTTGTACTCAAAACCAAAGGCTCGTCTTGCTTAGCACCCCTATGATCCGGCAAATAACTGTTTGAAAAATTCAACAAAGCATCCATCAACAAAATATAACACGCTTCATCACCATCCGCGTCTCTACGCATAAAACAATGAAAATAAGGATGGCAATAATATCCCTGCGTTTTTGAAAATCCAACGATTCTTCCAATAATCCCAGCAGAAGTATGCGGACTCATACCAACAATCAAATGCCCCACAATATCTTCTTTTTTCTTCACACCATAAAATTTCTTAAGCCCATACAACTTAACCAATAAATCATCTATAAACTTAGAAGTATTTATCACAACATCTTCAGCCTTTTCATTCAATGTTTCCCCACAACTAGGCAAAATAACATCTTGCGGTTTTAATTCCAGCATCTGTTCATCATTTTCTAATTTTTTACCATGAATATCCTCAACATAGCCAATTTCTCTAAGTTTCTTAACACTTACGCTAACTTCACAAGGTTTAAAATGAGTTATAACAGTTTCAGTCATGTCATATCTAATAGTTCCATCTTTGTTTACATACAAACCATGGCTTGCTCTTAAAATACCTTTTACCAAATGTTCAACAACATGACCTTTATTACTAGTTCCCCTAACACCTTTAATCAAATCAGGATAATTTTTAGTCTTAATTTTTTCCAAGGCCTTTTCAAAATAATACTTAATATCAATATCCATCTTCCTACTTCCAACACCAACATTTCTTGTTTTTTTATCGCACTTCTCACAAACAGAATAAATCGTTTCTTTCTTACAACTATCACAAAAAAACACAGCAAACTCAGAACTTACTTTTCCCTTTTCTAAAGCACTTTGAAAACATCTCATCCTTCCTCCTTCAGTTCCAACAGGAAACAATGCTTGTGGACTTCCTGTCATCTTTCGCATCTTAGCTTTCTCAGGTCTCCCCATTCTAGCACCAATAGTAGTTCCATTCTTATCTCTGATTAAAACCTTAGAAAGTTTATTAACAATCTTCAAAACATCTTCTTCCTTACCCAAATTAATATCTAATTTATCGCCCAAAGAAAACATCAAAACCTTGTTCCAAGGATACTCAATCACAATATGTTCTCCTTTAACAAGTCTATGTGGAATTCCTAACAACTCTAAAGTTCTTTTAGGATCCTTTCCAGTTAAATCCTCCTTAACATCATATTCATAAGGTAAAATTATTTTCTTTTCTTCTAAACTACTTTTCTTTAACCAAGCAATTAAACCATTAAACTGCTCCACATTAATACTCTTCCAATGAAGACAATACTTAGGATGCAATGGCTTTCCTTTTTTACAAAAATCAACAGCTTCTTGAAAATCAACATCCCTTTTCTTACTTCCGGATTCCAACATCCACCACTCTTCACAATAACCAACAGGAACCAACCTATGACCTCTATTAAGAAAATCTCCGTAATTAATCAAAAGATCCCCCAAATAAATTATCTCTTCTATATCTTTTACAACTTTTTTAGCTTCTTCAACCGTATTTAACCAAACAACACTTCCATTGTTTAATTTAACAATCGGACCCTCAATACTATCACAACTAGCAATAACTGTAGCCTTCCCAGGCCGTTCAACTTTCAACTGAGTTCCAACAGCAATAAAACTATCCAACGCCACCATGGTCGCAGGATGCAAGGCAGTACTAGAAAGTCCAGAATTTCTGCACCGGCCATACCTCAATCTAAATCCCCCTTCGGCCATTGGATGAGTAAATACGGGCCTGCCAGCAACAATATCCTTAATAAAATTATAGTCTGGTACTATTTTCTCGCCAAGCTCTCTTACATCTCCAGATCTTCTCACTTCACTTTGCACCTTAACAAACTCTTTTAAAAATATCCAATTGTCCATACCAAAATCCTTATACCACGGAGAAAACTTCCCCCAAAACTTCTTAGCCTTCTGCGTTAACCCTTCACCAACAACCAAAGCCACACCATTTCTTAACGTATTTGTTTCAACCCTCTCTAGATCCTTATAATTACTAACTTCTAATTTTTCAGTAGGTTCACCATCTATCTGCACAGGCAAGTGACTCATCATAAACTCAATCTCTTTGTCACTCGGCATGTACTGCAAGTTAGTTATTCTCTCATGAAAATCATTTAATTCGGTTACAAACCTTTTAACCTCAACTTCACTAGGATCATATTCCTTATATCCCAATTTTTGTCTTACATAATCAGCCAATCCAACAAAAATACAAATGGCCGTAGTTCCAGCGCTCCTAATCGGACCAGCAAAGTATAAACTAAAATATTCTCCACTATCCCTTCTCTTCTTTAATCCTAACCTAGTAAATCCTTCTAAAGGAGAAGCAACGACACCATTAGTTACATAAGCTAAACCGACTCTCAAACCAACTTCCATCGCCTCTTTTTTATCTTTAAATCCACAAAACTTCTCTTGAGCAACCTCTAAAGCAATCTCAAAAGCAACCCTCCAGTCCTGCTTAGCAAACTTTCTTTCTAATTCTTCAATCCTCTCAACTACTCCACTATCTTTTATTTGGGGAGCAACAACAGAAATTAAACCAACTACTCTTTGCGCCAAATTTTCAGTCAAGGGGATCTCAACAGAAGCAGCCGGATCATATCCTTTAGCTCTAGCATCATTAGCAATAGCCAAAGCCTTCTTTGTTTCCTTATCCAAATTCTCAAAATAGTCTTTCATCTCAAAACTCAACAATCTCAACAGCCCTAGTTTTCAAATTCAAAACAGGAACCTTCCCAGGATCAGGGTGATTCCCAACCTTAATTTGAAAATCCGTCTGCGCCTGCCAACAGCTACAATTAATAGTTATCACATTACGATAATTCCCAACATCGCTTTTGTGCAAATGTCCTGAAACAAACACGTCAGGAACCTTATCAATGACCAATGGGTCCTCCTTGCTATCCGGAATATAAACTGTAGAAGCATGCGAGGGGGCTAAATGCCTTTTTTGCAACAGAGCCCTCATAATTAATCTCGCATTATCAACCGCATTTCCCTTCCTCAAACTCTCAACACTATCAATAAAATTATGAAATCCGTGGCCATGATACATCAAAACATCAAAACCAGGAAAATCAGAAGACGCATGTATATTTATCCTAGAAGGATTTGTAACTAAAACTACATTATCCAAAGCCCAAATATCCTTAGCTAATTTCTTACTTAAAACCGGCTGCGGATGCGCAATGCGTAAGGCATCATGATCTCCAGGAGAAAGAATTACCTGTATATCTTTCCTGATCATTCCAAAATATCGAGCCAATTCCGTATATTGTTTCACAATATCTTTGATAACCAAATTCTTTTCTTGCTCAGGAAACACACCAACCCCATCCACGAGATCACCACAAACAAAAAGGTATTTTATCTTCCCAGCAACGCCTTTTTTCTCATTCAACCATTCAATAAATTTCAAAAATTGTTTTTCTAAAAAATAAACACTTCCAACATGAACATCCGAAATAAATGCTGCCGCAACATCATCAGGACACCTCTTGGCCTCCTTTGATAAGGGAACATCAGCAAAAAGAAAATCTTTAGCATACACAACACTCTCAGAAAGGTTCCCAACAACACCAACAGTTTCATCCAAAACTAAATCCTCGACAACGGGAATTAGCTGTTCTTTGTTCTTATTGACTAAAACCGTTATTGTTCCGGTTAAATCCTCAAAAACTAAAACATAGTTGCCGTTTTTTGTTTTTCTTTTATCCAGCAACATGCCCACAAAAGAAACTTCTGACCTTTCCCTTTTAGACATAATTCTATTAATAGACAACGCGCCCTGCAACTCGGGCCTAGAAACCAAAAGATTCCTCAAAGAGTTGTATCTCATTCTAAAATACTGGACAAAGTTGCTTACCTCTTTCTTCTTCATTTCTTCTTCTACATAGTTTTTAATCACAATGGCTCCAGCAACGCCTTTTTGTTCTTCAATAACAATCTTACTTTCGGGCACCCTAACGGTTTGGTTGATAGTATCCAAAACCTCTCTCGTTTTCGGAACAGAATGATAAGACAAAATGTCCAAAAAGGTCTTGTAAATCTTCGTATCCTTTCCTTTTTCCAAAGCAGATCTAGACTTATCAAACTCAATCCAGTTTATCTCAGCAACTTTTCCATTACCTTTCAAAAGCAAAAACAAATCCTTGTTTAACACCAGGGGCCTTTCTTTACCAGGAAAATTGCTAAAAACAGGTTCTTCATCATCATAACAATCAAACAAGTCCGGACTGGCTAAAAAATTTTTACTCAAAAGTTTTTCAACAACTTCAACCCTTTTCATAAGTTTAGTCCATCCTTAAGAATCTCTTGAACTTTAGGAATGGTAGACTGTGGTATTGCTAAAGAAATCTCTCTAGTCCTTCCGTATCTTCCCTTACTTATGACCTTAGCATTAATAATACCAAGCATATCAAGCTCAGCAATTATGTCGCTAACTCTTCTCTGAGTCAGGGGCTTTATCCCGGTCTTAAAACAAGTGTCCTTATAATACTCGTATATATCGCTTGTAAAAACATTCCCATCATTGCCTTTAACAGAATGAAAAATAGAATACAACGTTAACTTAAACTGTTTAGGCTGCGTAGTTACAATATCTAATATTCTATCCTTTTCGATCTTTTCTTCAGCCTTATCAATAAAATTCATTGTTATTTTGGGTTTATTACTCCTTTCAGCAAGCTCACCAGAAATCCTTAACAATTCCAAAGCTCTCCTAGCATCCCCATGCTCTCTTGCAGCATATGCAGCACATTTCTCAATAACCCCCTCTTCAATAATATTTTCCTTAAAAGCAAGTTTAGCCCTTTGCATTAAAATTTTTTGAAGTTGAATCGCATTATACGGTGGAAAAACTAACTCCTCCTCACTTAAACTGCTCTTCACTCTAGGATCTAAATTATCAGTAAATACTAGATCATTACTAATACCTATAATAGAAACCTCGCTATTTTTTAACTCAGCGTTAAGTCGAGTAAAATTATACAGGATCTCATCACCAGTTTTCATAACTAATTGATCAATCTCATCCAAGATTATAACTAACAATATCTTCTTTTTATCTAACTCATTAACAAAAACTTTGTAGATTTCATCAGTAGGCAACCCTGTTGCAGGCACCTCAACGCCAAACTCACGTGAAAGTTGCGCCACCAGCCTATATTCCGTATCCGCAACCCTTTTCATTTTACAATTCAAATAAAAAACCAATAAAGGAATGTCTTTTTCCCTTGCAATATTTAACATATTATCCGAGACATGTTTAACACACAACGTCTTGCCAGTTCCTGACTTCCCATAAATGAAAACGTTAGAAGGTTTTTCTCCTCTTAAGGCAGGAGCAAGAATACCAGCCAAGGAATTGATTTGTTCGTCCCTGTGCGGAACATTTTTTGGTGTATAATTCGATTGCAAAGCCTTCTTATCCTTAAATAGCGGGTCCTTTTTTAAGTAGCTTTCAAAAAAATTCTTTAACTCTTTTTCCCCCATAAACATTTTCTTAACAAAACAGAATATTTAAAGATTTTCATAGTTCATTACACTACACCACCACCTAGATTTCCTGTGCAACCCCGTTTATAAACAAGAACACTTAAATTTCCTGTGCAACTATTCAATGATAAAGACCCCATTATAAAATTTTCAAGGCAATCATCTTCTACATAACACATAACTTTTTAAATTAAATATAATATAATATAATAATTAAATAATAAATAACAACAATACAAACCATATAAAGCCATTCTAAAAAAATTTATCTTCACAAAATAACAATATTTGGTTATCATCCTTTTTAAAGAATATCAAAACGTATATTAAAGAAATCCCAACAACACCAAAAACGCATCAAAAACCTTTCCATAAGAAACAAGGGCGGGAGGGTATCATCCTAAATCACTGTAAAATATAAATCAAATAACAACATAATAACTTACACAAAGTTTATATATCTCTCCCAACACAAGAACTAATTAAAATGGCAGAAGAAGAAAAAAAGTATTCAAAAGTCCTCTTAGGTAAAACAGTAGTCACAAAATCAGGAAAAAAGTTCGGAGAAGTAGGAAACATAAGCTTTGAAACAAGAACCGGAGAATTAATACAAGTTGTTCTAAAAAACCCGACAAATTACACAGAAGGACTCGAACTAGAAAAAGATACAGATGGTAATTTAATGATACCCTTTTCAGCTGTAATGGCTATAGGAGACTTCGTTGTAGTCTCAGAAGAAGACATAATTTAATCCTAAGCCCAATACAGCCTTAAACATAATCTTTTTAAAGAATATCTCCTTAACCATAAGTATGGAAGACTATTCAAAAATTAGGTCAACAAAAGAAATCAAGGTTTCTCCATCCATGGTTCAGCAAATCATTGGACAGGAAACCGCTGTAGATTTAATTAAAAAAGCCGCCAAACAAAGGAGAAACATTTTACTAATCGGTTCTCCAGGAACCGGAAAATCAATGCTAGGTTTGGCCTTAGCAGAATTGCTCCCAAAAGAAAAACTCGTTGATATAATTGCCCTACCAAATCCTGCAGATGAAAACACCCCCCACATAAGGACAATGCCAAAAGGACAAGCAAAAGAATTCATAAAAAGAGCTAAACTAAAATCAGTGGGCTCCCTAAGGAACCAAATGTGGATCATGCTTATTTTTGTTATTTTCATTTCTTTATTGCCTTATTATTTCTGGAAAAAGGGAGAAATCTCAGACGTAATATACGCATCTTCAATGATAACCGGAATGATTTTTATCTTAGGCTTTGTATTATTCATAAATCTAAGCAAAAGAACAAGACAGGGTGCACAATCAACACCCAAACTTTTAATAGACAACAGCGAAAAGAAAAAAGCTCCTTTCTTAGATGGAACAGGCGCACACGCAGGAGCACTGCTCGGTGATGTACTTCATGATCCTTTGCAAAGCTTTTCAAAAGAAAATAAAATCTTTATAGTAAGAACCGCAGGAAGTCAAAATAATCAAATTACTTTACAAGAGATAGCACTAACAGAAAAAGTAGATGAAATACTAAGTAAAAAGAAATTAATAAAAAAAGAGGATTATCTAGCAGCATTTCTTAATGACAACGAACTGTCAGTTTTGGCCGAAGAACAAGAAAAAGCTGAACAAGCAAAGGTTTTATCTGTAAACAAATATCCAAAAACAGGAGAATTAATGAAAATAACAACAGAATCCGGAAAAGAACTTTTGGTAACTCCCGAACACAAAATAGCAATAAGGAAGTTTGGAAAAATAATCTACAAAGAAGCTCAAAAGTTAACAAAATTTGATAAAGTGGTAACTGTTAGTTAATTATGTTTTATAAATAACAAAAATAATAAGATAAAAGAACTAAGAAGTAGAACAAACCATTTAACTAAAAGAAATTACTCAGAATCATGGATAAAAGCCAATTTAAGGCTCTCAGAAAAAGCTTATAAATATATACAAAATAACAAAACCCTTGAAAAATGGACCTAAAAACTGAAAAAATCAAAAAAATTGAAAAAATACACTATTCTGGCTACTTGTACAACCTAACAACCTCAACAGGAAACCTTTTCGCAAACGGAATTCTAGTAAAAAACTCTGGAGGTCTAGGTACCCCACCACACGAGCGTCTTGTTCCGGGAATGATTCACAGATCAAACGGCGGAGTCTTATTCATAGATGAAATAGCAAACTTAAAACCAGAGTCCCAACAAGAATTATTAACCTCATTACAAGAAAAAAAATATTCCATAACGGGCCAATCAGAAAGATCTTCAGGAGCAATGGTACGTTCAGAACCAGTACCAGCAGATTTTGTTTTGGTCGCAGCAGGAAACGTAGAAACAGTAACACACATGCATCCGGCATTGAGATCTAGAATCAGAGGCTATGGTTATGAAATTTACATGAATGACACAACAGAAGACACGCCAGAAAATAGAAACAAGATAATCCAGTTTATTGCACAAGAAGTTTACAAGGACAAAAAAATACCGCACTTTTCCAAAGCTGCCTGCGATGTGATCATAGAAGAAGCAAGACGAAGAGCGGGTATGGCAAATAAATTAACTTTAAGATTGAGAGAACTTGGAGGTTTAGTGCGCGCTGCAGGAGATCTTGCCTTAGAAAAAAATTCAAAACTAGTAGAACCAAAACACATTGAGGGAGCAAAAAAACTAGCTAGAACGCTAGAACAACAAATAGCAGACAAATACATAGAAAACAAAAAGAAATACGAAGTAATCTTAACAAAAGGGACAGCAATAGGCCGTGTAAATGGTTTAGCCGTAATGGGCACGGACGCAGCCTTCTCAGGAATAGTTTTACCAATAGAATCAGAAGTAACCTTCGGAGGAAAAAAAGCAGAATTTGTTGCAACAGGCCAGCTAGGGAAAATAGCAAAAGAAGCAGTACAAAACGTCTCAGCAATAATCTTAAAGTATTTTGGAGAAGACATAAAGGAAAAATATGATATTTACACGCAATTTCTGCAGACGAGTGAAGGAATTGAAGGAGATTCTGCATCCATAGCAGTAGCAACATCGATAATCTCCGCATTAAAGAAAGTTCCAGTAAGACAGGATACAGCTATGACAGGTTCTTTATCAATAAGAGGCGAAGTTCTTGCAGTGGGCGGAGTCTCATCTAAAGTAGAGGCCGCAATAGACGCGGGAATGCAAAGGGTAATAGTCCCTAAAACAAATGAAAAAGACATAATACTTCCAAAAGAGAGATTATCAAAAATCAAGATTATCCCTGTTTCGACAATACAAGAAGTATTGGAAAGTGTACTCGATTGGAAAGGTAAGAAACACATCCTAACCAAAATAAAAAGCTTTAAATAAGCAAGTTATTATCCACCACCATGCCTATTGTTCCAACAGAAATAGCAGAAAGGAATCGCTCAGAACAGTTTAGGAGCCAATTAGACGCCAGAAAAGTTGCTAACTTAGAATTAAGAACCGTCCAACAACTCAGAGAAGGCAGAATAGACGCAGTAAAAATACCCAATTTAACAGAGTCGCAAGCAGATCAACTAAAGGGTTATTTGTCCGCTTCCTTGGGGGTACAAGGCTCTTTCAACATTTGGAAAGTAAGGCGAAATGGAGATTCAAGATATGCTCTCCAAGTTTCAAAAAGGTCTGATTAAAATGCCAATCGTAGGATTTAATTTAACAAATTTGCAAGCTCAAAAAACCAAGCCACTGGAATCAAAAGAAAAAGAGCTTAAGATTCAATCTAAATTGGGCATAACCGCAGTTAAGGAAGAAAAACTGCCAACAGGAAAAACAAAAACAGACGGGTTAAGATTCGATTTTGAATTCAAATTAGATTACCAACCAGGTATTGCAAAAATTGCTATTGAAGGCTTTATGTATTACATGGACGATCCAAAAATATTAAAAGAAATCACAGACCAGTGGAAAAAAGAAAAAAACATACCCCTAGATGTAAAAACCCAATTATTAAACACAGTGGTTCTAAGGGCCTCAATAAAAGCACTCCAATTAGAGCAAGAAATTAACGTGCCGCCGCATATGCCCTTTCCTTCTGTAAAACCAGTAACCAGAGGCAAAGACTATATCGGATAAATCACTTTTTATAATAGTTCTTTATTAGTTTACCTATGTTTATCAGAATTAAAAAAATTCAAAATCAGGAATACGCCTATCTAGTAAAAAATATCTGGAGAAAAAGAAAAAAATCCTCCAGACAAAAAGTAACAAAGTATCTAGGCAAGGTTCACAAAACAAACAAAACAAAAGATGTTAAATTAGAAGAATTTCTAAAAATTAAAAATCTTCAGGATTATCTTAAAAACACCGAGCATAAAAAAATAATAAAAGACATAATAAGATTAGAGTTGTTTAATCACAATTTCAAAGAAATAACAAAAGCCACATGGCTCTATGAAACACAAAACATAAAAATAAACCTGAGAGACAAAAAAGTTGTAAACACAAAATCAAAAAAACTCGCATGTTTAGAAATAAATAACAACTTCTTATGCGGTTATACACTATCAAGATTAATGGATTTTAATCCAAAAAAAGGCCTGACAGAATTACAGGTTGGAAAACAACTAGCGAACAGTTTTGAATCCGCAGGAATTTTAGTGCCTAAAGAAATTTTCGTATTGATAGCAAAAAAAATCTTAAACGAAATAAAGAAATAAAAAAACATACATTTATAACCTATATTTTAGAGTTTCCATTACCAAAATGCTAGACCCACAAAAACAACAAAAACCTCCATATGCCTGGAAAGAGGTTCCTGGCACAGGAATACAACGTCTCGAACTCGAGTGGTTGAGAAGCTCAGCACTCAGCGATTCACACACGTTCGATGAAGCACACCTAGCAATAATCAGAGACGAAGTAGCTGGAAGATTAGAAGACCAAACAACAAGAGGGGTCGCTATTGATTTTAGCCAAACAGAAGGGGGCCTTACATCTTTGCTGAGCGTATTAGAGAGTCTAAACAGAAAAGCCGCAGCAAATCAAAAAACACTTGCCCTTATCGGAGTAGACCCCCAAACCATCAAACTAATGGAGGTTCTTCAGGTGTATCACATCTTCCATATTTATTCGAATGTTGGAGAGGTAAAAAAAGCCTATCACAGAACCAAACACTAGGTTTTTATCCCAAAAAAATACAGTGCATTTCAAATGACTTTCAAAAATCACCTAATCAAAACAGGAGTAGCAGCATACATGGGAGCCAGTCTTTTTGCAGGACCGTGCACAGCCAAACGTCTTTATGATTGGCAAACAAACAACCCAAACAACGATCCCTATCCAGGTCATAATATGGTCAGAATGGAAGAGGTTATAGGCGCAGTCGGCGCAGGATTAGTGGGCCTTTGTGTAACCGGCGGCATGTTGATGTTATTAGCAATCGGTGCAAACATTTCTAAACTAAAAAAGTAAAAGAATAAGTTCAAACTATTGATAAACGAAACTCAAAGGTTTCTAGAATACGCCCCTAAAGCAAGATACAACCAGGCCCCAAATTCATGAGGTCCCTTTTTTGTTCATCCTAAAAACCTCCACCAAAGGAAAAAATAAAAAAACTGGGTTTTATTTACTTCTTTCCGCAATACTTACACTTGCACCCAGTCCAAGCAACAATCAGAATAACAAGCGCTGAAATTCCAACAATCCATTGCATATTACCAAAGCCAGGCCAAACTACAGATAGAAAAATCAATATTGCAGCTAAACTCAATAGTACATTAGCACATACCATTTTTACCCCCTGTTTGTTTTCTTACCAAATTATTCAGTATATCCTCAATTTTCATCTTTTTAGTAGTTTTTGTTTTTTCCTAGAGGGACCGAGTATTTAAGGAAGGCTTATATTCTTATTCAGATTATTAATAATATGAAAAAAGCATTTTCATGGCCAGGTTGGTTTTTAGTTGGAGCCTTAATATTTTTGATTATTGGCATCCGGTATATCCTAGTAGAAGACAGTATAGGCGCAATTATCAATTTTGTTATTGCCGCAGTGTTTTATTTTGGATATTCAAAAAGAAGGAAAAGATAATTCAAATAGTTTATAAACAAAACCCAACGGTTTCTAAAAAACATCTTTCTTAATCAAATATTCTAATCTCGTACTCATCTTCATACCATTCTCTCTGCAAAAGTCTCTAAACTTCTTAAGTAAATCCGCATCTATAGTAAAATTCGCCCTCTTCTTATACTTTAGTTTAGGTAATTTCCCAGTTTTTTCAAATTCCACCAAAGCCTCAAAGTATTCCGGATTTCTTTCTATTATTTCTATAGCCTTTTTTGCTATTTTACCGGATTGCATTTTTTATCATTCTCCTAATTTTAAGAATATCAATAATATTCTTTTGTAGTATTCTAATAATAACATCATCTACTTTTTGAGGATCATACGCTAATCTATGAAGCTCTATCAGGGACATAACCAAGGCAGAGGCCGTTCTCTTATTCCCCTCTTCAAAAACATGATCAATCAATATTGCTCTCACCACATAAGCGAGCTGTTTTATCCAGTCCTTTGTCCCCTTTGATAAAGATAGTGCGAAATCTAAGCTACCATTATTCACTATATTTCCATTATCAAACCGCTTATTGACCCTTACCAAATCAGTTATAGTTATCATTTTTATACACACTTATATGTATTAATTATATATAAATCTTTCGTTTTCTTAGAAATTCAAACCATTGATAAACGAAACCTAAAGGTTTCTAGAATACATTTTTTAAAAAATCAGCAGTTAAATAATTTAGTCTCCGCCCACATAAAAACTCTGAGCCTTCCCCCGGCTCTCTGGGAAAAGCTCTTCAAGAATCATAATAAAACCAAGAGGATGAAACCATGCCTTTTCTCCTAAGTGAAACAACCAATCCAGGGCCTGCTCCGCTGTTTTAATTCGTGAAAGATCAACATTGTGGCAACCATTTCCATCAAAACACGCTCTATGGACAAGCAACCCAAGATACTTTTCAGTAATCGGACTCTCAGTGATTTTTAGAAGTCTGTGTTTATTGGCCATACGATCAATTTGCGAATCTTGGAGCACCGCCCCTATAGAGACAATGCCCTCATATCTTCTCCCATACTCTTGGGGGAATTGTCTATAATACTGCCAGGTAACAGCATCAACAAATTGTTTTCCATCTGCACCAAGTCTGTTATATCCACCAACCCGTTCTACCAATCCCAGAGCCCTTAAGTAAAACCGGTCTAGACTAATCTGGCCATCATATTCCAACTGTTCGTTACAAACATGGCATATTTGTGTCATAAGTCTCTTCCAAGAAAACAGTATTTTTTAAACCTTCCCACCACGATTTTATTTTCACAAGAGGCCGAAAACTTTTTATAAGGTCCCACAGCGGAATTTCTATGCCCCAAGAACAGAAACCAGAAGAATCCTGTAATCATAGACAGATGTTAAGAAAAAAAGGAGATTACTGTGGCAAATGCGGAGTTGATTTAAGACGCCCAATTCATCTAGAAGCATTCAGACTGGGCGCCATTGGAGACTGGTATAATGATTCTAAATTAATAAAAATAATTTTAGATCATCTCAAGGAGCTTGACCGAAGAGGACAGTATCGTGTTGAGGCCGAAAGAATTACCAGAGCAAGAACAATCTTAGACTATCTGAAAGAACTTGAACCAGGAGAAGAACATAATGTCACGGGCCAAGTTCGCACTAATAGAAAGTTAAGGGATTACAATGTTGCCCGAAACTGTGGCGAATTACATTTCATGACTTTCATAAGAACAGCAGGTACCCTTACCCAAAGAATTGCAGAAGTAAGTTATCTCAACAACAGAGGCCTCATCCACATTATGTCTTACTCACCAAGACTGCTTTCAGCACAAGACTTAACAGACCTGTTTCCTTGTTTTAGAGGAGATAGAAGAATCACACACCTATAATAATAAAAAGTTTCAGAAAAAATTACACCCCTAAACATTTCTTAACTAATCCTGTAACTTTACCCACAGCCCTCGCCATCTCATTATACTTAGAAGGTTTAATAACATATCCATCAGCGCCCAGGGCCTCAGCATACTGCCTATGTCTTTTTCCTTGATTTGCAGTAAAATAAATAAAATAGGGGGACTCTTTCTGATTTGGAAAAAGAGCTTTTATTTGCTCCAAAACAAAAAATCCGCTTTTCCTAGCCAGCATTACTTCAAGCACAAGTGCTATAGGTTTATAATCAGAAGTTTTGAAAGTTTCCACAGCCAGAGCACCATCCCCAATACCCACAATAACATAATCCTCTCCTAAGGCGTTTTTTAATGAAGTTTCCACCAGCGTTCTCACCCTTATATCCCCGTCTACAACCATAATCACCTCATCCGACAAGTCCTTTCTTTGCAACATACAAAGACTTACAAGATTTCAAAATTTAAAAGAAGTTCGGTGTTACTCCCAGTAACAAAAAAGATTTATAAACTATACTCTCTAGCATACACAAGGGCAAGAAAAAGAGTAGATTCATTTTTTCAAATAAGATTTTTCATTGATAGTCTTTATCTGATAACCTTCTTTATAACTTTCCTCAATATCTAGTTCAGTCAAAGAAGCATTCTCAATAGATAATTTAAAAATAGAATCATACAAATTCATCCTCAATAGATCTCCGATAAAAACCTTCAAAAAAGCACCATGCGAGACAACCAAAATTGTCTTGTCTTTCAAATCTTTTCTCTTTAATAATTGACTAAAAAACTCTCTTCCTCGCACCCTTACTTCATTCAAATTTTCTCCATTGGGGGCCCTTCTTTCCTCGAAGCTCCCCTCCAAACCATCCCAATCAATCTCTTTTTGAGCCATCCCAACAAAATCTCCCATATCCTTTTCTCTAAGGTATCGGCTATATTCAATCGGAACTTTAATTTTTTTACCAATATTCTCAGCAGTTAATTTACACCTCACAAGATCACTAGAGATAATCATATCAATTTTTTCTTCCTTTAGCCTAGAAATTAATCTCCCAATCTGCCCGTAACCTCTTTTAGTAATCTTGTTGCTTTCTCCTTTGGTTAGTATCCCTTCTACGTTTTCCTCAGTTTCGCCATGCCTTGTTAATAAAATTTTCATAATAATCCTCCCAGACCTGGTTGTTTGCTTTGTGATTGCCCATCTCTAAGGCAACTTGTGCTATCTCAGTGTACCCCTTTGCCAAATTTTTACTATTCAAGATAGTTTTTAAGGTTTTTCTAAATACATTAGAGTTTCTACCAACAATCCTCAAAATATATCCCTATCCTGTTTTTTTGCAGAATAACCAGTCAACCCATCTATCAACGAAACCTAAAGGTTTCTAAAATACATTTTCAAAAACTTATAAACCACCTCCCTTAATACATACTTAAGATGAAAACGAATGTGAAATTAGCAATACTCTTCATACTCATTGCAATAGCTATGGTGGTTGTAGGAATCATAAGGAACGATTATCTGTTCTATATCAGAGCCATTATTTTTTCAGCCGCCGCAATTGTTGCTTATTTTGTAGTCGGAAAGAAACAGAAAAAAATAAAAAAGTAATTGACTCAAAATATTCTTAATGAGCAACTACGTCCTCAGCAACAGGTTCTAATTTCCCAGCCAATTTCAAAGCCCTAGCCATCCTGGTAACTCCTATTCCCCCACCAAACCTTGGAAACATAGTTAATGCTAAATATCTCTCTAGCTCAGCTTCAACTCTCTTTTGGCCAAAGTGATTAAATAACAACGCAGCATACTCTCCATCCGAAATAGTGTGGAAATTATTCCGCATTTCATCAACATTTGTAGATCTTTCTGCCGAACCAATTGTTTCCATACCAAAAAGAATAACATCCACCTTACCGAACATCCCCTTACCCCTATGTTTCATATTCCAAAAGGGGTGGCTTCTTTGTGGAAAAAACTCAAGACTAACTGATTCACCAATCTCTTTCCACATCCTCTCTTCGTGTTCCGCTTCTAATGAGTCCACTCCATAGTTCTTACACAACTCCTCATAATCTACTGATTTGGGTTTCTCAAATCCCAAAAAGACTGATAACTCAGCCTCTAGTTTCTTTAAATCATCCATCCCTCCTTTAGCCTCAAATTCAAACATTGGGAATATTTTATCATGTCTCCCCTCTATTGGATTTGGTTCATTCCTATATGAAGTTGTAACGCAAAACACACCCCTTACTTTAGGATTAGCTAGTAACTCATGTTCTAGCCACATTTGTCCCGTCTGGGGCAGGGGCCAATTTACACCACCAAAGATATACTGACTAATTGTTCGTGGATCTTCACAAGCAGCCAATATGCTCTGCCTCGCTTGCGCAGGAACCTCAACGAAGCCTTTTCCATCCTGAAAAAAAGCCCTCATACGTCTTATAATTGCATTATACGCAAATATGTCTTCCATTTTGAATAAACCTCCATATCAGAAGTAGTTCTAATGTCAAAAATTCAAAGTAATACATTAAAAATAATAGGAAGGGGGTTTCATTTTTAAATTCTTGGCAAAAAAGATATATAGTTTAAATTAGAAAAGATTATATTTACCTAAGACTACCTAAAAGGGGTTTCATTTTTTTAAATTATTTCTTTTTGAATATGGTACTCATGGAAATACTTATAAATTATATCCTCTAGCTTATAGTTAAAATGAAACTTGCTTTTTTTGAAGTTGAGCCTTGGCAAAAACAATATTTAAAAAAAAGATTAAAAGGACAGGATATAAAGTTTTTTGAAAACGAGCTTACACCAAAAAACGTTACCAAAATAAAGGATGTTGAAATCCTAGCAGTTTTTATTTATTCTGAGATAAACAAAGAAATATTAGATAAGTTACCCAAATTAAAATTTATTATAACAAGGTCAACAGGGTTTGATCATGTTGATATCAAAGAGTGTAAATCTAGAAGAATAAAAGCATCTAATGTTCCTTATTATGGAGAAAATACAGTTGCGGAACATGCCCTTGGATTAATGATCGCTCTTAGTAAAAAACTCCCCAGAGCAGTAAACCAAGCCAGAAAAGGAGATTTTGATATTGAAGGTTTGGAAGGAAGGGATATTAAAGGAAAAACATTGGGCGTTATCGGATGCGGGCATATCGGACAACATCTACTTAAAATTGCAAAAGCAATGGAAATGAAAAGATTAGTTAGTACCAGAACCCATAAACCCAGCTTAGCAAAAAAATTAGGTTTTAGATATGTTAGTTTAAACGAGTTATTAAAAAAATCAGACATTATTTCTCTTCACTGTCCTTTAACTGAAAAAACAAGACACCTGATTAATATGAAAAACATAAAACACATAAAAAAAGGAGCCTTTTTAGTAAATACTGCTCGTGGCGGTTTAATTCAAACCAATGCCTTGATTTATGCTCTTGATAAAGAGATATTGGCAGGAGCAGCACTTGATGTTTTAGAAGAAGAGGAAGATCTTAAACAGGAAAGACACCTCTCAACAAGAAAACTTTCTAAACAAGAAAGAAAAATATTAAAACAAAACCACCAGTTGTTAAAAGATAGAGATGTTCTTATTACTCCCCACACAGCATTTTACACAAGAGAGGCCATGCAAAGGATTTTAGATACAACTATTGAGAATATCAGGTCTTCTGGAAGGAAGAATCGTATTGTGTGATACCCCCCCCATTAATAGACCTTGTTACATCCCTAAAAATTTAAGCAATTCATATACTAAAAATACAGGCCATACAATTGATTTTAATACCCCTAAAACTCCCACCCAAAAGCCAGTTGCAGTAGAGATATAATAAATTGCTGCTCCAAGAAAACCAAAGCCATAAAGTGCCCCTCCAGAAGAATTGCCGCAATTTATTTTACAATTTTTTATTTTTTTCACCATATTTCACCCCCAGTTTATACCCGGTTTTTTAGGTTTAAATACGTGAGGGCCCTAACCAGAATCGAACTGCTGTTTCCTCGGTGTAAAAAACCCCCAAATTATTTATTTCTTAAATAAAGTTCAAACCATTGATAAACGAAACCTAAAGGTTTCCAGAATACCCCCAAGGAAGGTCATTCCTCTGGAATATACCTTATTTTACTAATAGTCTCCCCCAATAGAATATATTTACTCACACCACCAACGTTTTTAAGTTCTTCTTGCATCCTCTCCACAAATTTAAAAAACTCTCTATTTGTTGATGCAAACATTTCAAAGTCAATATCCTCCCCGCCAACATTCTCGGTGATATAAGCAAGCTCTATTTGTTTTATCAAATATTTTTTTATTATATGTATGGCATTTTTTTCATTGTAGTTTATTTTTAAAAACACTTTGTACCAGTCCTTCCCAAAAAATTGAGGATCGATTGCAGCTCTAGTCCCCAACAAAACGCCCTTCTCTTTTAGTTTTTTTAACCTCAAACCAACAGTTTTATAATTGGAACCAATTTTTTTAGCCATTTCGGTTAAGCTTTGCCGAGCGTTTTTCATTAATTCTTTTAAAATTTTCTTGTCGAGAACATCTATTCTCGCTTCTTCTCCATCATATTTAATCTTAAATACCCCTCCCCGTTTTTTGTTTAATAAAAAGCTCCAAGGGTATTCCTCCAAGGTAATTGTCTCGGAAAAGTCTTTCTTAACAACGTATTTTCCAAATCTTTCACAAAATTTTATAATTTCTTCATTAAATCTAACATGCTCTTTTTTAATACTTGCAGAAATTCCAAAATCATAATGCCCCACAGACCACAGAGTCCACCCAAAAATAGGATTCTTCTCGATATACTCCTCCATTTCCCGTTTTGTTTTATTATTAACATACTGTAATCTGAACCACATCTTCTTAGAAACATAGCCAAGTTTCATAAAGTTAATAATGGGATAGTAGCTTTGAATAATCCTCCCTTTCTCAAGTTGTTTAATCCGGTATTCAACAGATTTTTTTGAAAGGCCAGCTCTCTTAGCAATCTCGGTGTTTGAAATTCTCGCATCCCAATTCAGTTCCGCAAGGATTTTCCTGTCCTTTAAATTAATTTTAAACTTCTTTACCATCTTCTAAAATAACACTTTTAGTCATAATAGTATAAAAAGATTCCTATTTAAGAGATTTTATATAAACAAATTTTATTATTTAGTATGCCCGCACTATCTCATGATATACACCAAGGAAAGCCTCTGCAAAGCCAAATGTAAGGACAATTCAGACTGTTTAGGTTCTGGAAAATATGAAGGCTTTTGTTGGAGGCACAAAAAGATTAACGGAGGTTAAAATGGAAGAGACCAACGCACCACTTTTAGAAGTATTAAGCGCAGATAAAAACGGGCTGGCAGGAAAAGTCGATACATCAACAGAACCTATTAACTCACAACATTGTAGTTGTTACTGCAATTGCGATTGTGTGTGCATTTGTGGAGATACCGCCTATAAAGACGCAGGTGCCGATTTATATGCTCTTGATAAAAAATAAGAAAATCTAAGCCCATGGAATATGTTCTTTCCAAATACTTACATCATAAAGAGGTATCCAGAGGGCACCATGGCATTTATAACCCTTTGAAAGATCATCAAATAGTTTTCTTAGAGTCTAGAACATACAGAGCATTATCACAATTTAACAAACCTCGCCCAGTAGAGAACTTCGAAGGAATCGAACCAGATATTCTAACAAGATTAATCGAAGGGAAATTTTTAGTTCCAGCAGATGCCGATCAAGACAAACCAATTAGGGCCCTTGCAGCAACACTTCCACAAAACCCAAGATTTGTTTTGATGTATATGTTATTAACAGATTGCTGTAATCTAAAATGCGGATATTGTTTTGAAAGAGGTAATGAAGAACCCTCCAAAGTAAAAAAACAGAACATGTCTCCACAAACAGCATCAAACGCCATATCTTTTTTTACAAGGATAGTAGATCCTCAACCAGATGAAGGGCACACAGTAATATTTTATGGCGGAGAACCATTTATGAATAGAGCCGTATTTGAACATTCAACAAGAGAATTAAGAGCACAAGAAAAAAGGGGTAGACTAAAAGATCTAACAATGATAGTAAACACTAACGGATTTGGTGTGGATGATTCTCTTGCAAGATTCTGTGCAGAGTATCAAATAAACCCGGCAGTTTCTATCGATGGTACAAAAGAAATACATGACGCTGTAAGAAAAAATGCAAATTCAGCATGTTCATCCTTTGAAGAAGCTACAAGAGCATACGGTTTATTTAGAAGTCATGGTGTAAAACCAGGTATTTCTTGTACAATATCGGCTAAAAATGTAGACCAAGTAGAAGAAATAGCAAAATTTTTAGCAGAAAAACTAGAACCAAACGGAATTGGTTTTAACTTCCTCTTAGATTTTAAAGATAGAAAAAATCCTCTTTCAACATCAATAGAAAAATCAACAAAAAAATTAATAGAAGCGTTTAAAGTTTTAAGGGAAAAGGGTATCTATGAAGAAAGAATAATGAGGCGGGTTGCAAAATTAATAAATAATAAAATCCATCTAAAGGACTGCGCCGGCTATGGGCACCAAATAACAGTAGGACCAGACGGATCTTTAGGCCCCTGTCAAGTTTTTTTAAATGCTGGAGAAATGATCGTTGGAAATGTCAATAATAATCCTCCAGATCCAAGAAACAACGCCGTATTCTTAGAATGGAATAGCAGAACCCCCTTTGAAGCAGAGGACTGTATGGGCTGTAGCGGAATAACTCTTTGTGGAGGCGGGTGTGCATATAATGCCCATGTAACTGAAGGGTCTATATGGGAAAAAGATGAACGTATGTGCCAGCATACCTTATTATTAATTGATTGGATGATTGAGGATATTTGGGAAAGAAAATCCTTATAAACTATATTCTCTAGTATATAGATAAAATGTTACCAGAAGTATGTATAAATGCAGATGGGGGCGCGAGAAAAAACCCCGGACCCGCAGCAATAGGATTTATTATTTGCGATAAAGATAGAAATAGCTTAGAGGTTCATAAGGAATGTATAGGAGAGGCGACCAATAATGAAGCAGAATATAGGGCGCTAATCAAAGCATTGCAATATGCAACCAAACACACAAGAGATACTGTTCAAATATTTATGGATTCTGAATTAGTGATCAGGCAGATGAATGGGAAATATAAGATAAAAGCACAAAATTTATTTACTTTATTCCAAGAAGCAAAAAATCGTGAAAAATCTTTTAAAAAAGTAGTTTATAATTATGTAACTAGAAATAATAAATTTCAAGTTCAGGCAGATAAACTAGTAAACGAGGCCTTAGATAATCTATAAAAAAATGCTAAAAATCTCCCCATCATCAATAAACCTAATGCTGGACTGCCCCAGATGTTTTTATCTGCAAATTGTTAAAAAAATATTTCAAATAGTTTATCAACAAAACTCAAAGGTTTAATGAGCTGTGATAGAATGAAAAAAGAAATAATTTTTGTACATATCCCAAAAACAGCAGGCGGGAGTATTAGAGAAATCTGTAATAAGAAGGGAATAACTGTAATCGGACATAGTCTTAGAAACCCAGATTATATTTCAATAGAAGAGTACAAAAAGATTAGTCCAAAAAATAAATTTGCATTCGCATTTGTAAGAAATCCCTGGGACAGAGTAGTCTCCGCCTTTTTTTATTTAAACCAGGGAGGCATAAACGACGCAGATAACAGGGATAGAGTGAAATATCTTAAAAAGTTTAATGGGAATTTTGATCTTTTTGTAAGAAACTCCTTCCAGGAGGGGAAGATTCTAGAACAACTTCACTTCAGACCACAAAAGGAATGGATCTCTAATGAAAACAAAGAGATAATTGTTGATTTTGTCGGGAAGTTTGAAAATTTACAAGGAGATTTTAACAAAGTTTGTGAAATGTTTCATATAAAAAAAGAGGTGTTGCCCATAACAAAAAAAACAGAGCATGACTTCTACAAGAATTATTACAATAAAGAAACCAGAGAAATGATTGCAAAAACCTACAGGGAAGATATCCGCCTCTTTGGATACGATTTCTAGACCAAGGCAAGCCCCCTTCTTCTAGTCTAACCATTTATAAACTAAACCTAAAGGTTTCTAGAATACCAACCGAACCCTATTTAATAATCGCATCTAAAACAGATAGAATTTCTTTAAATTTTTCTACACTTATCTTACCTATCTTTTTAATTACAAGGCCTTTATCCAGTTTTAATACATTCTCAACTTTAACACAACATAAATCCATTAATTTGCCTTCTTCCAGGTCTTTATTTTCCAATAAAACAGTATAGCTATCTTTTGTTATATTCGAAGTTACCCCAATAACCACCACATCTCCAGAAAGATCATTAAATTCGTTGTTGCCTACCACAATCACCGGTCTGACCTTTTTACCAGATTGATCCGAGAAGGGAAACGGAACTAAAAGTAAATCTCTTTGTTCTATCATAAGTATTTACTCCAGGTTCTATCATCTTTTTTATTATCCCACATTTTTTCCAAAGATTTCTCTGCTAAAACCAACCAGCCCTGTTTTTCTTTCTGCGCATCTCCCATTTTTTCCATTATCAAATTTCTTATAAATTCAGATTTGGAAACGTAATGTTTCTTTTTCACAAACCTATCTAATTTTTTAGCTTCCTCAACAGGCAACTTTATAGTTATAGTTTTCATAGTAATCCCAGAGGATTACCGTTATATAAACGTTTTGTTTTCTTAGAAATTCAAATAATCAATTAACAAAACCTAAAGGTTTCTAGACTACACCTCTTGACTACTACTATTACCAGATAGATTTATAAGTATGTTTTAGAGTATATAGGTTATGTTTTTGTCAGATAGATTAAAAATTCGGAAAAATGTACAACCAAAAGAAGAGCCAGCGCCAGATATCTCAAACAAAATTCTGCTTGTAGATGACGATCCCGGTATACACGCCCTTTACACTGGCCAACTAAGCGAATTAGCAGAAGTAATACCCGCTTTTGATGGCATGACAGCCGTTCGTCTCTATGAAGAACACAACCCAAAAGTAATAGTTTTAGACATTATGTTGCCACAAAAATCTGGATTTTTAGTGTTCGAAAGAATCAGGCAAAGAAGAAAACAAGGAGAACCACCATATGTTCTTATGATAACACGCCTCGAGGGCAGGAGGCACAGACAATACGCTGAAGCGCTAGGAGTTGATGAATATCTCCAAAAGCCTGTTCGTCTTGAAAGATTAACAGCGTTAGTAAAATTGTATCTGGAAAAAGAAGATGTTTAAACTCCCACCAAGTTCAATAAACACAATGTCAACAAAGTATTTCAAACCACTTATCAACGAAACCTAAAAGTTTCTAGAATACAGAAAAAATATAAAAAAGTTAATAGAATTAGTCATTGTCTATGAAATCGTTTGTCTAAATCCTCCAAAATCCTTACTAAATCCTCAGGCCTGTTGTTCTCATAGGTTAAAACTCCATAATCAGATTCAACCGGCTCTTCCCAATAATCTGACCACATTGCAATAGGATCCTGGTTTCTACCCTTTCCACTGCTCCTATTCCTTATAACCACGGGTTCAACTTTTAAGTAAATTAATAATTTTCTAGCAGGCAACACCCCACCCTCTTGTGTTCTTGTATCCATCAACATATCTCTTATGCTGCGAAAAGAAGCAGTCGAATCAATCACAACATCTAAGCCCCCACCAATTAATTGATATTTTGATGCCTGTATCACTCCAAACATTGATTGCTCTTTTGCAGACCAACCCGGTTGTTGAATAAAAGTTGGGTAATCTGTAACACCATATAGCTGTTCCCTCATCATATCAAATGAGAGTCTAACAAACCCCAACCTATTCACCAAATAATTCGAAATCTTGGTTTTTCCAGAACAAGGAAGGCCCGTCATAGCTACCAAATTTGGTACGTTTGTTTCTCCAGGCCCCGCCATTTTATTCAAGTTATATACTGCAATATATAGTTTATAAAATTAACCTTACTACTACTATCTATAACAAAACAGACATTTTTTAGGCAAAGTAAAAGAATAAGTTCAAACCACTTATCAACAAAACCTAAAGGTTTCTAGACTACACCTCTTGACTACTACTCGCAGAAAACCTTATAAACTATATTCTCTAGTATATAGTTAAAATGACCTTACCAAAAATAATAATAGACGGATCACGCGGATTTTTAGCAGGGGTAGAAGGAATAGCAAGCGATTTTTTGAAATTCAATAGGTGTTTTTTAAAGGCAGTAGGAGATATCGAGATTGAATACTTGCACACTGGTACTGGATTCGCTTTAAAACAAATTGGAGAGGTCTCTATTGAGTATGATCTTTATAGAAATTTAAAGCTAATAGAGGGTAATGACCCGCGTTTTATTATAATGGTTGAATCTAAAGAACCTGTTTTAAGAAAAGGCAAAGATGATACCTACCATGCTGTTGGTGAAACCGCTTATAGGCATCAGTACGAAGGAAAGGTCCCTGAGTAAGATGTTCAAAATCTCCCCCTCATCAATAAACCTAATGAAAGAATGCCCTAGATGCTTCTATTTACAAATAGTCAAAAAAATAAGACGTCCAGACACTCCTTTTCCTTCTCTCCCTTCTGGAATGGATAAAATCCTAAAAGAGCATTTTGACAGATTCATGGAAAAAAATGAATTACCACCAGAAATAAAAGATTCTGAATGCAAGACCTGTAAATTGTTCAATGACAAAGAAAAATTAAAGCTCTGGAGAAGTAATTTTAAAGGACTGGAGTTTAAAGACGAAAAAAATGATGTTTTACTGCACGGAGCAGTGGATAATATCCTGAAAAAGGGAAAAAAATTAATAGTTCTGGATTACAAGACTCGTGGTTATCCATTAAAAGAAGATACTCATAAGCATTACCAGGCCCAGATGGATCTCTATAAT
>JBDRGP010000035.1:0-5794 GCA_043817645.1 Candidatus Woesearchaeota archaeon
AAGAAGGCGCCTTTTCCTGATGTTGTTTAACAGGTATTTAGGTTTTATGGAACGAATAATTAACCTACCAGAATACTTAAATAATTTCTGTGACGATTATCTTAATAAAGTAAAAAAAAGAGAATATGATTACCGGCCGGATCTTGAGGCGATTAAGAATTTTATTAAGGGCTTGCCTAAAAAAGTTGTAAAGAAAATTTGTTCTTATGAATATTTGCTAAGAAAAACCTAAGAACTTTTGAGGAGTGCTATAGGTATAGGCGCCCTCTCAAGGAGGCAGGATTTGAAATAGAATAGCTTTTATATTCTAAATTATATTCTTCCCTATGCAACAAATTAGACCAGATAAATACTTGCAAAAAGTTATTGAATATTCTAAATCAAAATTTGGGGATAACCTTGCCGCAATAGTTATTCACGGTTCTTATGCCTTAGGATATTTTGATAAGAGAAAAAGTGATTATGATCTCTCGTTCTATTTCAAAAATAAAATTCCAGCAGGAAAAGAGACACTCAAGAAAAAATTCCCAAAAATATGGATTCATTATTTTATGACTCTAGAAGATGTTTTAGAGTATTGCCATTTGAGTCATTTCACATTATATATAACTTTACTAACAAAAGGAAGTAAAGCAATCTATTCAACTAAAGAATATAGACAGATGTTGAAGGAATTAAAAAAGAAGAATTTGAGGAGTATAGAATTTGATACTGCTGACCTTAAATATAAATATGGTAATGAGATTAATGTTTTCCAAAAGAGTAAAAGTTACAGCGCATTGAAATGGGCTTTGCCCATGATAAGAAAGAGGTTGCAATTATTAAGTTATCTCTCAAAAAGTAAACTTGTTTGGGACCTTGATAAGAATTTGAATATTAATAGAAAATGCTTTTCTGAGGACGAAATTAGATTCATGAAAAATCTGAATAAAAGACTTTTTCAAAGAGACAATCATTTTAGCGACGAAGACATTGATAAAACAATAAATTTATGCCAAATAATCCAAGATAAGATCTTTTTAAGAATTTAAAGCAATTTACCAAACATATCTTCAAGACTTATCTCAAACAACCCAACAGGCATCTTGATTCTCCAGTTCTTTAGAATCTTTGGATGAATCTCTCCTATAGCTCCTATTTTTTTTCCATCTATTAAAACATCAGCAGCTCTTCCATCAATAAACCAGCTTTGAGATTCTTCTGGCTCTTTAAGTTCTATCTTCAAGTCCAACATCCTAAACAAGTATTCAAGAGCCTGCTTTAATTGAGTAAAATTTCCAGGAGCAATTGCAGCTGCAAGATGTTCTCGCTCTTCTATATTCTTGCCTGCTTCAAAAACCTTGCCAGCCTCAAAAATTCTCTGAGGATATTCTGAATCTACATTTTCTGAAAGAACTTTCAAAAGATAATGGGCAAGGTTTTTCCTAAGTATTGTATAATCTGTCTTGGACCTTTCCAATTCAACAAAACCCTTCTCTTTTGTCTTCGGAATTCCCATTCTTGAAAATTGATCATCCTTAATAGTTAAATGATAATTTGAAACCTCTAACATATTTAATCCAGCAAGAATCTCTGATATCTTTCTCTTTATAGTTTCTCTCTTGTCCTCTTCACCAATAGTCGATATCTCAGGAATCTCTGGAACAAAATTATCAAACCCATAAGCAATAGCAACATCCTCAATTAAATCAACTTCATGAAGGATGTCTGTTCTCCAGTTAGGTATCTCAACCTGACCTTTTTTGTAATTATACCCCATTTTCTCTATCAGGTTACTTATTTCTTTCTCTTTAAGATCTAAACCAAGAAGTTTATTAGTATTATCTAAAGATAGGTTCATTTTCTCAGGAGTTAAATTTGGAGTAATCTCTTTTTTATTGCCATACTTAACTTCCATTTGATAAATCACTCCATCCATATCAGCAAGAGTTGTCACTATTATATTCAGACACTTACTTAAAACAGAAAAATCAAAACCAGAGCACTCAACAAAAATGTCTTTTGTTTTCTCATCGATCTTTCCTGTTAATTGTGAATTAATTATTGGGGGCATACTCAAAATGTTTTCATCAGAGTCTATGAAAATTGGGAATTTTTGCTTGCCGACTAAAAGATGTGCATAATCCCTGCCAGCAGGATGTCTTTGCAAAATTTCCAGTCCAGACATCTCTCTGTTAGTTTCAAGAGGAACAAATTTAATCTTATCTGGTTCAACAGCCTTGAAGGTTATAGGAAGTTTTATCTTTTCTAAAGGATAAATTCCTATAGCAACTTTCTTTCTTTTCCTTCCTAATGTATTATGCAGTTTCTCCTGAATATCAATTATCTCCTTAATTTTATCGTCGTCAAACTTTAGCCCCTTAACTATAGCACAAGCAGTATAAGGCCTCACACTATTAACAGAAGAATCAACAACTACTTGATAATCTTTTTCAGGTTTCCCTATTTTATATTCCTTAAGCCCAGTCTTCTTTCCCAGGAAAGCAAGGAAGCTTCTTTTAAATCCTTGGTAAGATAACATATCCGGTCTATCTGGATTTATTTCAAGTTCCATATCTTCACTATCAAAACTCTCTAAAGTAGTTCCAAACATTGCAATCTTGTGCTGCATTTTTTCATCTAGCTTTCCGATTTCTTTTTCAAATTGTTTACGCGGGATTTTTATGTTCGCCATTTTTGTTATAATTCAACTCCGCCAAAAATGGCGGGCTTAAAATCTTTGATTTTATTGTTTGCCATCTTATTTTTTAACTATGGTTTTAACTTCTTTAATATCTCTTTGTATGTTAGATAATTGGGATCTTACTTTCTCAAATCCTATCGCTGTTTTTTTATCTACTCTGAATAATGCTTTCCATATTAATATCTCGGATGCAGCAATGCTTATAGTTATCATCAATAATCCTTGTTCTATTGTGGGAGATCCTACTAATAACCAAATAGCAACCCCTACTGCTGATAGTATCAATGCCCAAAAGATTATATCTATTAATTTAATTCTCATTTCACCCAAAACCTCATCTTCCTTAATTTAGTTAAATCATTCTTATTAAGTTCTCTAAGATCTTTTATCTTATAGAAATTCATCAACATTCTCCCAAATCCAGGTCCCCAGGCAAGTACTGGAATTGCCTTACCAAGAAGAGGTTCTGTAACTTCTGGTCTAAATATTCCTGCAGCAATCATCTCAACCCACTCTTTTCTTTCCTCAACCCAAACATCTCCTTCAACACTAGGTTCAGTATAAGGAAAATATGCAGGCCTAAATCTAATCTTCTCAAACCCCATCTTGTTTGCAAATTGTTTTAAGTAACCAAGCAAGTGTCTGAAGTTTTCATTAGAATCCACAACAATTCCTTCTGTTTGAAGAAATTCAAAACCATGACTCCAATCAACTGTTTCGTTCCTGAAATTTACTCCTATAGCAAAGAACTTAGCTGGCAAATCCCCTGGTTTGAGTTTAGCAAGTGTTTGTGCCGAAAGACAAGTTGTATGAGTTCTAAGACATAATCTTTTTACTTCATCTTCATCCCATTCGTATCCCCAGCCTTTACTTCCACTTGTTCCTGATTCATGAGCTTTCTTGACTGCATTTACAATCTTTTTATCTGGAAGTTCCACTTTTTTATTTATGAAAAAGGTATCATGAATATCCCTAACAGGATGATCTTGAGCAGTAAACAATGCATCAAAATTCCAAAATGAACTCTGAACTAAATCACCAGTCATCTCTTTAAACCCCATATCAGTCCAAATTCTCCTTCCATAATCAACAGACTGGTTTACAAAATGCCTCTTACCTCCATGAATCATTGGAACAGGACTTTTAACATCATACCTTCTGAACTTCTTTCCTTTCCAAAGCTTCTCGCTTTTCAACATACTCGGAGTTATCTGTTCTATTAAATCCTTAGTTTTAACTCCAGACTTAATTAATTTCTTGCCTAAATCAGTAACTTCAATATTAATTTTCTTTTTCTCATCTATCTGAATAATATCCTTTCTGTTTTGAAGGGATTTAAGAGCATGAAGCTGTTCTGGAGAAAGTGAATCATACTCCAAAGGCAAAGCCTCAATAAAGCTCTCTTCGAGGCTCTTCTTAGAAATCTCCTCTCTGTTAGCTGCAAGATGAATCTTTCCTTTGACTAATTCAATTAGTGCCTTCTTTTTCAAAGCTCCAAGCGAGGCCTTGAACTCATCATCAGACAAACCAGCAAGCTTCTGAGCATCATTAATAGAAATAATATGCTTCTCACTCAAAAGATGAATAAGCCTTCTTTCAGGCAACCCTTTCTTAAGATACAACGCCCCATTAACTCCAATCTCAACAACTTTCTTCTTCTGAGTCGAAAGTTTTACAATTCCTTTATTCTGAAGATATTCAAGTGATCTCACAACTGAAACCTTATCAAGATTCGCCTTCCTGCATATATTACTAAGACTCCCTTCTTCAAGATGCGACAGAATCTTCCTCTCATTAGGAGATAGGGATTCTATTAGGTTATTATCCATAGATAAGATTAGAGGTAGGGGATTAAAAATGTTGTGATGATAGGGAAAAAAGTAATATATTTAAATGATATTTTATTTAATAGATAATGAAAAGACCAGGTGTTGTTTGGATTTATGTTATTATTGTAGTCCTAAATATCTTCTTTAGTATTGGGGGTGTATATACTGAATATAATCAGTTACCTAAAGTAGAATTTTCGTTTTTATTGAAAACTATTCCTATGCTTGCTATTTCAATGTTTTTATCATTATTGATATTGATTTCTAGCATAATTATGATTTACAAATTCTTCATGTTAAAGAGAAATGCTTTACCTTGGGTATATGCTACATTCGGGTTATCAATTATTGTTAACCTATTATCAAGAAGCTATATTGTAGCAATAATCTTAATTGTATTTGGGTGGGCAGTTGTTGATTATATTAAGAAGAAACAAATAGGTGGAAAGATCCTATTCACTTAATCAAACTTTTCTTATTTAATTTATTAATAGCATTTTCAAATCCATGAACATCTGATATCTCAATAAGATAGACTTTATCATTTTTATCCATAACTCGTAAAGTGTCAGAAGAGCTTATACTCCTATATTCCGGGATAAATCTTCCAACTTTCTTAGAAGCTTCAAAGGTCTTAGGATACGAAATTTGTTTAACATCTTTCCATTCAATAAAATAATTAAGATATTTAATTCCTTCTTTATACAAATGAAGTTCAGGATTAGGTTTTCTCTTAGCCTTTTTACCCCAATTATCCTTCCAGACTAATGTAAATTTGTCTATTGGATATTTAGATATATTTCCTTTAGAGTGTCTAAAAAAATAGTCAGTAAAAAATATAATAATAAAAATGAATAAAATAAACAAACCAAAACCTCCAATCGTATCTAAGATATCAAACATTAGAACAATGAAAAATGAAGCTAGCAATAGAATAGTCAAACCAATATAAGTTAATATTTTCTTTTGTCTATATTCCATAAATTAACTAATATCTAAGTGTTTAAGAAATTTTCTACCAGCCCGGCTCCATCCCAAATTAATTGAATAAAGAATTCTTGATTAATTCATAAAATTGAAAGGGGGTTTAGGCAATGGGCAAGCCGATTACTCGGCTTAACCCACGAGTGGAATCTTCTGTCCAGAAGATTTTATTTATCCAAGCCACAAATCTTGTTTTAAGCATCGTTATGATGTTACCAAAACAGGATCTTCTCAACCGTGGTCCTAAACCCTATGATTATAGAAAAATCATAGGGTTATGTATTTTACGGATTTTATT
>JBDRGP010000036.1:0-8059 GCA_043817645.1 Candidatus Woesearchaeota archaeon
CTTGGATAAATAAAATCTTCTGGACAGAAGATTCCACTCGTGGGTTAAGCCGAGTAATCGGCTTGCCCATTGCCTAAACCCCCTTTCAATTTTATGAATTAATCAAGAATTCTTTATTCAATTAATTTGGGATGGAGCCCCGTTTTTCAAAAGTATTGCTCCTCCCATCATATGTAGCAGCCCCCAAAGACTCATCCCCCATAAGACAGAATTAGGATAATTCATTTTCTTATTAGTCATCAAGATAACAAAAAGAAGCAAGACAACAACTCCAATATAACCAATAAATTCATAATTCTTCCTCCCAATAAAAATATACAAAGCTACAGCCAGATAAATTAGACTAAAAACAAATATTGGTATCTGGCTCTTTTTTAAGTACATGAAAAAAACAAGAGAAAGGGGATTATAAATGTTTCTTGAAATTTAATAGATCAAATGAATATTCCTCTCATCCCCCACCACTACTAGAACTACTACTAACTCCACCACCTCCCCCTCCCCCTGAACTAGGAGTAGTTGTCAATTCACTCCCTAAAAATCTATATACACAATCATTATAGTTATCCTCGCTGAAGATATGAGCCAACCTACATAAGACTCTAACTCCTAAACTCTTCATTCTTCCAGCTTGATTTAGCATATTCTGAAGTTCAATACATTCTCCACTTGAACAAATATTACTCTCACATTCATAACTATTCTGGCATCTAGCCCAATCTCCTTTGTAATCAGGACTCTTTTGTCTTAGAACTCTTCCGTCATAATTACAATAAGAGGGCTCGTCTCTTAAGAAATTCACAGCTACACCCCTTCCTTCTTCTCCACCATCATAAGATCGAGAAAAGAAATAAAGAATTTCTATTTTAGTTCCATCTGGAAGTTTATATGTTGTTCTTTGTTGCAAATGATCAGTCATCATTCCATTGATATTTAAAACAACTTCACTATTTGTTATATACATGATGCTAATCTCATAAGTCTGACCTTGTGCAAACTCTATTTTCTCTATATCTCCTTCATTTAAATAAATGTATCTTTTGAATTCATTCATTCTTGTCCCATATGGAACGCAGGTATTATCTCCTAAATAATCTCCGTCTATAAGACACCCGGCACAGATTCCAGGACTGCAACCCTTGCTAATTTTTATATCAGAATTATCACAACAATAATCTACACATATTTCTTGCTGTCTTCCATGAGGAGGGCAAACAACAGGTTCAGTTTTACAATTCCAGCAAGGAGAACAAACATCTTTAGGAATTGTAGAAGGACAATCACTTAATGTAGAAAATACTTGATTACTCAAAGGCCATTCAATATCAAAACTATCCCATCCTTGATAATCCTCTCTATTATCTATTAAACTATTTATGAACTCTCCTGTTCTTTCTACTATAAGTTGGTTTACTTCATCATCACTCATCCACCTTCCAACTCCAAGATCCATTCTTACAAAAACATTACCATTAGGCCATAAAATCTCTCTACTTTTATAATCATAGTCTAAGTCAATTCCCTGATTATTATGATCCCAACTACAAATATAAACTTTATATTCTTGGCTATTATAATTCCAATAAGATTGAACCTGACAAACCCTATGGCTTATTAAATCATCCATCATATCAGAAGTATCAAAATTTGGATCATCAAAAACCATAATAGAGTAGTGAATATATCCATTCTTCCAGACATTTTCGTTATATTCATAACTAGTTCTCCAACTTGCATAATACTCTGTAAAATTGTATAACTTTCCATCCTCCATCCACCAGTCTCCATACCACACATTATTGTACATTAAAAGATACTTAATATTTCCATCTTCAAAATCTGTTGGGTTTGCCAGCTTGTTTATTAAGGCTGAACATGTTGAGGATGTTTTTTGAATGCATGCTCCATCTTGGCAGCCGTTTGGGCAAGCATAATTATATGCTGTAGGGTTTCCTTCTATACACTCAACTTCGTTTAAAAAACATTTTGACCCCTCACAATTTTCTACTTCTGTATAATTCTCAGGATATCCTGGAACAGAGATACATTCATCCCTCATTCCTTCGGATTCATCTTGCCAAGAATATCTTGCACTTCCTTTCACATAATAATCTAAACCCCCATCACTATCAATACAAGCAGTTGTTTGATTAGATTCTTTAAGACATGCTCCATCCTGGCAGCCGTTTGGACAAACATAGGAGGTAGTAAAGTTAGTATAATCTTCACTACAATATCTTTCAACAAGATCAGAAGAATTTAAACAAGAATCTCCATATTCTTGATAACTATTAGGGTAACCACTACCAATATTCCCCGACACCTTTCCTTTCACAGCATAATTTATCCCTCCGTCACTATCAATACACTGAACAGTTATATTATAACACGTTGCATATTCAGCATTACTAACAATTCCATCTTGATTAGTATCGCAGGAATCATAAGTAGCCTCTTGATACAACTCCAAAATCTCAGACTCACTTAATGCCTTATCATAAACTCTAACATCATCTATTTTACCACTATAAGTATTATTAGGATTATAATTCCAAACTGTTCCTAACATAAACCTTCCTCCAGCAGCCCCATCAACATTATCTATCCATTTTAATCCTTTAAATTCTCCATCAATATAAAGACTCATTTCATTATTAGGCCTGTCTATAACTCCCACAACATGATGCCATTGATCATCATCATAATCTTTATCTTTAGCTAAAACACCATAACCAGTAGAATTTTTTCCAGAAGCTTTGCAACCTGTACCTGTTTTAATAGAAAAATATATATCTCCATCTGACTCAAGCCTTATATCCCATCCCAAACACCCTCCCTGCTTCCATAGAAAAAAACCATTTCTCCCAGTCTGTTTTTTTGCCTTAATCCATGTAGAAAAAGATTGTGCCTCGCCAACATCCACATTATAGATACTATATGAACCAATATTAACATAATCATTCACTCCATCAAATTCACAAGCCTGTCCTATCTTCCCCTCTACATCACAATTAACACCATTCATTAAAATTCCATTATAAGAGCCAGCATAATCCCTAGCATCTCCATCTAGTTTGTAATGAGAAATTAAACCATCTGGATTAGGGCTATACTGTATCTCTGGTGTCGCATCAAAATAAGAAAACTTTGCAGCAACAAATGAGAAAGTCAAAACTAAAACTAAACTAATTATCACTAATCCTCTTTTAACCATAAATAGTATAAGAAAAACTACTTTAAAAAACTTTTCTAACCCTCGCGGCTCCATCCCATAATACATTTCTTTAGTATATTTAACCTCTGGAGTGTGGGCATCTTTGGTTTTGGCTATTAACAAACTATGTCAAAGGGTGGGCGGGAGGGAATAACAAAACCAAAGTGCGAATTGAGTTCAGGGACAAGGTAGGGTCTAGCGATTTCGTGGTAGAGGCTATTTTTAATATTTATAACTCGTGCGAAGTCGAGAGAAGAAGTTTAAATACAAAATGGAAGAGGTTAATTTGGGATGGAGCCTGAATTAAGTTTTAATCCGATATCCAAATTGAGATAAGATAAATAATTTACCTTTAAATTCCAAAGGCTCAACTTTCTCAAATAGATTTAACAAAGATAAAAGGACAGTATCAATTAAAGGTGGATGTATTTGTATTAAGATTATTCCATAATGTTCTGCAGGAGGAAATAATCGTCTATTAATAAAATGTTTATCAAAGACCAAAATAATCCTAGATTCTTCTTTAGCTATCTTAAAGATTCTTTTATCACTAGAATTAAGCAGAGCCCTTAAGATATCAAAACCTTTCTCCTTTAATAGTTCTGTTAGCTTTATAGGAATATTCTCGTCAGAAATAATCTTAAAATCATTGGAAGAGGACATATTTTTCATCCTCAATTATTTTAGAGGCATAATTCAAAACAGACAAAATAGCTTCCCTAGTAAGTTGAGGGAAATAATCCTGCCTGATTTCCTCGATACTAACTCCGGCACCAAGCAGTTCCAAAACCTGCCAGACCATTATTCTTGTTCCCTTAAATACAGGTTTCCCTTCACAAATTCCACTATCAGCAATAATATGAAAATTGATTTCGACTTGCATAAAATAAGCAGCAATCAAGATTATTTAAACATTTGTGGAGATTTGAGCCCTATTGAAGAAAGTAGGATTCAGAAAAAAGATTTTCACTTCTCCAACACCTTCATCAACTCATCCAAGTCAACTTCCTTAACTTCTTCGATAATAAACTCAGGCCTATTAAAATAAGAATTATTTCTCACATTACCGACGAACATCATTTCCTTGCCAATTATATTTTCTTTTTCTTTTATTACAACTTCAGGATTCTCTAAGTCTGTCAAACCCAAACCAGGAATAGCCTCGTGAAACAAAACACTCCTAATTGCTTCAGTGCCGTCGTCTAAAACAATATTTATCAAAGCTCTTTTCTCAGCAGCAACCTTTCCATGCTCACCGCAAGTAAATGCGCCTCCTTCCTCAATTGCTTTCTTCTTGCATTCAGGACAAACATGAAAAAACTTCGGCTCAAATACCTGCAAAATAAAAGCTCTAACTTTTGAATTATCTCCAATCTTAAAATCCTGTATGTTCTTTTCTTTGACAACTTTTTCTGTAATAACTTTCCCTAAACTTTCTTTGCTTAATTTTAACTCTGAAAAACTTCCAAGATGTATTTCATTATCCCTCATACTTCCATTCGAGATCTCCACAACAATATCGTCTGCAATCTCTCCTTTCTCAATCAACTCAATATGATTTGTATCCCATAAAACAACCTTGACATTAGAAGTCTCGTCAGCAATAATAAAATTAGCAACTTTGTTCTCCTGCCCGTTTCTAGTAAAAGTTCTTACAGGAAATAAATTGATAACTTTCCCAACACAATTCACTTTTCTCATGCCTGGAAGAAGCTCATCTATCTTAAGCTTCTCGTTGTCAAAATTAACACCAAGCTCAGCAGCAATCACCTGCGCTGCTCCTTCTCTAGAAATCAAACCAGAAAGCTTTGCCCTCTTAGCTTCAACCCTCCTTTCGATTTCCTCTTTTTCCACCCCCGAAGACTTTGCAATCTTCTCAAGGATTTTTTCATAATTCCCTTGCATAAAAAAGAAAATCGCTTGGGGTTTTTAAGGATTTTGATAGTAATCAGTATCTCCGAATAACTCTCAATTCAGCTTCGAAGAAGCTGAATAATCTCTTTAAGAAATTCTAGAATCTTAGTATAATAATCTCTCAAACCCAATCATCCAAGTAAAAACGAAACAAATAGCAGAGCTATCGCTCTGTAAATTAAAAACTAGCAATAAAAAACAATTAAGTAATCATCTCTCTATCAAACTTCTGCTCAACAAATTTTAAATATCTCTTAAAACAAACCTTAGGATGTTTAATCCTATTAACTTCCCAATTAGCCATCAATACTAATGAAGTTAAAAAGTAAAAGTACCTTATTATTGGCTCATTACTCTTGCTCTTAATCCTCGCTTCATCATGAACTCTGAAATCAGTTTCAATTTGCCATCGTTGTTTGTATTTGGTAATCAAATACAAACTCTTTCTTAGATTAGTGGCAAAACACCAATGACAATCCTGCCATTGTTTTTTCTTTTGATTGAAATATTTACTTTTAATCACAACTATTTTCGTCTGAACTTCCCATCCACCCATATTCTTTTTCCATTTAACAGTATGACAAAACGAGGCGATGCTATCTGTCTGTGAGATGAATCTTTTCATCGCCTCGTTTTGTGGCACAAAGATCAAATACTTTAATCTTACCGACGATAAATACTTAATTAACTCTCCAATATAAAATCCCCTGTCAAACAAAACACAATTAATTTTAAATCTTAATGATCTTGCATAATTTAGCAGCTCTTTGCAAAGAGCTACTTTATCTTGACCTTGCCTGTAAGGCAAAGCCATCAATGGCAATGGCTTTGGATCAACAATTGAGATGACGATATACTCAAAAGCTGTATCAGTACCATTATCATATTTAATTCTTCTTGCATTTAGTCCAGCATGTTTTCCATAATAGAGTTCTTTAGTTGTGTCAATAGCAAGTGTAACTTTTCCTAAACCCATTCTTGCTATTGCTTTTCTTGTGTTAAATTCGAAAGCTCTTTTTAGAATTCTCTCGTCTGTGTTTTTTATGTGCCTGTGAAGTGTATCAGCTTTGTTGCTGACTGTTTCTACATAGCTTATTGTTCGTGCTGCCTCAACTATAGCAGAACAAAGCTTATGTGTTGCTACTCTCAAATTTTGAGATATGTTTTTAATGATCTTTTTTATGTAAGTTTTGAAAGACATAAACTCTCCGAGCAATCGGAGAGTTCTAAATTTTTCTCAAAATTATTTAGTGGTAAATTGAGCTAGAAGTCTTGTGCGGAGATACTGACAACGCCCGGGATAGGATTCGAACCTACGGCCTATTGCTTAGGAGGCAATCGCTCTATCCAGGCTGAGCTACCCGGGCATGCGAGTGCAAGGATTCGAACCTTGGTAGGCACTAAGCCAACAAGTCCTTAACCTGTCCCGTTTGACCACTCCGGCACACTCGCGTTTAGGGGATGTGGGAAAACTAGTTTGACCCGAACGATTTCGCGAACCTTCTTTCGCCCTTGATGTGAGCGGGGTCGTGAGCTTTCCGGCACACTTGCATGAGATTAGTTAGGATTCTCTCTATAAAAAGTTTTAGAAATAGATATTTTGTTTACATAATCCTTATAAAACACACTAGTAGTAATCTTTTATGGAAGATTTAAAAGAGGCTCTTAATAAGTTTAAGGAGAAAAAAATTTTGGTTATGGGGGATATAATCTTAGATAAATTTACTTGGGGGGTAGTTGAAAGAATAAATCCAGAACAACCTGCTGCATCATTAGTTAAGGTATGTAACGAAACCTATAAATTAGGAGGTGCAGCAAATGTAGCAAATAATGTTTCTTCTCTAGGGGCTCGTTGTTGTTTAGTGGGAGTTATTGGTAAAGGGTCTTATGGATATAAGGTAAAGGAATTATGTGTAGAGAAAGGGATAAAATTAAAAGCCTTTTATGATGAAAGACCAACTCTTGTAAAACAGAGAATAGTAGCACATAATCAACAATTAAGTAGACTTGATTTTGGAGAAAACAATCTAGAAAAAATAAAACCTGAAATTCAAGAAGAGATTATAAAATATTTGAAAAATGAATTGGTAAATAATAATTATGATTATATGATTTTATCTGATTATGATAAAGAGTTTTTTAGTCGTGAGTTTTGTCAAGAAATAATACAGATTGCGAATTCCATAAAAATTCCAGTTCATGTTGATCCCAAACCCAAGAATATAGATTTTTTTAGAAACTGTAATGTTATGAGCCCAAATAAAAGAGAAGCACAAGAGATAACTGGGATAAAATATTCTAATGGAAAAGATGTATTAATGAGTATGAGTGAAGCTTTATCCCAACTAAGTAACCCCCAATATGTTGTTATAACTTGTGGCAAGGATGGAGTGTTTGGATATGATATTGAAAAAAAGGAATCTTTGTTGATTGGGACTAAAGCAAGAGATGTAGCAGATGTTACTGGTGCTGGAGACACATTTGCAGCAGCACTTCCTTTAGCCCTATCTTCAGGGCTGAATTTATTTGACTCAGTTAAGTTAGCAAATTATGCTTCAGGAGTTGTTGTAGAAAAAGTTGGAACTGCTGTTCCAACAATAGAAGAAATCAAAAATAAAATTAAAGAAGATAATAACATTTAAAAACCAGGAATCTTGTTTAAGATTGAAGACAGCCATAGTAATTAGGAAATACCTGTTCCCTTTCCGAACACAGAAGTCAAGCTGATTGCGTTGTTGGTGGTAGTCTCATACCCGAGGCAAACCCTTCAAGCTGTCTTTCTTATATTATCTTTTAATGCCGAAGGCGAATTCCACCAGTCTCTGACTGGTGGTTGAGAACAATAAACTTATTCTATGAAAAATAATTGATTATGATGTAGCCGTGATGTTCGGCTACCACAAAACTCTGGCATAGTCAGAGCTTTCTAAA
>JBDRGP010000037.1:0-19830 GCA_043817645.1 Candidatus Woesearchaeota archaeon
GGAGCTTAAACAGAAAATTTCTTTTGCTTCGCAAACCCTCTTAGTTCGGGACGAAATTTTCCCAAATTTTTTCTTTCAGAAAAAACTCTCGAGGTCACTTAGTTCCGCTCGAGCCCTTCGGGTTGTTTAAGCCCGATGTTATATGAAATTGCTTCGGGGTCGCCTTAAAGAAACATTTATAACTTTTATCAAATAATCAATAATTATGGTAGATAAAAATAATGTAGTCGCAAAAACAATCAAGACTTATGAAGAACTTGCGGAAGATTATTACAAGACTCATTTTGATATAAATGAGATTAAGAATATTGCAGATTTTTTCATTCAAAATTTGAAAGGGCAAAAAATTTTAGATATTGGTTGTGGTCCAGGCAGGGACGCAAAGTATTTTTCTGAACATGATTTGGAAGTTACAGGAATTGATTTAACTTCCAATTTCGTAAAAATGGCTTCTCAAAATGTGCCAAATGCCAAATTTAAACAAATGGATATGAGAAATCTTGATTTTCCAGAAAATACATTTGATGGCATTTGGGCTTGTGCTTCATTTTTACATGTTCCGAAAGAAGATGCTAAAAATACTTTGCTTGGATTCAAAAAAATACTAAAACCTGCTGGACTCATCTATCTCTCCGTTAAACAGGGAGACGAAGAAAAATTCGTAGAGAAAGATGAATACAAAGGAAGAACAAAATTTTTTGCCTTCTATACTCAAGATGAATTCAAAAATCTGATAGAGTCTTGTAATTTTAAAATCGTTAAAGTCTTGATTGATAATAAGAAAGATACTTGGATAAATGTTTTTGCGACTAAATAATAGACGGCGACCCCTACGCAACTTGCTCCGTTTCACTCCGCACCACGCTGCGCTCTCATTCCGCTTCGCTTCATTCGGGTCATATAACAAGGGATAAAAGGAAAATTCCTCAGCTCGCAATTTTCCCAAATTTTCTCCACTACGCTCCGAAAACTTCTTTTATCCCTGATGTTAGTTGCAATTTTTTCGGGGCAAAATAATCTTAGAATATTGCTATGGTGTACCTAATCGTAGAAGTGCTTGATAATCTTTAGTAAGTTGCTTAAGTTCTTGGTCAGTCAAACGATGAAACTCTTGATGAAAAGATGTTATCGCTTTTATAGCTTCAAGATTCTGAGGATTCACATAAATTCCATTAATCGTGTAATTTGAGCCTTTGGTTACTTTTGGATTACTTGGATCAGGGAAATCCTGTTTTGTAAGCATTTCAATAACATCTGGCACTCCGTCGTTATTTATATCAGCTATTTGTACAGTTTTTTTGATATTGGGTGCAGTATCATCAAATGAAAGATATACTGATCTATATTTAGGTGATGCGTCTCTGCTTTGTGCTTGCATTTTTGACGATGATAGCCTATCTTTCTGCCAGCATATTTTTAAGTTAGGTTTATAATAATCCGAGGGGTTCTCTCCAAATAAATGCTTCATTTATTTAAATATAAACCTTTGCCAAAAAGAATGCCACTTTTTAGAACAGAAAGGAAAAAGAATTCTTATGCATACATATTACTTGGTATTTTCATACCATCTAACATGCCCACCAAGATGTAAAGCATTGCCGCCAGCCAAACCATGATTCATTTCTTCTCTTTCTTCATCATTGCTCCAGAATAAATCCCAGAAAATCATTGATTCTACAGGATCACTTTCTCTAATCGCATATTCTATGGTCCTGTTATAATTTTCTGCAATGTAAGATGCAAACACACTGTTATCCTGATTTATTTGCCAATTATCAATACAATAAATATGATTGAAAGAATCTGAGGGGCATAAAAATACTTCTCCTTCTGGAGTATATTTGGGATAAAGGTCTTGATATGCCTGTCCATCTTCGAGACCACTCCAAGGATGGTATTCATTATTATCTTCTGCATAAGCCTTAATTGCTAATCCTATCTGACTTAGATTGCTACTACACTCTGTTCTTTTTGCTCTTTCTCTAGCAGCATATAAGGCTGGTGAAAGAAGACCTACTAAAATAGCGATAATGCCGGTTACAACAATGGTTTCAAGTAGGCTGTGGGCTGATCGATTCGGAACAGATGATACTACCCGTTCGTACAACTGATTATCATTAGGCTGTTTTTCATCAGCTCTACTTATGTAATCACCTAAAACCATCTTATTGATTGAAAGTAATTACGTAGATATAAAACTTTGCCCCGAAAAAACTGTCCCTTCGGTCGATCGGCATGCAGCCTCCCCAACTAACAGCACTTAAAAGGGATTTTCTTGCAGAAAACCACCCAAATTCCTCAGCCCAGCTCGTCACTTCGCATTTTTTGTGGGTTGCCTCAAAAAATCAACTTCGGTAAATCGCGATGTTAAATACAATAAAAAATCGGCTAAATATGGTGAGGGACAAAACCCTAAAAACAAAACATTTAAATATAAGATTAATCTTACTACTCTTACTATGGAGATTGAAATAACCAAAATGACCTCAAAAGGGCAGGTTGTAATTCCTCAAGAAATAAGGAAAGATAGAGGTCTTAAGGAAGGAGAAAAGTTTTTAGTTTACGATCTAGAGGACAGTATAGTTCTAAAGAGAATAAAAAATCTAGAAAAAGCTAAAACTAAAGAGGAATTTGAAAAAGTATTTAGTTCTATGTGGAAAACAGCTAAAGCCAAGGGTATTTCTAAAGATGATGTAGCAGCACAGGTAAGAGAACAAAGAAAAGAAAATGCTTAAGGTCACAGCAGATACTAATACTCTGATCTCTGCTACTATAACCAAAGGCAATGAATTCGAATTGTTAAATCTAGCTAGATTAGGAAAGCTCGAATTAATCCTATCACCACAAATCCTCAAAGAATTCAAAGAAGTTATTTCAAGACCCAAATTTGGGTTTTCTCAAAAGCAAATTTTTAAGGCTCTAAAGCAAATAATAAATATTTCTACAATAGTAATGCCTTCTATAAAAATAAATGTCATAAAGGAATATCCTGAAGATAATAGGGTATTAGAATGTGCTGAAACAGGTAAAGCGAATTATATCGTTTCTGGAGATAATCACTTATTAAACTTAAAAAAATACAAAAATATCAAGATAATAAAAACAAAAGTTATTTTAGATATTATCTGAAAAAATTAAAAATAATTAGAATTCTATTAATATCTATTCCTTCTGTGTTTTTGATAGCAATCTCGACAATAGACAGCTCTTCCTTCTTGCGGAGTAAACGGAACTTCTGCTTCTTCTCCACATTCTGCACACTTAATTTTGTGCATCTTGCGTTCACCAAATCCTTGGTCTTATTCCACTCTTAATACACCTATCTCATACTTAGTTATACTCAGGAAATAAATCCTAAATATACTCAAAAGCACAAATAATCAAGTATTTATAAAGGTATGTTTTTGTTGGATAACAGGGAACGTAAAGGTAAATTTTTAAACTTCTTTCCCACCAATTTTACTATGCAAATAGGTTTAGTGGGTAAGGCTTCATCAGGAAAATCAACATTTTTTAAAGCATCAACTCTCGCAGAAGTAGAAATCGCTAATTATCCTTTCACAACAATAAAACCAAACTCCGGTGTTGGCTATCTAAGATTAAAGGATCCAGCCATTGAATTTAATAAAAAATCAAATCCCAGAGAAGGCTTTGTCTTAGGAGATTATAGATTTGTTCCTATCCAAATAATAGACGTAGCAGGGCTTATAGAAGGTGCTCATGAGGGAAAAGGCATGGGCTTAGAATTTTTAAATGACCTAAACCAAGCAGACTTACTAATACACATCGTAGATATCTCAGGATCAACTAATGAAAAAGGAGAACCAGTCCCGCCATTATCCCATGATCCCTCAAAGGACGTAAAATTCCTTGAAAACGAATTAGACCATTGGCACTTAAATATCCTAAAAAAAGGTTGGGATAAATTTGTAAAAACAATCAGAAGCAAGGATAATCAAAACATAAAGGCGGCATTAGCAAAACAACTTTCAGGTTTAAAAATAACGGAAGAAATAGTCGAAGAGGCAATTAAAAAATTAAAATTAATCCATCATCCAAAAGAATGGTCTGAAGATGATTTATTTCAACTAGCTTCAGAATTAAGAAAAAAAACAAAACCAATAATCATAGCTGCAAATAAGATTGATGTTCAAGGAGCAGAAATGAACTATCATAAATTAAAAAAACAGTTCCCAGAGTTAACAATAATACCTTGCTCAGCAGAATCTGAATTGGCACTAAAAGAAGCAGCAAAACATAATCTAATAAAATATATCCCCGGAGATCCTAAATTTGAAATAATTTCAGAAAGTATAAATGAAAAACAAAAAAAAGCCTTAGAATTTATTAAAAAAAATATATTAGAGAAATACAAAACAACCGGAGTTCAGGATATATTGGATAAATCAGTATTCGAATTCTTAGAATACCTAGCAATTTTCCCTGGAGGAGTAAGTAACTTAGAAGATTCTGAAGGCAGAGTTATCCCGGATTGTTTCTTGATGCCCAAAGATACCACCGCCTTGGACTTTGCATACAAGCTACACTCAGATTTTGGTAAAAACTTCATAAAAGCAATTGATGTAAAAACAAAAAGAACAATCGGAAAAGACCATAAATTAAACCACATGGATATTATTGAAATCGCTGCAGGAAAATAATCTTACCTCCTAACGTTCACAGTAAACAATTGGATCTTATTAGGGTCCCTTCTAATTTCTTTAATAACAGTTGCAGGTCCGATAATAGTCAAACCTTCCCTATTTCCAAGAATCATAGAGGCGAAATTCTTTTTCATCTTCTTAAAAAAAGCCAGAGTCTTATCTTCAGGAAAAATAGTACACAACTCCACACCCTTAAACTTCCTACTAATTTCTTGCATTGTTCTCTGGATCAGAGCAGCTTCCTCTTCAGGCTTCAACCTCCCCTCCATGATAACAATGTTCTTATCCTTAACAATACTAAGCAAGTGATCTAATTTTTCTTCTATCTCTAAGGATTCTATATCAGCATAAGGGACAAACCTTAATGTTAATGCCATCAACACACCTCCTTTTTTACCTTACCGCTTTGAACAATGATTCATACAGTTCTTCCATATTTTTCTTTTTTAATGCACTTATGCCCACTACATCATATTGAGGAAAGGCGCTTTCAACCTTTTTTAAATTTGCCTTTCTTAAATCCATTTTATTAGCAACCACCACAAGAGGAATCTTCCTTGCAACCAAATTACCAATTATAGTAATATTTACTTGGCTATAAGGGTTTTGGCTAGCATCTAAAATAACCATAACCACATCCATATCATCCAACCATTTAATTGCATCAATAACACCTCTTGTTGCCTCTTTTGCTCTTATTTTGGATTTATCTTTCCCTAATTTGAATTTCATAAAATCTTCATAATCAATTTTAGTGGCAATACCTGGAGTATCAACCAGATTAAAAGCCAATTCTCTTCCTTTATTCTTAATCACAATCTTCTCTTTAACAATAACCTCTCTGGTCTCATGAGGGATATGGGAAACCGGACTCATCTTCTCCCCTAACCAATCTTTAGAGATTCTATTTGCTAAGGTGCTTTTTCCACCATTTGGAGGACCATATAGCCCTAATCTAACAGTCTTTTTCTTAGAAAAAATCTGAGCAAGCATACGCTGAACAAAACTCCTTATTATTCTAATCAATTAAAACCCCTCTTAGCCATTTAATAGTAGTTCTTTATACTAAGCCGCTTTTAAATATTTCTATTGTGCAAAAACTATTTAGATGGAGTCTCTATAAAACCTCCAATTTAAGTAAAATGCCTTTTTAAAACAATATTAAAATTATATCTAAAATCATTTTCAGAACCAGCATAGCTCTCTACTACCCTCGCCATCCAATTAAATCATTTTTTGTTAACATTTAACTTAAGTATAACTCGGCATTTTTAATAAAATCCTTTTCGTAAAATCTACCAAGCAAATTCCATTCCTTAATTAATCTTGGACTTGTTTTTTTCAAAAATTCCATATAAACGTCATCTTTTACATCTTGTCCTAGTATACTTATCTCTTCATCCCTTTCTTCCTTAAAATAATTCAATAACCTCTTTAAATAATTAATCTTATTTAACATTCCAAGTTGTTTCCCTATAATAAAAGCTATCTGTAACAAATAACCAATCTGATTTTTCAAATCATATTTTATAGCAGTTTCTAATAGTTCAAAAGTATCAATTTTATTTTTTATTATTAAAATCGGTATCCCCTCTATTAATCTCGCCTCTGGTAAGTTAATTAAAATCTTCGCTATCAATTCTTCTATCTCTAAAATTTTCTGTTTTGGTATTTTATACGCAGTTATTAGATCATATCCATAAAAAGTTAAATTATACAATATCTGACTCTTAGTTATTTTTGCTTTTGGCCTACCTATTTTTTCTAAAATATTTTCTTGAGATAAAATGGCCGCTCCTATCAGTTTTGGCCTAATAGATCTTGATAAGTAATTTCTTTCAATTTGAGTCAATCTCTTTCCTTCAATTCTTTTTATAATAGTCTTTATCTCAACCTTGCCTAATATCCTATGTACGGGCCCTTTCTCTTTCAAAATACCAATTGACATAACCATTCTAAAGGTTACGTTATATATAAGGTTTTCTGTTTTTCATAGATTTATAACATTGATAATTTTAATAGAAAAGCTTATATATCATTTATGGATAATATTACTCATATATGGATAATAAGCTAAAAATAATTAGTTATTTGGGGAAACATAAAGATAAAGCATTTACAATGCATGAATTAAGTAAACTAACAAATATTCCTTATGCTACCTTTCACAGAATAATAAAACAATTAACAGATGTTCTTATTATGGAAACTATAGGAAAATCTAAAACTATAAAACTTAATTTAAAAAGACCTACAATAAAATCATATTTAACTATTGCCTCTGAAGAAGAAAAAAAGAAATATCTAGAAAAACAACCAATAATAAGAAAAATAGCCAATGAAATTAAAACTAAGGATATTATTGTATTATTTGGTAGCTATGCTAAAAATACACATACGAAGAGCAGTGATATTGATCTACTAATTATTAATAAAGATGGTAAAAAAACAATCTCATTTTCAAAATATGAATTATTATACAAAGTAAAAATAAATCCAATATTTATAACAAAAAAAGAATTTAGATTAATGCTCAAGGATGAAGAAGAAAATATAGGAAAACAAGCACTAAAGAACCATATAATATTGAATAATCCAGAAAAATTTTGGGAGTATGTAATAAATGGAATTTGACAAAGAAAAATATGGAGAATTATTCAATGAATATCTTAAAAAAGGAGGAATTAGAAAATCTACACAAACCTTCAAAATAAAGTTATTTTTACAAAAAGCAGAAAACAGTTTGATTATAGCACAACATCATAAAGAAATTAAACCAACCGAAGATCAACCAAAGAAACTTCATTGGAATTATTGGGCTATAACAATTGCCTATTATTCTACGCTTTATGCAGCTAAAGCAGCAATTCTTTCGAAAGGATATGAAGTAAAGGATCATAATGCTGTACAAATAGCCTTAGGCCATTTGTTAGTTCCTGATGAAATGGAAAAAGAAGATTTAGAACTATTAGACCAAGCATACAGAATATTTGAAGATGAGTATGTTAAATATTTTGAAGACGCAAAAAAAGAAAGTCATATGGCGAGATATGCCGCGATAAAAACATACACTCAAAGAAAGTTAGATGAAATATTTGATAATGCCACAAAATTTATAGCCAAGATTGGTTTAATATTAGAAGAATAAAATACTACAAACAAAATTTAAAAATTCATAGTAAATTATATAAATAGAGCTCAAAATATCAAAATATAATAAAAATCAAGGAAGCAAATCGTGGAAAATAAACAAATCCCAAAGGAACTGAAACCAATTGATGAAAAAAAACTAATCTGGGAGCTCCCAAAAACCTACAAGAAAGGAATGAGAGTTCCAGCAAGAATCTACGCAAACGAAGTTTTAGTAAAGGCAATGGATCCAGGAGTTTTTGACCAAGTAACAAATGTAGCTACATTGCCAGGCATACAGAAATATGCAGTGTGCATGCCAGATGGACACTGGGGTTACGGTTTCCCAATCGGAGGCGTGGCAGCATTCGACTTAGATGAAGGTGTGATCAGCCCAGGCGGCATTGGCTTCGATATTAATTGCGGAGTAAGATTATGCACCACAAATCTAACCTACAAAGATGTTCAACCATTTATAAAAAATTTGACAAATAGACTATTTGAAAGAGTTCCTGCAGGTGTAGGTTCAAGAGGTTTCGTAAAATTAAACACTGCTCAATTTAAAGAGGTAGTGGAACAAGGAGCAAAATGGTGTATAGAGCAAGGATATGGTCAAAAGGAAGATCTAGAAAGAACTGAAGAAGATGGATGCATTAAAGGCGCAGATATTTCCAAAATTTCAGATAAAGCCATTTCTAGAGGTTTAAATCAAATAGGCACGCTAGGTTCAGGAAATCATTATTTAGAAATTCAAAGAGTCTTGCCAGAAAACATAATCGATAAGGAAATTGCAAAAAAATGGGGACTTTTCCCAGATCAAATTGTTATAATGTTCCATTGCGGCTCAAGAGGTTTTGGACATCAGGTAGCCTCAGATTATCTTTCTACATTCTTAAACGTAATGGAATCTAAATATAAAATTAAAATTTTAGATAGGGAATTAGCATGCGCTCCTTTTAATAGCCAAGAAGGCCAAAATTATTTTGCAGCAATGAAAGGCGCTGTAAATATGTCTTTTGCAAATAGACAAGTTATTTTACATAGAATAAGAGAGGTCTTCCAAGAAATTTTCAAAAAATCTTCAGAAAAATTAGAAATTAACCAGTTATATGATGTAGCTCATAATATTGCGAAGGTAGAAGAATACAACATAGACGGAAAAAAGAAAAAAGTTTTAACTCATAGAAAAGGAGCTACACGTTCTTTCGGTCCCGGAAATCCAGCAATACCAAAAATTTATCGTAATGATGGGCAACCAGTACTTATTGGTGGAAATATGCAGAGTGAAAGCTATTTATTGGTCGGAACTAAAAAAGCAGAGGAAGAAACCTTCGGGAGCACGTGTCATGGAGCAGGCAGGACAATGTCAAGAAACCAAGCAAAAAGAACATGGAGAGGAGACAAACTACAAAAAGATATGGAAAAACAGGGCATCTATGTTAGAACTGCCTCATTCTCAGGCCTTGCTGAAGAAGCCGGAGGCGCCTACAAAAAAACAAGCGATGTAATTAATACAGTAAATAAAGCAGGAATATCAAAGAGTATAGCAAAATTTTCCCCAATTGGCAACATTAAAGGATAATTTAGGTTTATACTGGAGGTTTAGAAACTTTTGGTGGTGTTAGCTCTAGCTCATATGCTCTATCAAAACCCCTCCCTCCATAGTCTCTTAGGGCATCCAATATTCCTCTAGAGGTGGTATAGCCCATAGAACCTTTTTGACCTACTTCTCTAAACCATAGAACATCCTGACCTGTTTTAATACTTCCAAAAGAAATAATTACCCTTTTTTCTAACCATCCCATCAAAAATAATAATACATCTACCATGCCTATTAAACTTTTCGTAACTCAAATATTTAAATACTCTAAAAATAAATAAAATACCATGTTCAAAATAAAATACCTCGAACACACCGCAGATATCTTATTCACAATAAATGCAAACACCTTTTCAGAACTATGCAAAGGAGCCGCCACAACAACATTCGAATCTATGGCCAATCTTAAAAAAGTCTCTCCAAAGATAACAAAAAAAATTAAACTAAAAAATAAAGACTATGAAAAATTACTATTTGATTTTATTGGAGAACTAATCTATTTAAAAGACGCAGAATATTTGTTATTTTCAAAATTCAAAATTCAAATTAAAAAAGATAAAGATAGTTATGTCTTAAACAGCGAGGTTTTAGGAGAAAAAATAAACCCAAAAAAACACGAATTAAAAGTTGATGTAAAAGCAATAACATTACATGAATTCTACGTAAAAAAAATAAAAGACCAATGGAAAGCTAGAATAATTCTAGATATCTAACTAAAGATTACATTCGGCTCCATCCCCACTATCGCATCCCCAATAATACAACCTTACCACTTTTTCAGAAACCTTATCTGAAATAGCAAGAAAAATTGTTTTTGTATAAACATCCCTTCCATCATCAGGTATAGCAGCGCCTTCATCAGTATTTAAACAGCTTAATGAAGACTCACAAATCTCACAAGTGTAATAATGCCCTAAAGGTAAACTTCCCATTATAAAATTTCCAATAGCATCTCCGCAAGAAATTACTCCATCCTCATCAATATAATTCTTAATTCTAGAAGTTGGAGCTGTAACAGGTAATTCTGATTCTGAAAGAGTAAATCCAGTATCGACATCACACGGTCCAACATAACTATCGCCACTACCACTTATACCTTCAATAACGCAGTATCTCAAAGCAGTATCAAAAGAAATCGTATCTAAAACAAATCTTTGTGAAGATTCTACTAGAGATGGAGCACTATAATCTTTTTCTGTAGTTTGTTGGGTTAAATAAATAATCACTCCAAATAAAAGAAGGATAGCAAAAATCGCTTCAAGTATCCGAATATACCCCTTTTTATTCATTACCATAATCTAAAAAACAATACAACATCTTCTAATCTACCATATTCGTCTAATATAAACGTTTTGACTTCTTCTACCTTAACATCATCAACTTCCGAAGGATAAGCGGTTTGATAATCAACAATATATTCGCAATCAGGATCATCCAAACCTCCGCAATTTTCAGCACCCTCCACCCAACCCTGTATCCAAAAATTATTACTCTCTGGAATTCCCCATTCACTTTTCACAACATCAAAGTCTGCCCAATCCTCAACCTCAGGACTAAACTCGTATAATCTATCAATATTAAGCCCCACAATATCCTCTTCAGTTCCAAATCTCGCACTAAACTCGGCACAAGTACTGTCGCTAGTACACTCGTATGATATCAATGGTCTTCCCGGCATAACCTCCCCAGGGTTGCTATAAGTAAACAAAAACTTAGCGTTATCCTCAGCATCAATATTGAAAAACATGCTATCCCCATTATTATCACTATCATCCTCACAATAAAACACAATTCCAGTTCCAAGTACAATATTGCCTGCACCAAGATTAAACCAAGAATCCCACTCATTACTATCATCAGAATAAACAAATTTACTAAATACCCATCCGTTCATCAAATCCATGCTAACTCGTGTAGTAAGACCTAGTTGGGGATTAGTTTCATCATCATCTTGATTATTTGCACATCCAGGATCAGCCAAGTCTATAAGATAATCTCCATCATCATCACCACCATTTTGACATTGCGCTATAGGAAATCTTTCATTATCATCATTAAGCCCTCCACATGAAAAATCACGGGGTTCCCCATCCGGACCGCCAGCATAGTCTATAGCCTCATCACCATCATTATCTTCACCATCACCACATTCCAGTGTTCCAGGAGTGACATCACCAGGGCCTATCCCTTGAAGTCCAGTTATCATATTAGAAAAATCATCTTTTCCTTCCATAAAAAAATCAAAAACAACATCTCCAGTTGCCCCATCAGAACCGCCACCAGTGAATCCATCGTCAGGAACCCCTGTACATTCTTGAATAAAAAAAGGAATCGTCTTAACAGTCCGCGTAAAATTTCCATTAAATCTTTCAATTAATAAGTCTAAAGCAACTCCCTCTTCTCTTATTGGAACAATTCCAGGCTTAAGAAAAACCATCATTAGAATAACAGAGATAATAAACAAACCCATACCAATAATCCAATCTGCATGTATATCACCCCTTTTTCCAAAAAACATTTCCCTATATGCCTCCTTTTGCAGTTGTCACAATTAAAGCAGCAAGAGTAATTAAAATAATCGAATGTACCAAACCCTGTTTTAAAGTACCTTCAGAAAATTTGCCAAGCATAATCCCGGCAAAAAATCCTTGAATCATAATCATTGAAAAAAAGATAAAATCTAAATTAGCACGCTCACCTACACCCACAAGACCGCCTCCAAATCCTAAAATATTAGTAGTAGCACCGACTTCTTCTTCCCCAAATCCAAAACCAGAAATTTGTGGGAATAACCAAAGCTGTAATACCATCATAACTCCTATAAACACAAAAAAAACAATATATCCCTGCACTATTTGAGTAAAAGTAATGCTCCTTCTCTCATCTTTCATTTTTTTAATATTAATCATTGACTCGGCAACAGAAGTTAATATGTCCTCAATATCGCCCCCAGATTCATCAGCTTCAATAATTATAGCAATAGCCCTTTTAATTACCTTATTTTTTGTATCATTAGCAAAAGTAACAAAGGCTTTATGAAAAGGTATCCCCCACTCCATCTGCCTGGCAAGTTTTTTTACATAAGGTATCAACGCACCATAGTCTTCATTAGAAACATTTACTATTGCTTTTGGTATACTCACTCCAGATTTTACATTAGTGACAAGATTTCGAGTATACTCAAGAAATTTCACCTCAATCTCTTTCTGTCTTTTAGATTCATTATAAAAGTCTATCCAAAACTGTATCCATCCAATTGATATTGCAACAACCAAAACAGCAAAAAACCATCTTTTAATCTCTAAAAGAAAATACAAATAAAGATCTACGATTATTAGAATTAACGAAATAGATATTCCAATCAAATATTTTGGTTTAAATTCTAATTCCATTTAATCTCCTGGTTGTATCATGTTTAAAAATATTATAAAAGCCATATTCAAAAATGGCAAAAATATGAATGTTGAAAAAAAAGCTAAATCCTTAGCTTCAAATCCACCTATTTTTCCTCCAAGCATATTAATTATAGCTATAGTAATCAAAAATAACAAAGGCGCTGCAATCAAAACACTTGTATAAATATCTGAATACGTAGAAATACTCTCTACATACTTTTGTCTTTCTAACTTATAATCCGTTAGTGCTTCTTCTGACTTGCTTTTTAAATAAGATTTCAAACTCCCGCCAGTTTCTAATGTTGAAACAATCCCAGTTAATAACTCCCTAAATTGCGGACTAGGAGTGGTTGCAGCAACACTTCTTAATGCAGAACTTAAATCATAACCAAACAAATTAACATAATTAACTATCTTCCTTATCTCTTTTTCCAACCCTTTATATTCTCCAGTATTCAAAACTAAATTAAATATTGATATTGGTTGCGCTCCACTTCCAGCAACAGCAGACATATGAACAATAACGAATGGCAAATCATTTTTTATCGCCTTTTTCCTTCCACCAATAATTAAACTCGGGTAAAGATATACTCCAGCTAAGGTTCCAATAAATCCAAGAAATGCAAGCCCAATAGATCTTAAAATAGTAACTGCAATATTAGCTCCCAAAATAACACTAATTATAAAAACAAATAGCAAAACAACAAAAAAACCAATAAAACCTGAAAGAATAACCATGCTCATATATGTATTGGTTATTATAGCCATATCAGCGCTTCTTAGAGAATTGCTCAAATATTTAAACGTCTGCGGAAAATTTTTATTCAAATATGAAGTAAGACTTTCAAAGAAATTGTTTGCGATTTTTCCATAGGCATTTGACTGATAAACAGTAAATTTAATATCCTTGGCTCCACCTTTAACTTTACCCTCTTTTTTCTTAATCCTCTTAACGTCTGCCCTAGTTAAATTTAATTTGCTTAGATCTTCAGAACTTGTTTTCTCGAATCCTGATTCTTTTAGGGTTTTTAGTTTAACTCTTTTTTTTTCTTTACCTCCAACAGAAACTGTAATTTTTTCTGCTCTTGGATCGTAAGTTTTTTTCTTTTTTAAGAACATTTTATTTTATATTGAATTTTTTCAAAACCTTTTTTGGAGTCTTGTAGTAAGCTGTAATTATATCTTGCACTTCTTTATAATTTGCTATGCCTGCAGAATACATCTTCATTAATAATTCAGTTCTCCTTCTAAATTCAACTTCTAATTTTTGTCTAGGTACACCGTGAATTGTCATAAGCTTATTAAAAATTCTGCTATTTCTGCTAAAATAAAACTTATCAGTTCTTGGATCCCAAACAAAAGGCGTGTTTATTTCAGCAGTACCCACTTTCTGATGCACTTTAAGTATCTCAACCACGCTTTTAACTTTTCTCATGGCTTTTTGAGTTGTTTTCAGTTGACTCATAATCACAACAGCATCCAGACTTTCAACCAGACTAGGACTCAATTCAATAGGTTTAGTCTCAAGCCTCCTAATCATTGTTTGAACATCTTCTGCATGCATTGTACCGAATGATGGGTGTCCAGAACTCATGCCCTGGAATAATACATAAGCCTCCTGCCCCCTAATTTCACCTACAATAACATAATCAGGTCTCTGCCTAAAACTTTCTTTAAGCAATTGAAATAAACTAACTTCCCCATGTTTGCTCCCACCAAGGTTACTCACACCAATACCTTCTCTAGCAACACTAGGAAGCCAATTTTCATGAACCAAACTTAATTCCCTAGTATCTTCAATAGATACAACCCTTGCTTGTGGAGGAATAAAAAACGCAAGAGAATTCAAAAAGCTCGTTTTGCCAGATCCAGTACCACCAATAATTAATATATTTGATTCATATTCAATCAAGATCCATAAATAAGCCAGCAATTCTGGACTTGCAGTTCTAACTTGTATCATCTTTATTGGAGAAAACGGTTCTTTTGTAAATTTCCTCACAGTAAATGAAGGACCTCTAGAGGTTATGTCTTGCGTGTAGGTAGCATTTACGCGCGACCCATCAGGCAAAGCTCCATCCAACAAAGGCGTAGCATAACTTATGTACTTGCCACACTTCTGAGCAAGCTTCTCAACAAACGAAGTTAATCTACCAACATCATTAAAAGTAATATTTGTCCTTAAATTCCTATACTTTCTATGAACAAGATATACAGGAAATCCAACGCCATTACACTCAATATCCTCAATATAGTAATCTTTCATTAAAGGCTCAACCTCATTTAACCCAACAAAATCTCTATAAACATAATACATCATCTTATTCAAACTCTCTTGACTGACTTTAACCCGAAATTCATTCAATATAACCTTGATATTCTTCTCTAGATACTCAATAACTACATCTGTATTTTTAATAGCAATAAAACTAATATTAATCAATTCTTCAACACTCTTTTCAATTAGATCCAGGGTCTTCTTTTCTCCTTCATTCATCTCAGGCTCTTCAAGGTCATAAACCAATTCATGATTTTCCTCACTCCAATATATATGTGCATAAGCATAAGGCTCCATTAAAGGATACCTGACATCAAGTATGGTTTTGTCTACAACATCAGGAAGATCAAATATCCCCTGTACAGGAGCTATCTTAAACACAGTTTTAGTTTCACTCTTACTAGCCTGTTTCTCTTTCCTAGAAAACATATTCACCACTCTTTTATGATTATACTAAAAAAATCCTTAATATCCTTATATACTTTTCTATCAACTAAAAAGTAGAAATCAAATCACATCTATTCTCAGCACAGTCACTGAAGATTCAGAACCCCACACACCAGCATTTGTAACCGAAATACTATTCTTTCCCTTCATAGCTTCTTTATCCTCATCAGCAATATCTATATCAATCTCCTTAACAGAAAAGTAATCCATAGTAATATTCACAATATAATTATCCACAAGTATTGGATCTTCAGTTAAACCCAATTTTAAATTCCCTTCATGTATAACAACATTAGGTTCTAAAAGCATCGCCTTTGTTTCCATTAGCCAGATTATTGCATTATCCCCTCCAGAAGGCTCTCCACGAATATACAATTCGCCTTGATTTATTATTACAGGACTTAGGTATCTTCTGCTGCCAGGCCCTTCAGAAAGCACTTCTTGAATAGCCCCATCAATTTCATGCATTAACTCTTTTGTTTGTTGAAAAGTATTTCTATCTCTTACTTTACCTACTAAAGGAATACCGGCACTTATCAGTATAGTTATAGCTATAATACCTAGGGCTATGTAAATAACCGCAGAAATCCAAACATTACCCCTTTTTTCCATCTTTTCTGAATATATAGCAAATTTCTATCTTTATTTATTCTTCCTCTTTCTTCTTTCCTTCTTCATTCTCTTTCTCTGCCACTTCCATCTCATCTGATTTTTCTTCTTCCAGCGTCTTGAGCTTCTTTTCATCTATTGAATTTTTTTGTTTGGTTGTTTTTAAAGCTTTCTTATGGACAAGGTTCGCCATTGCATATTACTTGGACCTTCACTGTTTGACAATTGTTTCCATTTTCATCACATTGTTCTTGAAGCTCCCACACATTCCAATTATCTTCTGAATTGAGCCTTCAATATCTAAATGAGTAATAGTCGCTCTACTTTTACCTTTCTCATGGATATAAACCACATCTTTTATTTTACGTTTACCTACACCAGGACCGCTCATTTTTTATTCAAAAATCTTAGCTATTATCCCTCTGAGCAACATCACACCCAAAAACCAAATAACGATAATAGAAATCACTAAAAGGATTTTTTTCCTCCATAATTTTTTAATCTGTTTTTCATCCATCTATTCAATTATCCAGGTTTGAATTACAATTATAACTATTGCAATAACACCCAATATTCCCTTAACAGCAAGAAATCCTTGATTTTCAACCCTTATAGCTGGAAGACTAAGAATGCCAGCAACAACCGCAATTGCTCCAACAACTAAAGTGATCAGATGAGTAAAATTCTTAGGCGTCAACCCCTCTTTTTTTATCCTGCCTAATTTAAAAACCTGCCCTTCAATAACAAGCCCAGCGCCTATTATTAACATCAATAAAGCCTCTCCATAATAAGTTGGATCATAATCAAACAAAGTCCTGCTGATAATACCAGCAAAACCAAGTATACTCACAAGCGCGAGCGCCATAACAAGAGTATGGGATGCAGTAGTTCTTTGCCTCTCTTTTTTCTTTTTTTTAGGATTAATTTCACTATCACTAACTTTCATAACTATAAATAAAAAGAACTCATATAAATAAATTTCTAATAAAAAACCCAAAAAGAGGTACAGTGCCCCCAGCGGGATTTGAACCCATCTTAGTATGATCACGGGGATACTATTTTTTTGTATATTTTTTAGGTTTAAATAGATTTGTGATTTCTACTAGATATTCCAACAAGTTATTTAAATCAATAGAGATATACTTTTTCTAAATGTATGAGATCTACCTAGCAAATAAGAAAGTTGAAAGAATCCTTGATAAATTAACTAAAACGAGAAAAGATATTGTAGAAAAATTACAAAGACTTAAAGAAGACCCAAGAAAAAATGTTGGAGCGCACCCATTACATGGTCCTTTAGCTGGAAAATGGTCTTGTTGGCTAGGTTCAAATTTAAGAATAATTTATATTATTGAAAAGAATAACAAAAGAATAGAAATAGAAGCAGTTGGAACTCATAAAATCTATTAGATAGCTAACTTTTTGATTTTTACACCCTTTTTACGATTTTCCTCACTTTCTCTTATTTGTTCCATTAGTTCACTGTCTTGCAAAATCTCTATTGTTTCCTTCATTCCCTCATATTCCTTTTTGGAAATTACAATTGTTTCTTGTTCCATTTTAGTAGTAGAAATAATAGGAGTACAGGATTTAAATAGTTTATGTTTAACAGTTTTTAGCTCTTTATACCTCAGAATATTCTTAAAAAATTGCCCCCAGCGGGATTCGAACCCATCTTAGTATAATCACAGGGATATTATTTTTTTCTTGTATTAAGTTTGTATACCTTTTAGGTTTATATAGATTTCTAGTCTCTTGCGGTTATTTTATATAGTTCTTAGTTATTCTTTATTCTATGCCTTATGCAGTTTATAGAACTCCAATATTTGACAAAAAACTAGAGGATTTTTCAGAGGAATTTAAGAAGCAGATTGATAGTTTTGAAAACCAACTAGTTGAATACCCATACGTTGGTAAGCCATTAGGAGTTAGATGGTTCAGAGAGAAAAAACTAGGAAAATATAGGATGTATTATTTGATTTATGATGATCTAAAAGCAGTTTATATCATAACTCTGAGTGCTAAAAAAGACCAACAAAAAATAATCAATACAATAAGGCATTTTCTTGATAAATATAGAAAGGAAATAGAAAGAATTGTTACTTAACTCTTCTAACTCTGCCAGCTTTTATATCTTTTAATCCTTGGACTAATTCTTGAAGGAGTTCTTCATCTATCTCTGCCTTTTTCTTTAATTCTTCAAATTCTTGTTTAGGTATAGTTACGGTTTCCATCTTGTAATATGTGCGTGTGTGTGTTTATATAACTTACGTTTTGCCATTTTAAGCAGTTAAATACATTTCTAATACCAAGCTCAAAATTCATTACGCATAATTGAAAGAGACTCATTATTAGTGGGTTCTCTTTTCTCATAGAACACTATTGACCATCTTTTTTCTTAATTTTACCATTTCCCATCTCAGACAAAAACCTACAAACTTGCTCCTCTGACATTTCATTAAGATCAACCTTAAATCTATCTTCGAATTGTTTAGCTAAAAAAATAAGTCTATCTTTCAAAGAATTAAGTCTAACATAATTTCTAAGGTACTTTTCTTTGTTCTTATGAGGATCAAGTTTCATATTGGAATGTCAAGTACAAACTGTCTTATATTTAGTCTGTATGATTCTTGTACATCCCTCAGAATATACCAAAAAGGTATAATGCTCCCGCCGGGATTCGAACCCGGGTTAACGCCTCGAAAGGGCATTGTGATTGACCGGACTACACTACAGGAGCATGTTAAAAACCTAAGAAAATTATTTTATAAAGGTTTCCTACCCCCATTCTGTAAACTTACTTAATAATAATCAGACCATTTATTAATTAAGATTGACACGTTTCAAAGAAAGCTAGTGAGGGAAAACTAAAGAGAAGCCATCAGAGAACGTATCTAAAAGGTTCCATAGAACCTTAAATCAACGATCTGACCTTGTCTAATTTAACTTTACTTCCACTTAATAGAACAACCTATAGAAGGGAATACTTCTTTATCATAAGATCTTCCTTCGATTAATGTATGAATCACCCCATGCATATCATTCACTTTAACTTCATCTCCAGGCTCCATACCATCATTTATTCTACCATGATAAAATAATTCAAATCCACCATCTCTATTCTTAAACAAAAAAGGATCTGGAGTACAACTAGCCCCATATGCTTTAGCAATATCCTGATCTTCATCAAACAAATAAATAAAATTATAACTTCCTTCTTTAGCATATTTTTTCATATTTTCAAAACTATCCTCGGAATCATATTCAGGATCATTAGAATTAATCCCAATAACTTGAATATTTTCTTTAAAGTCTTCTTGCAGCTTTTTTATAGCATCTATTTTTATCTTAACATATGGACAATGATTGCACATAAAAATAATCAAAACAGCTTTTTTATCCCTAAAATCCTTCAAAGAATAACTATTCCCATCCACACCTTTTAAACTAAAATCAGGAGCCCTATCTCCGATCTTTAATTTCTTTCCAGATTCAGTTAAAACCATACTTCCCATAAGGCCTATAAATACTTATTAAACTTTTCTAAAACCATCGACAAAAAAGCCACCCACAACCTTTAAATAGGAATTAATCCATTTATTTTAATCTAAAAGAGGTAGACTATGAGACTAACTTTTAATATAGAAAAAAAACATCTTTATTTCTTATTTGGTATTGTTCTAATTATTGGTATAGCTGTCTTTGTAG
>JBDRGP010000038.1:0-57622 GCA_043817645.1 Candidatus Woesearchaeota archaeon
TTGCACCTAAACCAGCTGCCAGTCCTGCTCCTAAAACTAATTTTAATAATCCATTCGCCATGTTAATTCCCCCTAACTATTATGTGGAAAATATAGGTTAAAGAACTATTTAATAATGTGTTGTGATTACTGAGGGTAATAAAATCGGACATTAAAGATAAAAATTTAAATAGATTTATAATGGCCCGAAAAGAGAACCTGTAACCATGAAACTCTTATTTATCAAGCCACCAAAGAAGCATGTAACCCATTTGGCTCCGGACTTGGGATTGGGTTATTTATCCTCTTACTCAAAAAGAGCCGGTCATCTTGTTCAAGTTTTAGATCTAAACCTTCATAAGGATCCTGATAAGAAGTTGAAGGAAAAAATAGAGGCGTTTAAGCCGGATTTTATTGGATTCAAAATGTTTTCTGAGGATTTCTCCTCTGTATCTAGATTATCAGCTCTGATTAAACGAATAAACCCTGAAATAATTACAATGGCTGGGGGTCCGCATCCATCTATTGATCCATATGCTACTCTGAAAAAAATTAATACTTTGGATTTTCTTTTTAAAGGAGAGGCTGAGATTGGTCTTGTAGAGCTATTGAAAAATCTCGAGTCTAGTGATTTATCTAAAATTCCCAGTTTGGTTTGGAGAAATAAAAAAGATGAAGTTGTTGTTAATCAGCAACTTTTTTTCGAGCCCTTGGATGAGTTAGGTATGCCGGAATGGAGTCTTATAGACCCTAGAAACTATCCGGATTCTGGAGGAGTTTATTCTAAGTCTTTTCCAACAGCGCCAATTATTACAAGCAGAGGCTGTCCTTTTAATTGTGCTTTTTGCGCAGTTAAAGTGATAACTGGAAGAAAAATACGGAAAAGAAGCCCGGAGAATGTGATTACTGAAATTAAATTTTTATATGATAATTATGGTGTGAAATGTTTTAATATCTGCGATGATAATTTTACTTCTGATAAAAATTATACTATAGATTTTTGTAAGAAACTAATAGACACTAACTTAGATGTAAGCTGGTTTTGCTCTCAAGGAGTTAGATTAGACTCCCTTGATGAAGAGACTCTTTCTTTGATGAAAAAATCCGGTGGTTATGCTCTTGGTGTTGGTATAGAATCTGGTTCTGATAGAGTATTAAAATTAATGAATAAACACCTGGATACTAAAACAGTGAAAGAGAAAATAGATTTGCTAAACAAATTTGATTTTGATATTACTGGGTTTTTTATTTTAGGTTTTCCTGGCGAGACAAAGAAAGAAATAAAACAGACTATAAGGTTTTCAAGGAAACTAAAACTAAACAAAGTGGGTTATAATCTTTTTATGCCGATTCCGTGTACGGAGGCTTATGACAGGATTAAAAAAGAAGGTGGGACTAACTCATTAAGATGGGATGATTATTCTACGGATAGCGTTATTTACACGCCTGAAGGAGTTTCAAGATCCTGGCTTTTTTTTCAACAAAGATTGGCTAATTTTATGTTTTATATTAGGCCTAAAATTTTGTTTCCGCTTTTGAAAGAAGTAAGTGCATCTAAAAATGTGTATAATGTTTTTGGGAGACGGATAAAAAGGCTGCTCTATACTTCTTAATTCATTACCTTAAGTAATAAAAAAGTATTTATATAGCCCTATAAAAGACCTGTTTGCATGAAAATTTTGGTTACTGGCGGATCTGGATTTATAGGTAAGATTCTTGTGGAGAAATTATTACAAAAAGGCCATAAAATAACTGTGATAGTTCGGAATGTAAAAAAAATTAAAGAACTGAAGGATGAAGTTAAGGTTATAGTTGGCGATATTAGGGATTTAGGTATAATCAAACAAGCGGTTAAAAGTCAGGATATTGTTTATCATTTGGCTGCTTTGATACATCCTGCAGGAGTAAGCAAAAAGGAGTATTTTGATTTGAATTCTGAGAGCACTGGCAGACTTTATAAAGAAAGTTCAAAAGCTGGAGTGAAACATTTTATTTATATTAGCAGTGTTGCTTGTTATGGAGTTACAAAGGGGGGTGTGTTGGTTAAGGAAGATACTAAACCAAAGCCAATCGATATTTATGGGAAGAGTAAATTAAAAGGTGAAGAAAGGATTCATGAAAATAAAAGCATACCATTTACGATATTTAGATTAGGCAAGATTTATGGTCCGGGTGATAATTCTGCTCCGTGGGTTACGTTGGTTGGATTAGTAAAAAGAAGATTGTTTATGATGATTAGTAATGGAAAATCTACAATTATGCCTCTTTATATTGATGATGCTGTAACTGGATTAATTTCTTGTTTAAACAATAAAAAAACATTCTATAAAACTTATAACCTAGTGGGAAATGAAATAGTTACGAAAAAAGAATTTATTAAAGTAATGGCAAAAGGATTAAATGTTAAACCCAGAAAGGGTTATTTGCCTAAAAGCTTGGTTGTGTCTGGTGCAACTTTGCTTGAGCCCGTACTTAAACTATTCCAAAAAGAGCCAACTATAAGCAGGAAAAAATTGAGATTTTTTTTAGCTTCAGAGCTTTACGATACTAGTTTAGCAAAAAAAGATTTGAATTTTAATCCTAAGGTTAATCTTGAAGAAGGAATGAGAAATACTGTTAGTTGGATGAAAAAAGGAGGCCTTATTTAGCAAGGATTAACTGATTTTAGCGTATACATCTTCTAGGAGGTTTACGATTTTAGACCATTTAAAGTTTAAAGATTTTTTTTCGTTATTTTCGCCAATTGTTTCAAGAATTTTGGGATTCCTAATTATTTTTTCTAAAATTAGTCTCAACTCCCCAGTATCCCCAAATTCATACAAAAAACCATTTTCTTTTCCTACTAAAAATTTGCCTCCTTCAGTGGTTGTAGATATTATAGTATTCCCTCTAGCCATTGCTTCCAAAATCGTGATTCCGAAAGCTTCCCATTCAGAAGGCAGAATAAAGACTTTAGATGCATCCAATAAAGATGATTTTGTATTTTCAGATATTCTTCCAGTAAAAATGACTTTTTCTTTAATTTTTAATTTCTGGATTAAACTTACTAATCTTTCTTTATCATCCGCATTTTCACCGATAATCACAAAAACTATGTTGTTGAAATAAGGTAGGATTCTTAAAACTTGGTCTAATCCTTTATATTTTTGAACTCTTCCGATGTAGGTTAGGATAAATTTGTTTTTTAAGTTGTATTTCTTTATCAGATTAGGATTGCTTTTTTTAAATGATTCTTCTGAGATTCCATTTGGTACGAAAAAGATTTTGTTTTTTTTAATGCCGTATTTTGTTAGCCAGCTTTTTTGTGTTGGGTTTACTTCAATGACTGCATCGTAAAAACGATTTGAAATTTTTTCAAACCTTGAAACTAGAGTTTTAAGGATTCTTTCTATTGGAGAATACTCTTTCAGAGCCATAAAGGGACCGTGGGGGGTATTCACAAGTTTTGTTTTATGTTTTATTTTTTTAACCAAGGCAACAAAATCATGATATAAAAAACCGAAACTATGGAGATGTAAAACATCTAAATCATATCTCAAAACATTTGTTAATAAACCGGGCGTAAAAACTAGATAATATTTATATCTGAACCAAGTTTTTGATCTATGGATATGAATTCCGTCTACCATCTCTTCTTTAGTCAATATTTTGTTGTTCTTTCTATCAGATGTGAAAATATGTACTTCATGACCTTTTTTGACAAGTTCTTTTGCTAGATAAAAGCAATTGCTTTCGGCTCCGCCTAAAAAAGGATAAAAATAATTGATTAAAAAGCCAATTTTCATAGCTCCGAGAGATAACATAGATTATATAACCTTAACTAAATTCTGCGTGTGCCCTATTGCCTTCCCCTAAAACATGAGCAAGATTAAAGAATGGGGTTTTGTCTAAGTTACCAAAAACATAGTTTATATTGAAATAATTCGGTCCTGGTGGCCCACTACTCCACCTATGTTTGCAATCTATATTTTGCTCAAGATTTTTTAACATTTAAGACTATTTTGATTTCTGAACAGGGAAGTATCCAGCAAAAAAACCTTTCATAGAGTAAGGGGGAAAGATTTATTATTGGGTTGAAAAATAAATTTAGTTTTTTGAAATTGATTCTTGTAAAATTTAGTTTTTTTTCTTTTACTTTAAATAAATTATCTAAATCTCTATTCCAATGGCTACCAAAAATAAAATAAGATAACCCCCTCTTATGAGTTAGATCTGCGTAGGTAGTAAATGATGAAAAATGGGGGCCATAAATTTCAACTATGGCCTTATCCTTTGATACTCTCCATATTTCTTTCATTACTGAAATTGGTTTTTCGAGATGTTCTAAGGTATGGTTGCATAAAACAAAATCAAAATCATTCTCTTTAAATGGATAAGGTATCTTATTTAAATCCCAGAGAACGTCTGTTTTTTTGGATTTATCAATGTCTACATTTGTCCATCCATTACGATAATCTTTCCCACAACCAAGGTTTAATTTTTTCATTTTCTCTAATATTTGCCTAAAATGTTTTTCAATAGATTTTTTTCTTAAGTCTATATCTTTCCAATAATTTTCTTTTTCTTCTTTTTTGGATATTATTTGTTCCCTAAAACGAAGGATATTTAAAAGTTTATATTGCCTAGTAGAATCTATAAAAAATGAATCTCTTAAAAAGGATGGATTGAAATGAAGATATTAGTGATAAAATTGGCTGCCTTGGGGGATGTTGTAAGGACCAGTTTCATTGCTCAAGCCCTAAAGGGCAGATATAAAAACCAAAATCCTAAAGTTTTGTGGCTTACAAGCGAGGGTGCGAGACCGTTTTTTGTTAATAATCCTTACGTTGATACTGTTATCACTGATTCTCTAGGAAGTAGAGAGAAATTAAAAAATGAAAATATTGATTTGGTTATAAACTTCGCAGAAGAGGAAGAATATGCTAAACTTTCTTCTTCTTTGGGTTGCAAAAAAATCGGATTTTATTGGGATGGGAGGGTTTTACCAACGCCTTCGACTAAAGAGTGGTACGACATGAGTTTGTTAGGAGAAAGGCCGAAGAATGATCTTCTTAAGATAAATTGCAAGAAAACCCATAGGCAATTAATGTCAGAGATAGTTGGAATTGAAGATTATGAAGGTTATGAACCTTTTTTGGGGTTGAATCCTGGACAGGTTGCGGTGGCGGAAGAGTTTAGGGCTAAGCACAACATTAAAAATCAGGATCTTGTAGTCGGTGTAAATCTCGGAGGTGCTGATAGATGGCTTAAATCATTGCCGGTTAACCTTGGTATCGATTTAATTGAACAAATTTATAAAAAATTTCAATGTAGGATTATTCTTTTTGGTGGACTTAAGGAAACACAAAGAAATAAAGAGATTATTTCTAGAACAAGTGTTCCTTTGATTGATGCGGGAACAGAAAATGACCTTATAAACTTTATTGCTCTTATGAGTGTTTGTGATTTTGTAATTTCAACAGATTCTCTTGGTTTTCATATATCCCAGGCTTTGAAGAAAAAAACAATCTGCTTATTGGGCCCGACTCAAATGTATGAAAAAGAAACTTTTGGACGAGGCAAGATAGTTTATGCAAAAACTGACTGTGTCGGATGTATGCAAACAGATTGCAAAAGTATGGAAAAGATCGATATCCTGGAAGTAATAGATGCACTAGACGAGTTAATAAAAAAAGATAAAAACATTTAAAAATTGAAGTGGTTATTCTACTTGCGAAAAATGGAAGAAAAAACACTCCTATTTGATATTGATGGAACAATTTGTAGCCAGGCAGAGCCAGGAGCCGGTTATGATGAGATTGAACCAAATAAAGAAGCGATTGAAGTAATCAACAAACTCTATGACGAAGGTTTTAAAATAATATTTCATACTGCTCGCTTTATGGAGTGGAACAAAGGAGATGTGCTTAAACTTTATCGAAGTGATGGCCATAATTTTACCAAGAAACAACTTGAAAAGTGGGGAGTAAAATTTCATGAACTTCATATGGGAAAACCACCATCTCACGTAATAGTGGATGACCGAGCTATTTTTTTTAAAGCTGATTGGAAAAAGATTTATGAAGAAATAAAGTCGAAATTTAAGGATGAATAGTAATTAAAATGTCGCTAAAATCTCTTAATAAAATAAAAACTATTGATGAGGTAGTAGGATTAGGTGTTAAAATAAAAGCGGAAGGTAAAACAATTGTTACAACCAATGGAAGCTTTGACATTCTGCATCCTGCCCATGTTAATTTATTGGAAAAATCAAAAAATGAGGGCGATGTATTGGTTGTGTTACTAAATAGCGATTCTTCTATTAGACGAAATAAAGGAGAAAAAAGACCAATCCTTGCAGAGCAGGAAAGAGCTCGTATAATTGCTTCACTTGGATGTGTAGACTATGTGGTAATCTTCGATGACCCCAAACCCTTGGAGTATCTAAAACAAATTAGGCCAGATATTCACACCAAAGGGGCTGAGGATACTGGAGAAACGAGAGCGCTTCTTGAAACTTGGGGTGGTCGCTATAAATTGCTTGGCATTGAAGAGGGCTTCTCTACGACCTCAGTAATAGAAAGGGTTCTAGAAAAGTACAAAAACTCTTAGGGTCCCATCTCGCCCATCAAATAGCTTATTGCCCTGTCAACATTCTCGACAACAGAAGAAGTACTGGAGTTAAGTTTTACATGATCAAGCTTTTCAAGCGCATTGGGAAGAAAATCTTGACTATCAAGGTATCTTTGTAGTGCTTCAGGAGAGCTTAGCTTTGCAGTGTCTCTTTGCGCATTTCTTCTTCTTATTCTTTCTGCAATTGTCTCTTTATCAGCAAAACAAAAAAGTATTTTTGTTCGAGGAACCAGGTTAGCCTCTTCAAAAAATGGTTCAACTACCTCTTGAAAATATCCTTCTGCCATTTGACTAGTATAGTTACCTTGAAGAAGGGGAGTCAAACCTAATCTAAGATTGGTTTTTGCTATTTCCAACATTGCTCTATAAGTTTGTTGGCCAACATTTTCCCTATAATGCTCGCTGGATATTAAACGCACCTCTCCATCTAGTCGATACCACCTCACGTTATACTCGCCTTGCCCTTCTTTTTTTGGAGTTCTCAGGAAAGTATCGCTTATGTCATCTTTGTCTACTAGGAGGACCCCTTCTATCTGGGGGACAATCTGCTCTAATACTGTTGTTTTTCCAGTTGCAGGACCTCCTGCTACAAAAACTAGTGTTTTCCTTGGCAATTTGATTTTTTGCATGCCGAATTTCCTAAGAAGAGGATATTTAAGTTTTTGGGTATATTTCTTTCTTATTTGGGGTAAAAATATTTAAAAAGCAAGGATTTGCATATATCCTCGAATAAACTTTCAGGTGAATAAAAATGGATGAGAAAGCCATAGTTTTAGCATCGGACCATAATGGAGTTGAACTAAAAAAACATCTCTATGACTATCTAAAAGAAAAAGGCTATAACTGCATTGACTTGGGTCCCTTCACAGAAAAATTTAGTGTAGACTATACGGATTATGCTTTTCAGTTAGGGCAGATAATACAAAATAAAGATGTAGGAAAGGGCATACTTATTTGTGGCACTGGTGTAGGTATGAGTGTTGTTGCTAACAAGTTCCAAGATGTGCGTGCTGCACTTATCCACAATTTGGAGAGTGCTCCTAAAAGTAGAGAGCATAATGATTCAAATGTAATATGTTTAGGAGCTTGGTTAACACCTCCTAAAAGAGCAGAAGAGATTATTGATGTCTGGTTAAACACGCCTTTTGGTGAGGGCCGGCATGTAAAGAGAGTGGAAAAGATTTCGAATCATCATCCTAACACAATTGTGTTTACTAATGGGATTTTTGATATCTTACACATGGGACATATTGGACTATTAAAATTTTCAAAAAGTTTGGGGGACAAATTGATTGTGGGTATAAATTCTGACAGAGCGACAAAGACCATAAAGGGAGAAGACAGACCTGTGAATAACGAAGAAGATAGAAAGAAGGTTCTTGAATCTGTTCAAGAGGTTGATGAGGTTATAATTTTTGATGATACTGAAACAAAAGATATCATCTCTAAAGTTAAACCTACTATTGTTGTGAAAGGCGGAGAATGGACTGCTGAAGAGGTTAGGAAGAGGGACGAAATTCCTTCGGAGATTGGTATAAAGATTTTTCCATTAGTCAAAAATTATTCAACAACAGAAATTCTAAAAAAAATAGACCTTAGAAAATGAAAAGAAAGTCAAAGAGAGAATTAATTCTCGAAACTATTGGTAACTTCAAAAATAAAAGAGTTTTAGTTATTGGGGACTCTATTTTAGATGAATTTGTTTATGGTGAAAAGATAGGTACCTCCTTGGAGACCCCCACGCCAAAGTTGAAACATGAGAAAACAGACATACTCTTTGGTGGTGCTGCGAATGTTGTGGAAAGTATATTAGAGCTTGGAGGAAAAGTTTCTTTTGTTACAGTTTTAGGAGATGATTCTTATGCAAAAAATTATGATGGGTTTGTTCATAAAAACCTAAATTTTTTTCCTATTAAAGAAAACGGTAGAAAAACAACAGTTAAAAGAAGATTTTGGGCTGGGAATGAAAAGCTTCTACAGATAGATCATTTAGACAATCGAGATATTAGTGATAATTCTAAAAGGGAAATAATTGGAATTTTGCTAAGGGAGATAAAAAATTCTGATATAGTTCTCTTTGTTGATCAAAGGCATGGGATGATGACCTCTGACTTAATAGCTAAACTGAAATTGTTAGTTGTTGAAAATGGGAAAGGGGCGATAGCAAGTTCGCAAATTTCTCAAAGGGCCTCCAATCATTTAGATTACTGTGGGTCGTATTTAGTTTGTATGAATCATAAAGAAGCTCAGGCGGTTGATTCTGAATTTTCTAAAAAATGTGGATTGGGTAATCTTGCTAAAAAATTAGATTCAAATATTTGTGTGACCCTTGGAAAAGAAGGGGCCCTGATGTATCTCAATGGAAAAGAACATTTTGCTGAAGGGATTGAAGTAGAACAAAAAGAGGATGCATGCGGGGCTGGAGATTGTTTTCTTGCAGCCCTATCTCTAATAAACTTTGAGAAATTTCCCCAAGAAGCTCTTTATTTGAGCAATTGCTGGGCGGGACTTTCTGTAACGACCCCTGGAACAAGATCTCCTAAAATAACCGATCTTGTAGAATATGTGAAGAAAAATGGATGAAGATACAAAAATTCAAGAAAGAGTAGCTGAGGCCAATAAACAAATATCAGAAAGAGGATTGACCTTAAAAACTTGGGGGAATGCAAGCGAGTGTACTTTCGATAGGAAAGCTATTTTTATCAAACCGTCTGGTGTGCCTTTTTGTGATGTAACCCCGGAGAATATAGTTAAGGTTTATTTTGATGGTAGGGGAGGGGATGCTTTAAGACCTTCTGTAGACACTCCAATACATCAAGCCCTTTATGAAGGATTTCCAGAAATTGGGGGAATTGTTCACATACATTCTCCTTATGCAACAGCATTTGCTCAAGCAAAAAAACAAATACCTTGTCTAGGTACAACACACGCAGACTATTTTTATGGAAACATTCCGCTAGTTGATGAACTAACAAGGAAAGAAATAGAAGAAGCTTATGAGGCAAATCTTGGCAGAGGGATTGTAAATTATTTTAAATCACATGAAATAAAGCCGTTGGATATGCCTGCAATATTAGTTCCGAGTCATGGTGCGTTTACCTGGGGGCGAAATGTGGATGAAGCTTTAGAAAGAGCTGTAGTATTGGAAGAGGTTGCTAAATTAGCATACAGAACAATAAATCTTTTAGTGGTCGGCAAGGGAATACAAGAGATTGATAAACATTTGTTGGAAAAACACCATCAAAGAAGAAGGGGCGAAAATAAATATTACGGTCAGGAGGAATAAGATGGCTTATGGGCTGAGTTTTGAAGAGGTGAATAAAGTAACTCATCCCAGAAAGGTTGAGACTGGACACGGGCATAGGATTGATGCAATTTCAGAACCAGAATTTTCTTTACAACAATTTCATTTTAAGAATGATGCTTCTTTTAAGTTACCTAAAACTGGAGGGTTTTTGTTTGTTGAAGCTGGAAAATTAATTTGTCGATCTGATAAGCATATCTCTTTAGTGGATGGAGATGTTTTAGAGATTCCTAAAAATTTAGATATAACTTTAAATTCAAAAAAAGAAACTCTTGCTTATTTTTTTTCAGGACAAAGTGGAATAAAAAAATTAAAGGCTAAAAGAACTTTTGATATAAGAGACAAATATTGGGGGAGAGTAGAAAGTATTTTTAGTGAAAATTTTACAGGAAAGAGGATTTTTATGAAAGCTGAAACACAAAGTAGTTTAGAATACCACTCACATAAAAAAGAAGCCTATGTCTTACAATCAGGAAAATTAAAAGTTGGCTTAAGGATCGGAAGAGCAGAAAATCGTTCTGTTATTTTATCTCCTGGGGATATTTATGTGATTCGTCCTGGATTGATGCATATGCGAATTGCTTTAGAAGATTCTGTAATTATTGAGGTCTCAACTAAAGATGATGATAGGGACTCACATTTAGTAGAGGATGGGAGAACTTATGTACATCAAGAAACAGGAAGTTTAAACCCATAAAGTTTAAAAACTGTTTTTTTACCTTCGGGAGATATGACCTTAGAAAGAAGAAAAGTGCTTTTTATTGATAGTGCAATTCCAGAGGAAATTGAGGCAGCATTATCAAGAGGTGCACAAGGAGTAACTACGAACCCTTCTTTAGTTGCTAAAGCTCCGAAAGGCGACATGGCAAAACAGTTTATAGACCGTTATGTTGATCACATGAAAGGAATAGCAGAACTTGCTAAGGAATATCCAACAATAGATGGTAAAACTCCTTCATTGAGTGTTGAAGTTTTTTCTAGTGATCCGGATGAAATGTTTAGGCAAGCACACGAAATAAAAAAGGCCATAGGATACGATAACTTGGCTATAAAAATTCCTTTGTCTTATGAAGGCGTAGATTATTTGCAACTTATAAGGACGCTGTCAAAAGAAGGTATGGTTGTGAATGCTACCTGTGGTTTTTCAGAAAGCCAATTAGAACTTGCTGCACAGGCGGGAGCAAGATTTGTTTCTTTATTTTACAATAGATTGATTGATTATTTCAATGGTTTGCCAAACTCCTCGGGAGATGGACAAGAGAGAGCTCTTGAGATAGTAAGGGATGTTAGGAAGTATCTTGATGACAATCCAACATTAGAGTCTGAAATAATTTTTGGGAGTATTAGAAAACCTTATGATGTAACAAACGGTTGGAAAAATGGTGCCCATATCGTAACAGCGGGCTATAAAGTCTTTCCAGGTATGATACAACATTCAGGCACAGACGCGTCTGTCAAAGGCTTTTTAGATGATTTAGAAAAGTGGAAAGGAGAATAGAAAGTTTTCTACGATAATCTTGAGATTTTACTTCACTTAAAATAAAAATATTTCTTTAAAAACGAAGGATATTTAAAAGTCTTTATGATGCGGTAGGGCTTATGAAAATAGCTTATGTTTGTCCATTTTATGAACCAACAATTTGCGGAGTTAAGCAGGTTGTAAAGGAATTGGCAGAAAGGATGGTGGAAAGGGGACACGAGGTACATGTTTTTACTTCGGATTGGGATAAATACCAGCGAATAAAGATTAGAGAAGAGGTAATAAATGGTGTACGGGTGCACAGGTGTGTTCATATTTTAAGAGTTGCTAATTTTGCTACTGTCTGGCCTTCGGTATTTTGGAAGTTGTTGAACGAGGATTTTGATTTGATTCATACTCATTTATTCGGACATGCCCACACTTTTCTAGCAGCACTGGTTGCAAAAGTCAAAAATATTCCCCATATTCACACAACCCACTGTCCATGGAGTGATGCTTATAGAAGTCCCATCGGAAGGGTTTTACTTTGGATAAGTTATGGGACTCTTTCTAGGTTAAGTTTGAAATGGGCTGAGAGGGTGATAGCAATTACTCCTTGGGAAATAGATTTTATTAAAAAATTTGGTGGTGATGAAAATAAAATAATTGTTTTGCCTAATGGAATGGATGACATCCTTTTTGAAAGGATAAAACCAAATAACTTCAAAAGGAAATATAGAATCGAGGGAAAACTTGCTTTGTTTTTTGGAAGATTTAATGTTACTAAAGGTCCTGAAAAATTAGCTGTTGTTGCAAAAGATATCGTCAAAGAAAGAAAAGACATTACTTTTGTTTTTGTAGGACCGGATGAAGGTAAAAAAAAGGAAGTTCAAGATATTATTAAAAACCAAAAAAATATTTTGTTACTTGATCCTATCAGGGATAAAAGAAGCATCGCGGAGATGTATCAGGCTGCAGATGTTTATGTTTTACCAAGTTACAGAGAAGGGTTACCTTTAACTCTCTTTGAAGCAATGTGTTCTGGGTTACCTATAGTTGCTAGTCCTGTGAATGGCATTCCATACGAGATGAAGGACCCCGAGAATGGTTTTTTTGTTAATTATGGAGATTTGGTTAATTTAAGAAGAAAAATTTTAAAAATTTTAGATAATAAAAAAATAGCAGAGAAAATGAGGATTAATAATCTAAAAAAAGCTGAAAAATATTCTTGGGATCTTATAGGTGATCAAACAGAAGAGATTTATTTGGAGGCGGTTAAATGGTTTCGTTATCAGCAGTCAACAATAAAAGAAAAACACTAAGAGATTGTAATAATTTGATAATTAAAAAAAATAGTTTGAAATATTTAATTTTTTCCTATAGAGCTAAAATCATAGACTGCGTCTTAGACAATCATAATAGTCATAACAAAGGTATCTTGATTGGGCGACAACCTCGTTTACCTATTTGTGTAGATGCCCGTGAGACATGTATAAAGTCCTCTAAAAGAGGAGATTTTTTAATAACTGGGAAAGACATCTAGATTAAAATGGACACTCTCAAAAAGATTCTATCTGGGTTCAAAAATAAGAAAATTGTTGTAGTTGGAGACATAATACTAGATAAATATCTTGAGGGGGATGTTTTAAGGATAAGTCCTGAGGCCCCTGTTCCTGTTATTAAGATAGAAAAAGAATTTTATAGAATTGGGGGTGCGGGGAATGTAGCTTTGAATATTGCCTCGTTGGGTGGTTCTGCTTGTCTTTTTTCCTTTGCTGGGAAAGACGCTGAATCGCAGATCCTAAAGGAACTGTTAAAAGAAGGCAGAGTAGAAAATTACCTAGATGTAAGCGCTACTACAATTCAGAAAGTTAGGTTGATAGGGAGATCCCAGCAACTTTTAAGATTTGACAAAGAAGATGATAAAGGGAAAATTTTTAGTGAGGAAGTAAAAAAAATAATGTTGGAAAAAATAGATGAAGCGGATATAATCCTTATTTCTGATTATGCAAAGGGGACCATAACTGAAGACATAATGAAATTTTTAGAATCTTATAAAACTAAAATAATTGTTGACCCCAAACCTCAAAATAAGCTTTTTTATAAGGGGGTTTTTCTTATCACTCCAAATGAAATGGAAAGTTTGCAAATGTCTTCTTGTTTAAATGTGCAAGATGCTGGGAGATTCCTCAAAAAAGAGTTTAATTCGAATATTCTAATTACCAGAGGCGAAAAAGGATCTTTCCTTTTTTCAGACTCTGAAGCTGAGATTCCTACTTGTGTAAAAGAAGTTTATGATGTTACTGGTGCGGGAGATACTGTTGTTGCGACGATTTCTTTAGCTGTTGCTTCTAATGCTCCCTTGGATAAGGCGGCACTTATAGCTAATTATGCTGCGGGCATCGCAGTTGAAAAGAAAGGGACATATGCTGTAGGTTTTGAAGAATTATATGATAAAGTATTGTCTGAAGAGGAAAAATGATACCTGGGTGGTTTAAACAAAAAAACAACCTTGTGTTTGTGGGGATAGTGCTTTTCGCTCTAGCTATCCGACTTTATTATTTTATATTAACTAATAATCAACCAGTGTGGTGGGATGAAGCCGAGTATTTGAGTACTGCCAAACATTGGGCTATGGGAATACCCTATGACATCAATCCTCAAAGACCTGTATTGTTGCCTTTGTTAGAAACAATTATCCTTTTTCTAGGCGGGGGAGAAGGAATCATAAGATTCTTTTTAGTTTTAATCCCATCAATCGGAGTAGTAATCGTTTCCTATCTTTTAGGAAAAGAGATGTTCAACAAAAAGATCGGTTTGATCACTTCAGCAATTATGGGAGGCTTTTGGTTACTCTTATTCAATACAGTGAGGATGCATGTTGAAGCAATGCTCATGTTTTTTGTTTATTTGAGCATATTTTGTTTTTGGAAAGGCTTCGTTAAAGAAAATAGTAAATATAAATTATTAACTGGTTTGTTTTTAGGTCTAGGTTTTTTAACTAAGTTTACGGCATCGTTAACAGTTTTTTCACTTTTACTATTCTTATTCGTAATTAAAAGATTTAAAATGTTTAAAGACAAATACTTTTGGTTGAGTGGTTTAATAGCGTTCATAACAATATTGCCCCACCTTATTTGGAGTAAAATTAATTTCGGAAGTTTTTTCATCTTCTTATCCGCAGGCGCACCAGCAGTAAGCAGTTTAATTGGAGGAGAAAAAATAAGTGCACCCTTCGGATGGCATATTTTAGGTAATGTTTCTCATTTTACGCAACTCCTATTCTTTGTATTCTTTTTTATTGGACTCCTAACCTTATACAAACTTTTTTTAGGCTTTGATTTAATAATAAAAAATAAAAGCAAGGAGTTGTATGCACATTTTTTTAGCATAATATTCATCTTAATTAATTTAGCTTTTTATATCTTTATATTGAGGGTTGCAGAGGACAGATGGCTTTTACCAATAGCATTACCAATTTTCTTTTTTATAGCGCTGGGGTTAATCCTTTTATACAACCTTCTAATAAAATTTAAGATCCCAAAAATAATCGGATTAATCTCGATTATAACTATTTTATCTATAGGTATCTACTCTCAAATAAGTTTTGCAGACGAAATAATCAAATCAAAAAAGGAAACTTATTTGCCAGTCAAACAAGCGGCCTTGTGGATGAAGGAGAATAGTAAAGAAAGTGATACCATAATCAGCGCATCAAATCCTCAAACAGTTTATTACGCAGAAAGAAAAGTAATTGGTTTCGGTCCACAAGCTAATCTTTCTAATGCGCTTGAAGAAATAAGACCCAAATTTATGGTTTTATCTGTGTTTGAACAATACCCTGAATGGACTTACAGACTACCTGAAGAGAACAAAGAAACCTTCGTGCCAGTCCAAGTGTATTCTGATCAAAATCAAAAGCCTCTATTGGTAATATATGAAGTAAGATATTAACGATTAAATTTAAATAACTTCCTTTTTATTCAAAAGCCCATATCGCCGCAAGGTTCTAATAGGAAAAATCAATGGAACAAACTCAGATGAAAAAGATTCTTGAAATGGGTCCGGGAAAAAGCCCTTACAAGGCAAAAATCGGAGAACAAGTTATAACTATAGATAAAGTTAGATTACCCGGCATCGACATAGTGCACGATCTAAACAAATCTCCTTGGCCATTTAAAGAAAACGAATTTGATGAGGTGCTTTGCTTTATGATACTTGAGCATTTAGATGATTTCATAAAGGCGGTAGAAGAGATATGGAGGATAAGCAAACAAGGAGGAATCGTTAGAGTTACTGTGCCCTTTTTCCCAAGTATGTATGCCGCCAGTGATCCAACACACAAAAACTTTTTCACTTACTTCAGTTTTGATTGCTTTACACAAAATCATACTTTTGATTATTACTCTAAAGCAAAGTTTAATATAAAAAAAAGATACATTCGATTTTCCTGGAATAAAATACTAAATATCTTGAGCACTGTAATTAACATAATGCCCACAGCATACTCGAGATATTTTGCAGGGATATTGCCTTCAAATGAGATCTACTTTGAATTAGAAGTTGTGAAAGGGGGATAATATGTTCACAAAAAAAAAGATTAATGAACACTATAAAAAATTACTATTAGTGGCTCCTCCAGGAATCGGAGATACGGTGATGTTAACTCCTGCAATTCGTGAACTAAGAAAAAGATTTCCAACTACAAAGATTTATTGCATCTGTACTAAATGGTCTTCAGATATACTTTCTAGTGATCCGAATGTAGATGAATTAATCCGCTTAGATGATAAAAAATTTACTTCAAAAAGTCCTTTAAATTTGATACGTTTAATTAGGTTGTTAAGAAAATATCATTTTGATGTTGCAGTAAGTTTTTTAATGTTAACCTGGCCGCTAATAACTTACTTCGCGGGGATCCCTGTAAGGGTGGGTCCTGAATTGAAGAACGAGGGTTTTGCTTTAACAAAGAAATCTAAATATCACCTAAACAAACATGTTGTTGAAAACTTTTTATCCGTAGTCTCATTGTTGGGAGCAGAAATAACCTCTAAGACTCCAAAAATATTTCTATCAAAAGAAGATAAGGATTTTTCAGAAGAATTTATTACTCGCAATCGATTAAAGAAAGAAAAATTAATTGGTATAAGTGCAGTTGGGGGCAGAAATCCCGGCAGTTTTACGCCTAGTAAAATTTGGCCCAAAGAGAATTTTAAGGAACTTTGTAAACAGTTAGAGAAAGTTTACAATCCAACATTTATTTTTTTCGGAGATAAATACGATTCAGAGACATCCGAATATATCTCAAAGGATCTAAAAAAAGCCCATGTCTTGTGCGGTAAAACCACTCTAAGACAGGCAGCCGCGTTAATCGAAAAGTGCAATTTATTTATAACGCCAGATTCTGGTTTGATGCATATTGCGGGTGCAGTTAACACGCGAGTAATAGGGTTATTCGGGCCAACAAACCCAAACCTTTATTTTCCTTTTAGTGAAAAAAATAGATTTCTATGGAAAAAGATAGACTGTTCTCCTTGTTTTGCGACTAAGGAAATAAAAAAATGTAATTCAAATAGGTGTATGCAAGCGATACAGCCAGAAGAAGTTTTTAACCTAATTAGATTTTAAAGAAATTAAAGTTTTAGCCACGGTTTCAATTTCCTCTTTAGTTAAATGGCTAGCTGAAGGCAAATAAATTCCCTCTTCAGACAATTTTTCAGCAACTGGAAACTTCTCTTCAGTATTAAGCCCAAATTTGTTGAGTAATGGCTGGCTATGCATGGGCACAAAAAAAGGTCGGGTCTGAATACCCCTCTTCATCAATTCATCTATCACTTTATTTCTGCTAACCCCAAACCTTTTAGTTATAAGAAGAGTGTACATCCAATAAACATTTTTCGCCCAACTTTCTTCAATAGGCGAGGTAAGTCCTTCAACTCCAGACAATAGTTCAGTATAATACTTTCCATTTTTTACTCTGCCTTCAACAAGTTTGTCTACATTTTCTAATTGAGCGCAACCAACCGCCGCCTGGAGGTTAGTTAATCTATAATTAAATCCCAACTCTTCATGTGAAAACTTTTTTTTCCCAGATGAATGCGCCTGATTTCTTAGAAGTTTACACCTTTCACTTAGTTTGGCATTACTAGTAACAATCATGCCACCTTCCCCTGTAGTCAGGATTTTATTTCCAAAAAAACTAAAACAACCAGCATCCCCTAAACCACCCACCCTTTTCCCTTTATATTCAGCGCCATGCGCCTCTGCAGCATCTTCAACAACAAAAAGATTATGTCGTTTAGAGATTGTTTTTAATTTGTCCATATCAACAGGATGTCCGCTTATATGCACAGGGATAATAGCTTTAGTTTTGTCAGTTATTTTCTCTTCAATTTTATTTATATCAAGGTTCCATGTTTTTTCTTCTGCATCCACAAAAACGGGTTTAGCGCCACAGTAAAGCACTGCGGCCATAGTCGCTATCATTGTTAAATCGGGAATTATCACTTCATCGCCTTTTCCAACTCCTAAAGATTCAAGAGCAAGATGTAATGCGGCCGTTCCATTTGAACATGCGATGCCATGCCCTGCCCCGCAATATCTGCTAAACCCCTCTTCAAATTTGGGGATATAGGGCCCTAATGAAGAAATCCAATTTGTTTTTATACAGTCCATTACATATTTCAATTCATTTCCAGAAATTGTAGGTTCGCAAACGGGTATCATCTTCTCAAAAAATATAATTTTTAATCCTAAATAAAGTTTAGTTTTCCTTCATCTAGAACTTCTTTCATAAACTTATTGTTTTTATGAAGTTTACAGTCATATACATTGCATTCATCAGGGTCGATATTTTCTACTAATTGTTTGTGCTTCTCACTAACCCAAAGTTTTGTAAACTCCTCTTTTAATAGATTTCCTATACGATGTTTATCTAGTCTATGTCTATAGTAAGAACAAATATAAACATCACCAAAAGGATCAACAGTTGGAATTAAAGGCGACAACCAGCATTTCCCTTCTATTTTTGTTTTTTTCAAATCACCAAGAATCAAAACATCTTTCCCATATTTCTCCTTGAATAATGCCAATTTGTCTATTGTCTCCTGGTCGTCCTTAATTTCAACCCCAACATTCCTATACATTTTAAATGCAATAAAATCTACACCTAACTCTTTAGCTAGGTTTATTGCATTCTCCATATCGTCCTTATTCTCTTTACCAACAGTAAATTTTAAACTAATGTCCAGCTCTTTTTCTCTATTAAGTTCTTTTCTCAACCTAATAGCTTCACGAATATTATTAATTACTTTTTCAAATTCAGAGTCGTCAGAGATATTTCTTACCTTTTTAAAAACTTCATTAGTACCAGATTCTAAACTGATCCTAACATAAGAAGCATATCTTGCGATAACATCTAATCTTTTCCCATTTAGCAAACTGCCATTAGTATAAACACCAAAAAGGATATTGTTTTTATGTATCTTTTCGGCCATTTCAATAAAATTAGGATGCAGCAAAGGTTCGCCCCCGCCACAAAGGTCTATACTTTTAATTCCAATTTTTATAAATTCATCTAGAAGATGGTTTAAATCCTCTCTACTTAAATTTAGTTTATATTCGTCGTTCAGTTTCCTATAATCGCATCCAGGACAATTATAATTACAGATATAATTCGGATGAAAAGATAAAAACCGTGGTAATGGAAATTCTCCTTTCCTTATCTGATTAGCTTCATTAAAAAAACTTAAAATCCTATAATCAAAAAAATTTAAGGCCTTTACCATAGAGGATTAGGCCACTAAATTCTATTTATATTTGTTTCGTTTTAAAACTAAAATAAATATCATTTAAGCCAGTTAAGAACTCTTTTGATTGATTCTTCTGATTCGATTGGATTTTTAAAATCCTTGTTAACTACCTCTACACAAATCCCCCCATTGGGATAAGAAACTGCGACATGTTTAAAAAAATCTGCAAAGGCGCGTTCGCCAATTCTTCCTTTGCCTGGGATTATACCTTCTGTCCAAACCGATCCCCCCTTTCTTGCTGAGCTGGGGACCCAAACTCCTTGAACGTCGCTTATATGGAAATGGGTCAAATAGTTTCCAAGATCCTGTGCTGCATTAATGAGGTTTATTTCGCCTTTTTTACCACATGCATAATGGCAAGTGTCTAACGTTACCTTTAAGTCAGTTTCACGAACAATGTCCAAACAGTCTTCTAAGGACTCAACATGATCACGCCAGATTTGTTCGGGATTTGTTTCGACATCACCCATCGAAGGACAAGGGGGGTTTTCAATGCCGATTTTGCAGGTTGCTCGGGATTGCTCTTGTGCTAAAAGCATGTTTTGTTTTATTTGTGTCAATGCCCTCCTTTTTTCTGCTAAACTAAGATTATCTCCTCTGTATCCTGCGGCAGAATGAATATGAACATATCCGGCTCTAATATCTTGAGCAAGCCGTAAATATGTCTGTAATAAATTTAATCCATTTTCAGTCCGCATATCTGCCGAGCCTGTTTCATAACAATCTATTCCTGAAAAACCGTGTACTGAAAGATGTGCTCCTCGCGCTATTTGCATTAGATTCTCTTGTATTTTTCCCAAATTTTCTGCTGCCTCTGCACCAACAAAATGCGAATGCTTTCCTATAACCTCTAAACCAAACTCATGTTCAGAAGTGCCTACAGTTTTTTCTAACAAACCCATCATTATTTCAACATCTTCTCTAAATGCTGCCATGGTTGGTAGGAATATTCTAGCCATGTCAGCCCCGCTTTCTTATTGTTTTATAAACCCTTTCTTTACTTGCATTGGCCTTGGTTTGGAGAAACTTTTTTAAATTAAACAGAAGGTAACATCAACATGAATTGGTATATTTACGTTGGATTGGCCGCGGGCATACTTACGACTGCTGCATTTTTGCCTCAAGCGATTAAAACACTTAGGACAAAAAAAACTAGGGATATATCATTAATGATGTACATCATGGTAGTGGCTGGGCTTTTTTTATGGCTGGTCTATGGAATTTTGTTAAAAGACTTGCCGTTAATTTTGGCAAATGCGATTACATTCTTATTTTCTGTATTTATTTTAATTATGAAAATAAGATATGGAGACAAATAGCTGTTGAAATTAAAAAAATGAAAATCGGAATGGTTTCAAATTTCCCACCAGAGGAAGTAGGATTAGTTGGATATTCAGAAAAACTTACTAAGGAATTAAAAAAACAAGTAAAGGTGATTACAATTGGTTCCTTAAATTCTAATGCAGATTATAAAATTAATTTGGGTTCCCTCTTTTTGAAAAGAAAACTTAAAGGAATAATAAAAAAAGAAAAATTAAATTTACTCCATTTCCAATATATAGCGCCACTTTATGGCATGTTTTTTAAAAGGTATCCTCATAATCTGGGGCTATATTCCTGTCTCTTCCTAAAAATTCCAAAGGTTTTTACTTTACATGAGATTCAAGATCCGAATTATAGTTCTTTTGAAAAATTAAAAAGAACTTTATTGAGATCTGTTGAAAAAGGAATAATAAAGAAATCAAATTATATTATTGTACCAATCGAAAGTCATAAAGAGCATTTCAAAAAAAAATATGGGAAAGAAGAGATTGCTGTGATTCCTTTTCCGTCCATCACAAACATTCCTATTCAAGATAAAAAAAATGTGAAAAATCTTCTTTATTTTGGAATGATTTCTCCGGGAAAGGGGGTGGAGTATCTAATTCAAGCAATGGATAATCTTGGAAACTTTAATTTACAAATCACTGGGAAATTTATTGATCTTTTTCCAGAATACAAAGAAAAAATATTGCATCTTATTGGGGGAAAGGAGAACATCCAAACAACTTTTAGATGGATCTCTGAAGAGGAAAAAATAAAACTTTTCAAGAAATCTGACATTTTGATTCTTCCATTCAAATCCGCCCCTTGGAATTCTGGTACTGCAATGGATGGTCCCTCATGCGGTATACCCACAATAATCACTAAGATAGGCTCTGCGTGGGAAGTTATAGAAGAGTTCAAAGTGGGAGAAGTTGTAGAACCACATAATCCTGAAGCGATTATTGAAGCTGTTCAAAAAATATCGAAGGATTATTCAAAATATCAAAAAAATATAGAATTATTCAAAAAAACAATAAATTTTGACAATATAGCTAAAAGACATTTGGAAATATATCAAAAAATAGCAGTAAGATTTAGCTGAATCTTAGAGTTTAATAAATCCAAACCAAAAATATTTAAATGGTTTAAAAAATATTGGCTTCAATGACCTTCCTCAAAAAAATCAATAAGACCTACCTAAGAAATATTATTTATACAAAAAAGATAATGCTGCTTAATGAGCTAGTTTTAAGAGTTGCTTCCAGACTTGGACTTGGTTACATCCCTTTCACGCTTCCAGTGCATATGGAGGTGGAATTGTCAAATAAATGCAATCTGGCTTGTGCAATGTGCCCAAGACCTTCTATGAAAAGAAAGGTAGGTACAATGTCTTTTGAAGTCTTCAAAAAGGTGATGGACCAAACAAGGAATAGTATCACCCTTCTCTGGCTTCACTTGTTCGGAGAACCTTTGCTTACACCCGAGTTACTTTTGAAGGCTATAGACTATAGCAAAAAAAGAGGGGTTAAGGAAGTGGCCGCTTCAACAAATGCTATGTTATTGACGGGGGGTATTGCTAAAAAACTTTTAACATCAAAAATGGACAGACTTTTAATTTGCATAGATGGTGCAACAAAAAAAACTCATGAGGCTCTCAGAAAAGGAAGTGATTATGATGTAGTTGTACGAAATGTTAAAAGATTTTTTGAACTTAAAAAGAGATTAAAAAATGATTCTCTAACTGTGGTTTTACAAATTATAAAGTTGGAAGTAAACAAAGATGAGATAGAGGCTTATTTTGAACAATGGAAAACTTATGATTGTGAAATCCATGTCAAACAATGTTCGGATTGGTCCAAGCAGATTGAGGGAAGGGGGGTATTATTGCCCTTCCAACAACCAGAAGACTATCCTGTTTGCCAAAGACCGTGGATGGATCTTTCTATCCTTTGGGACGGAAGAGTATCTATTTGTTGTAGGGATGTTAATGGGATTGCAATTATAGGTAATATTAACAAAGATCCGCTTAAAAAGGTATGGAATAGTAAAAAAATGAGATTAATACGTAAATTTATATACGAAGGGAAATTGGAAAACATCTCTATTTGTAAGAATTGTGATGATTGGATGGTCAGTGATGAGAGGTTAAAATGAATACCCTTTTAATTTTCCCAAAAAGAGAACCTTTTGATAAAAAGAAGACCTATCTAAAAACGTACGGTCCGGTACCCCCACTGGGAATTTGTTATCTGGCGGCGGTTTTAAGAAAGGAAAATATGCCTGTAAGACTAATAGATTGCCATATATCTTCTCCAGAAGAATTAAAAGAAGCAATAGGCTGGGCAGATATTGTTGGCATATCCACTCCAACCGTATACGCTCAGGCATCCCTAGAAATAGCGGAGTATGCTAAAAGTTTGGATAAGATTGTAATTATTGGTGGACCACAAGCAACATTGGATCCAGAATATTTTTTGCATCATAATTATGTTGATTATGTTTTGCGTGGTGAGAGTGAGTATAACCTCCCAAGGTTACTTAAGTCTATAAGAAATAAAACAAAAGAACAAATCGGAGGGCTTGCATATAGGAATGGAAATAATGACATCCATAGTAATCCAACAAGCTTAGTATCCAACTTAGATGAGTTGCCCCTGCCAGCAAGAGATCTTTTACCTATCCAAAACTATTATCCTTTCAATAAAGGAATAATTACGATGATAACAAGTAGGGGTTGTCCATATCAGTGCATTTATTGTGCTAAGGAAATCGCAGGCCTAAAATACAGAATAAGAAATCCAAAACTGGTGGTTGACGAGATTGAAGAAATTGTAACTAAGTATAAACCACACCACATACGTTTTAATGAAGATATCTTTTTGTTAGACAAGAAAAGAGTCATTGAGATTTGTAATGAGATTGTAAGGAGAAATCTAAAACTTAATTGGAGTTGTGATGGAAGGGCCGATTGTATAGATGAAGAGATTATTATATCTATAAAAAGGGCAGGATGTACTTCTGTTTCTATGGGCGCGGAGACAGGTAGTCAAAGGATCTTGGATTACTTAAACAAGAAGATCACGGTAGAACAAACCAAAAGAGCTACTAAAATAATAAAAAAGCACAATTTAAAGGTACATCATTATATTATAATAGGAACACCTATAGAAACTTTAGAGGATATAGAAAAAACAAAGCAGTTAATTAAAGAAACTAGGCCAACTAGTATCTCAGTTACACTATTTTCTCCATTTGCAGGCACAAAATCCTGGGAATTGCTAAAAGATGATTTAGTTTTAGGAGACCTAAGTGAAATGGACTTTTTTACAAAATTAAGTTTCAAACATAAAAATTTTACTGAGGAAGAACTTTTAAAAATAAAACAAGACTTACTGGACATCCAAAGAAAAAATAAGCTAAAAAATAGCGTTAACCATTTTATCCATCCATTTTTTACAATGAGAAAAATCTTTGAACTAATAAAATTCAGACATTTTTTGAAAACAATTATAGAAAATAAAAACTTTTCAGATTAAAAATGAAAAACAAACCAATGAAGATCCTATTTATTGTAAGAGCGCCGATATATGAGCCTCCAATCGGAATGATGCACTTGAGCTCAGTTCTAAAAGAAGGAGGTCATTTAACAGATCTCATAATTGTCAATGAGGTAGATACTTTCTCAGATGTATGCGACCAAGTAAAAGAATATGGCCCGGATATAATTGCTTATAGCTTGCTCAGTGGAAATGAAGGATTCTTCTTAGAGCTAAATAACTTTCTAAAGGGAAAACTAGAATTTAAATCTATTTTTGGTGGTCCCCATACAACATTTTTTCAAGATCTTATTGAAAAAGAAGGAGTTGACATAACATGTGCTGGTGAGGGTGAATATGCTTTGTTAGAGCTAGCTAACAAATTAAGCAATAATGAAGACATAACAAGAATACCAAATCTGGCAGTAAAAATAGATAAAAGAATCTATAGAAATGGCATGAGAAATTTAATAGAAGAGTTAGACTCTCTTCCATTCCCTGATAGAGGATTATTCTATCAATACAAACGGATAGGAAATGATCCCATAAAACATTTTATGGCAACAAGGGGGTGCCCTTATAATTGCACTTATTGTTTTAACCATGCGTATAATAAGCTGTATACCGGAAAAGGTAAAATGATAAGACATAGATCTGTGGACAATGTAATAACAGAAATTAAGCAGGTAATAGACAAGTATCCCACGAAGATGATATATTTTCAAGATGATACCTTCATTTTAGATAAGGAATGGCTAAAAAACTTTGCACAAAAATACAAGGAAGAAATAAACTTACCATACCATTGCCATGTAAGGGCAAATTTGGTAGATGAGGATGTTATCCGCGGCCTGAAAATGAGCGGATGCACTGGGGTGCACATGGCAATAGAGACAGCTAATGATAAAATCAGAAACGAGATATTAAGAAGGAATATGTCAAAAAAACAAATCTTGAATGCAATAACTTTGTTAAAAAAATATAAAATAAAATTGCTCTGCCAGAACATTCTGGCTTTGCCGACTAGTCAACTAAGGGATGATATAAACACTTTAAAACTAAACATAAAATGCAAACCGACTTACGCGTGGGCCTCAATCTTCACACCCTACCCCGGTTTAGACTTAACTAAGTTTTGTATTGAAAATAACCTGCTAGAAGGAGAAATTGGTAAGAACCTGTATGATAGCTGTGTGGTTAAGGTAGATCAAAAAGAAAAAAGAACAAGATTGCAAAGGTGGTTTGCAATAACAAGCCGTTACCCCATCTTGCTTTATAGCGGTTTGCTCTATTTGTTGGTAAACATAAACAGCAAATATTTAGACAAAATCTCTGAAAGAATATATCTTTACTTCAGAAAAAAAAGAGATCGGCACATATATGATTTAGATCTAAAATGGGACAAACCAGTATACAAAAAGCAAGCAATATAATAAAACCTAGGATGAAAAAAACCCAACCCCTGGAAGTGTGTACAAGTTTAACTAGCTACACTTTTCCTAGGTTATTGCGCCTTAAAAGCTATTGGAGATTAATACGCGTGCCATTGACATCGAGAAAAAGATTAGAGGCGGTGTCCCATATTCTGAATGTATTTGACTTAGAAAAGGACTATAAGACAAAAAGAAACAGAGAGAGATTAGCAAAAATATTAGATCTTGTAACTGGAAACTCAGTTCTAGAGGTGGGTTGCGCTACTGGTTATATTCTAAACTATGTGGCTTCTAAAAAAAATATCCAGGAATCTGTAGGAGTTGATTTAAATGATGGGAGACTATGGGTTGCAAAGAAAAAATATCCAAATTCAAAGTTTTACAAGGCGGATTTGTTGTCTTTGCCATTTTCAGATAAATCCTTTGACACAGTACTTCTTCCAGAAATCCTAGAACACATTTCACAACCAAAAAAGGCCTTAGATGAAGCAATAAGGATTGCAAAAAGAGAAGTAATAATAACTTTGCCAAACGCATCTAAGGAAAACTATGATAAATCCTTAGTTGAGATTTCAGAGCATAAATGGTATCCAACAGAAGAAAAAGTAAAAAGTTTATTAGGAAATAAAAAACATGAAGTGCATTTTACATCAAATCAGGATTTCATGATAATTAAAATATTTGTTTAATTTACAATGGCCTTTTTTGAAAAAATCGATATGAGTATGCTTCGTTTAATTAGGTTTACTGCAAGAAATCTAGCTAAGCCAATAGCAAAGATGGGAATTACTGCAAACCAAGTAACCTATTTTAGGGTACTCTTGCTTTTCATTTCAATGTACTTCTATTCAACGGGTCAGATAAAATATATCTTTCTCGGTTCACTCTTTTTTTTGGTAGAAGAAATATTGGATTATGTAGATGGAGAAGTAGCAAGATTAACAAACTCAGCAAGTTTATTTGGAGAATGGCTAGACAAATCATTTGATTTCATTGTAGGGAATGTCTTTGGACCAGTAGGTTTTTTCATAGTTCTTGGAATCTACAGAATGACTAGTAATGTTTGGGTTTTCCTACCACTTATCATGGTTTTAGCTGGCGAGCACGTTAGGTATGCCTTGAGGTTCGAGTTTAAAGAGATTGCAAAAAAGGGGATTGTAGTAAATGAAGTAGAGAAAGAAAAGAAAAAACAATCAAGAATAGCGCAGTTTGTTTTTATGGTGATGAGATGGCAACCATATTTTATTTTTATTGGAGTATTAACTCTGCCATTAACTAACAGCAAAGAGATATTATTTAATGGTGTTTTTTGGGCCTATATCTTATTGGTTATTGTTGAATGGATAATGATATTTGGAATTTTATTAATTCAGTACAGAAATCTAAAGGAAACCCCAGCGGGATAAATTATTTTTTAAAGGGATGCAAAATAATCCCTCTTATCAAAGATTTATCTTCTATATCCAATCCTCCAATTAAAATAAGCAATAACCAATAAATTCCTAAAAACAAAACAAACGATGCAACTAAGAAAAAGAAACTTAGAGGTCTTAAATAACTAACAATAAAAAGTACGCAGGCAACTGCACCAATGCCTGCCACAATTGCTTTCAAATAATTTAATAAAAAGGGCTGAACTCGCAGAATCCTGTAAGCAAAAATTACTCTTAAAATAAATCCAAAAACAAATGAAACAGAAGTAGCTATACCCGCACCCAATATTCCATATCTAGGGATTAATAGAACATTAAAAACTACATTAAAAAGAGTAAAAAATAAAGTAGATAAAAGAATCAATTTTGTTTTTTTTGCCATCTCAATAACATACGTACTAGGATACGCCAGTGAATAAATAAGATAGCCCACACTCAATATAGAAAGAGCAACACCTGCAGTAATATATTCCTGGCCAAACATAACTCTCAATATTTGTTTTGAAAACAAAAACACTAACAAAAAGATAGGGAAATTAACAAAGAAAACCCATTTGGAGACTCTTTTGTACATTTTTTTTACTTCATCGATTCTTTCTTTAGCAAAAAGTTCGGTAATTATAGGCATAAACAAATAAGTGATTGCGGTCGGTGCAACGAAAATTAAAGCCGCGGTAGGCAGGGCCACATTATAGACACCAACTGTAGAAGCATCCTTGAAAAAACCAAGCAGCATAATATCCGCCCACGCTAAGGTAGTAGATAAAAAACCTCCAAATAGTAATGGTAGTGAATAAGATAACAATTCTTTTTTGTGAGAGATAGCTTTAATATTGCTTTTAATTAGAGGAAATACCTTTTGTAAAAGGTAGAAAGACAGTAAAGCAGTAATAAACACACTAATAATCCAAACAAATGCAATGCCAATAACCCCAAATCCTAAGAAAAGAACTACGAAAGTAAGTAGAAACCTAATTCCCTTTTCACCAAACTCCCTTAGGCCAATATCATAACTGCTTTTTTGAAAAGCTTTAAAGGTACTTAGGAAAATATTTCTTACTGCCATTAAAGGAATGATTATAGAAAATATCCTTAGTATCTTAGCTAATTCTGGATTATGAAAAAGACTAACTGAAATCCAATTTGCTAGAATAAAAACTAAAAGACTAAGCGCAATACTAACTGGAAAAACTATTTTTAGTGAAGAGGTTATAGTTCCCTTAATTCTCTGTTTGTCATTTTTGCCTCTGTAAAAAGAAACGAATCTGACTATTCCTCCTTCTAATCCGAACAAGGATAAAGCTATTAAAAAAGACACAATTGCAAAACCAAGACTAAGAAGCCCATACTCGACACTGCCTAATCTCGCCACTAAAGCTACATATAAGTAACCAAACAACCTTCCAAAGAGTGTACCTAGAAATACCAAAACCGCGCTCTTTGCAATCTTCTCTAGATAAGCTCTGGACATAAGAAGTATTCTTTAAGAACAATTTAAAAGATTATCTGAAGATACATAGGCGCCGTAGCGATGTATGGCTCGAGAAGAAAGAAATAATTTTTTAAATTATTTCCATTTCAAGAAAATAAAAATCAAAACAGCGAAAGAGTAACTAATAATTCTCTTCATTAATTGGAGGCTAATGATTACGGCAGGGATAATCCCGATCATACCATAGAATAAGATGCTAAAAAACTCATCAATTCCAATACCATTAACTGAAATTGGAATAAGCCCCACAAGCTTAATAAGAGACGTAATCAAAAAAACGTAAAAGAAATTTACTTGAATACCAAGCGATAAGAACAAAACGAAAATTACTAGAGCAAATAAAAACCATTTAATCAAAGTAATTAAAAGGTTAATCACCACAACAAAAAATCTTTTCCTAAGAATATAAAAAAAAGTTTTAGAGAAATTCTCAAATTTTTTAGCAAAATCCCCCAGAATGTACTTAACGACAAATCTCCTAATCCTGCCGGATAATAGGGCCAATAAGAAAAAGACTAAACCAAAAACATACAAGGCTATAATCAAAAGAATTGATTTATGTTTAAAAAAGAACACGCCTGCAATCACGCTTATTAAAATTAAAGAGAAAATACTAATAATCTTATCTAAAAGAGCAACACTCATACCTTCACCGATTTTAATATCTTCTTTTTGTAAAAAATAAACTAATGAAAATTCACCTAGTTTGCCTGGAATAAAAAGCCCAAAAGCCCAGGAAAGGAGGTAGAATTTCAAAAGTTTAAAAAATCCTATAGAAGCATTTATACTCTTCAACAACAAACGAATATTAATCATTCCAATAACCCAGCCAGGAAAAGTTAGCAATACCGCCAAAACAAAGTAATTTAAATTTACCTTAGATAAGGTGGAAAAAATATCCCCCGCCCCAATTCTATAGATTAGGTAAAGGAATATGGCCAAACCAATAATCAATTTCAATGAAAAAATAAGTTTCTTTCTCATCTTTTTTTCAAGCCGCTTTTTATCAGAGCCATTCCGCCAGCAAAATATTTTCCAGCCATACTCAATGATCTAAGTTGATAAATCATCCTTAAAATGGTTTTTGGTCTTAAATAAAATTGCCTCATAGCCTTTTTCTGCAGTTCTTTTAATTCAGCAGCATTCCGTTCTCCAGGCACATAAACAAGTTCCTTATTCGACCATCCTGCCCAAGTCTGATATTCTTCCCATTTTAATGATTTCAAAGTACCGTCTTTTTTAGCTAGATCGTATAACTCAGTCCCGGGATAAGGCACCGTTATTGTTACTTGTATCCAGTCGGGATTTAAGTCTTTAGTAAACTTCAAAGTCTGCAAACTCTCTTCCCTAGTTTCTGTTGGCAAGCCTAACATAAAAAAAGCTTTTGTCTCTATTCCGGCTTTTCTTGTCCATTTAATAGCAGTTTTAGCCTGGGCGAGTGTAATATCTTTTTTTATTAGGTTTAACAACCTTTGGTTGCCACTCTCTATCCCATAGTGAATACTCCAACATCCTGCCTTTTTCATCAATTTCAATAATTCAAAATCAACTAAATTAACTCTTGTCATGCAAGTCCATTTTATTCTTTTATTATAGCCTTTCTCTATAATCTGATTGCAAAGTTTTACAACATGATCTCTATTAATAGTAAAGGTATCATCTCTAAAAATTATTTCTTTCGCACTATATTCGTTCATCAGAATCTCTACCTCTTTCATCAATCTGTCAATTGAGTGGTGCCTGTACATTCTTCCGGCAATTTTTGAACAGTAAACACAGCGGTAGGGACACCCTCGCGATATAAGCATTACATAACTAGGTAATTTTTTGTAGTAAGTTGGAGCTGGCGTATATTTCTCCATAGGCAGTTCTTCTCTGGCTGGCAAGGGCGCATCATCAAGATTTTTCATAAACTCCCTCAATTCATTCTCAACTATTTCATTCTCTTTTCTAAAAACAATTCCTTTAATATTTTCTAGCTTTTTTTCGCCTTCAAGATACTCGACCAGCTCTAAAATAGTTTCTTCCCCCTCTCCTACAACACCGATATCAATCTCGGGTATGTCTTCCAGGGTTGCCTTTGGCATTATAGTTATGTGCGCTCCACCAACCACCAATAAAGTATCTGTAACTCCCTTAACTGTTTTAATAGTGTCTTTTGCAATTTTATACATGGGAGTTAACACACCAATACCAATCAAATCAAATTTATTGTTAGATACAAACTTTTTTATGTCTTCGAGAGAGTATTTTAAAACAGCGGCATCCAAGATTTTTACTTCGTGCCCTTTTTGTTTTAAAGAACCTGCTAAGTAAGCTAATCCCAACGGTTCTGTAGTTGGTCCAACCTTACCAAGATCTTTGCCGTATCTATCTGATACAGTTAAAGCGGGACTTATCAATAGAACTTTCATTTTTTTCTCATATCAGCTAAAAATCCAAACAAAACTATCTGAATTCCAGTTAACATTAATAACGTTCCCAATATTACTGTAGAAGTATGTTCAACTTTTCCAGTTATAAAAAATAAAACAGTAAGCCATAACCCAATTAAAAAACCCAAAGTAAAAAACAATAAACCAATTCTTCCAAAGAATCTCAGGGGTTCATAATCTCTGTATATCCTAATAATATTCTTCCAGGCATTGAAGGCATATTGAAATGGGTTCTTCATCAACCTGCTCCTTCCACCGATTCTCTCGGCAAAATAAGTGGGAATCTCTTTTATTTTAAATCCTTGTCTTACAGATTTGATTATTTGCTCTTGTGTGTATGTATGGTCTGAAACTATTTCTATTTCTTCTGCAACTTTTCTGGTAAACGCCCTAAACCCTGTTTGACAATCGCCAACTTTGAATTTGATAATTTTAGATATAGCTTTAGAAAATGCCTTGTTGCCCAACTTTTTTAGGAATGGCATCTTTTCGATACCTCCAGTGAATCTGTTGCCTAGAACAAGATCATATCCTTCTTTGATTTCTTCTATTAGTCTAGGTATATCTTTGGCAAGATATTGGCCATCTGCATCAGTGTGCACTATTAAATCCGCGTCTAGCTTTAAGCTTTCTTGGATTTCTGTTTTAAATGCTTTAGCCAAGCCATGGTTGTAAGGATGGCTGTAAACAATTGCTCCTGCTTCTTTAGCAAGTTTGGCGGTTTCATCCTTACTCCCATCGTCAACAACTAAAATATCGAAATTATAGTTGGATTTATGCATGACTTCTTTTATCTCCATTAAGACCTTACTGATAGTTTCTGATTCATTGAAGGCCGGAATAGATACAACTATTTTCATAGGAGCTCATGATGAGATTATCGATTTATATAAGTTTTTATTATAGATATTCGATAGGTTTTTATATCGGAAGTTACAAACTTCCCCCATTCAGAGTTGCACCAATCAGTTCCGGATTCGTAAATCTATAATCAGATAAGAAAGATTATTTTTGCAAAAATGAAAACCTTGCTGGTTTATCCGAAAACATATTATAGAAGGGATGTACCCTTAAGCTTGGCTTATATTGGGGCTGTTTTAAAAGAAAGTGGGCATAATGTTAGGGTTCATGATCCTGCCCCTTATGAAAAATTAAATTTGTTAGATACATTAAAGCAATTTGAACCAGAAGTAGTTTGTTTTACTTGCAATACTATCAATATGGTTGAAACTCTTCGTATGTTAGATATAGTTAAAGAGTGGAACCCGCATACTAAGACAATTCTTGGAGGACCACACCCGAGTTCAATGCCTGGGGAGACGCTATCTTATAAAAATGTAGATTTTATAGTGATTGGTGAGGGGGAGGAAACTATAAAAGAATTGGTAAGTGAACTAGAAAAGAAGAATACAGATTTTTCTAAAATTAAAGGAATTGGTTTTAAAACTCCAAAATTGAAATTTACCGAGAGAAGGCCATTGATTGAGAACTTGGATTCCCTTCCATTCCCAGATAGGGATATGTTTCCTATGAAGTGGTATACACAAACTTCGACTAGTATTCGCGGACAATGGTTGTCTACTGTAACTTTGATGACGAGTAGGGGCTGTCCATATAATTGCGCTTTTTGTGCGAGTAAGTCCATATGGGGTAGAAGTTTTAGAACCCATTCTGCAGGCAGAGTAATTGAAGAGCTAGAATTCGTTCTTGAAAAATATAGAGTTGACGCAGTCAAATTAATAGATGATACATTTTATGTGGATAAAAAGAGGATACTTCAGATTTGTAATGAAATTAAAAATAGGAAGTTAGATTTTGTTTGGGCTGCGCAAGCAAGAACAGACTTGCAAGATGAGGAAATAATGAAAAGTATTTCTGAATCTGGATGTATACAATTAGCCTTTGGTGTGGAGTCTGGATCAAATAAGGTATTGAAGGCTATGAACAAGCTGAACATGGCTGAAAATGCGGTTCCTGCCTTTAAACTTTGTAAAAAGTATGGGATAAGAACGATAGCCAATTTTATGCTTGGAAATCCAGAAGAGGAAATTGAAGATGTTGAGATGACACGAAGGCTTGCACACGAATTAGATGCAGATTATGTAGATTTTTACATAACAACTCCTTTTCCAGGTACGCCTTTATATGAGCAGGCAAAGAAGAATGGCTGGATAAAAAAAGGAACGGACTTCTCTAAGTACAAAATTGATTTAGAACCGATAATGGAAATAAATTTTTCTATGGAGGAAATAAAAAAGATTAGGAATGCTCTTAAAAAAGAATTTGTAGGTGAAAAAGTCTTTTATTTTTTGAGAAATCCTAAATTTTTAAAAGATGCCGCCTTAATAGGTTTACTAAATCCAGCTTTGGCGCCCAAAATAATTGTTAAATATTTAAAAACATTAAATGTTGAAGATTCGCTTAGGGAGTTCGAAAGGACCCAAAGGATGAGAAGATTTCCATGAAGGTTTTCCTAAATCTCTTTTTTTCAACTGGATAACTACCCGCTAACTTCTCGCTCCTTTTTCTTAACTAACAATAACACTTTGTATAATAATCCAAGGCCATAACCAAGGTATGTTAAATTCACTAAAAAAATTACAATTGGGAAAGCAAATACCTTTCTAAGTTTAATTGTAGCAATGAAAGCTTGTAAAAGAAAAAAAAGTGTATAGCCCCCACCAATAACCAAAAAAATTTTTAAAGCAGATTCGTAAAAAAAAGAAGCTACCAATGAAAAAAATAATGATAAAATCAGGAGAGAAGGAAGGAAATGAATTAAACTAAATCTTTTAGTATATAAAATCCTGATTATATAGGCGTAACCAGATGCAAAGGATTGTTTCCAGAACTTTTTGATCGATGGTCTGCGCCTATGCCAAACCAAAGCCTCGGCAGTATAAATTAGCTTATAACCTTCTTTTTTAATCCGCTCCTCTAATTCAGCTTCCTCTCCCCTATTCCTCCTAAATCTAGGATCGAATACGCCCACCTTGTCTAGTATCTCTCTTCTTACTGCCATATTACAACCCCTTGGGAAGTAATTTCCAAGTCTGATCTTCCCACCCCTTAGACCACCAGTGGTTATCAAAGAGGTCATAATAAAATCCATACATTTTTCTATCAGTGAACTTGTAGGGGGGGTTTTATCTGGTCCACCAGACACTCCCACTTTTGGATCTTTTAATAAGGGCTCGACCAAACTATTGAGCCATCCTTCATCAAAAATACAATCCGCATCAGTAAAAACAAGTATCTCTCCATTTGCATGTTTTATACCAATGTTTCTTGCACTAGCAACTCCTTGATGTGGTCCTTTAGCCACAATTAATTTTTTATCTGTTGCGTATTCTCCAACAATTTTTGGACCATTATCAGTGCTACCATCATCTACAAAAATAAGTTCATAGTTAGGATATGAAAGTTTCGTAACCGTGTTTAAACAGTCTTTTATTCTGGCTTCTTCATTACAAAAAGGGATAATAACAGACACAAACGGTTTTTTCATCTTTTTAGGATAGTATACGCGGTTTTTGCCTTATCTCTTAGCTCCTTTGCCGATCGTACTTTCATCAATTCTCCAAACAAAAATTTAGGACTAAAGTAGTGTTTATTATAAGTTCTTTTAACTACTTTTTCGATATACTCTTGAGGTAAATGAGGATAATTAGTGTACGTCTCCTTGCTAGCATCATGAGCTATGTAATCATCTGTGGTTATCCACTTGTTTTTGATTGCGAGTTTATGGAATTCCGTGCCTGGAAAAGGAGCACAAGCCTTCACATGAATTACTTCTACATCAAGTTGTTTTGTTTTTTCTAACGTCTCTTTTATAGTTTCTTTTGTTTCTAAAGGACAACTAGCTATTAAAACATTAATTTCTGGTTCTATACCAAAATCTCTTAAATTCTTAATGGCTTTATAAAAAGTTTCCACCTTTACATCTTTTTGGATATAATCTAAAATCTCCTGATTAAAAGACTCTATCCCTATATCAACATATTTTACACCGGCTTCAGCCATTGCTTCTATTACTTCTCTATCTAAAAGATGATCTGCTCTTGCTAAACATGCGATTTCTAACCCAAAATCCTTAATACCTCTAAATATTTCCAAACTTCTTTCTTTATTCCATAATAATTGGTCATCTATAATTTTAATACCTTTATAGCCTAGCTTGTTTATCTCGGCAAATTCTTCTAAGATTCTTTTTACTGGATATAAACCGACGGGCGGTTTTCTTTGGTGGGTCTTTTTCCAATCTAATTCTCTAGCGTAACTCAAAGAATTTGGAACACAATAATAACACCTATATGCACATCCTCTTGAAGTTTGCATTGTAGTAACAGGATAATTATGTAATTGAGAATTTGTATATTTGTAGGGGTTTTTTAATAATGTTCTGTCTGGTATTGGTAATTTATTTAAATCTGTAAGCTCTCTTGAAGGGTTATTTACAACCTTTTTATCTTTTGTGATGTAACTAACATTTTTTATATCCCGCTGTTTCTTAATATTTTTTAATAGATCTAACAAACTGAAATCTGGTTCTCCTCTAACTACAAACCAATTTTCTTTCAAAAGATATTTTTTGGGACTCCAGGTTGGGTCCGGCCCAATAAAAATAATGTGCTGTGATTGCGTATCTAAATACTCTGCTGCTTTTAAATCAATATCCTTAGTTAAATATACTGAGTAGAAAACGTAAACCTCTGCAGGGTTTATTTCTCTTAAGGGTACTTTATCTACAGGACAATCAGTAATCTCAACTTTAAACCCGTTGTCTCTCAAAAGTGTTGCAATTTCTAGTATTACTACATTATGTTGCATAAAAAAAGCATAATTACAACCGTATTCCCTATCTACCGGTTTCTTTGCTGGAGGCATGACAAAATGAACACGCAACCTTTCATTATTTACTCCACAAACTGCTTTATCCCCGCTTGAATTGCATTTTTCTTCCATCATCTATAGAACATTACTCCTTTTATTTCTCGTTTAAATTAAAGGCATTATAAAGATTTCGTCACGGAATTGCTATTCTAGTAGTAGCGACCATTGGCCTCTAAGAGGAGTCACAATAAGCTTTATAAGCGAAGAATACGGATTTTAAAATTAATGTTTGAAGAAAAACTAAGAGAATTCTTAAAGGAAGAAGATGTTCAGGGACCAATTCTGAAAAAAGTATTCAGATTTTTAGGTTTCAACATAGCACTTTTATTATTTAAAACAAGAATAACTCCTAACCAAGTCACAATATTAAAATTTCTATTAACAATTCCCGCCGCATATCTCTTCTATCTCTCTGGCCATTTAAACTTGATTCTAGGAGCAGCCATACTTTTGATTTCTTTTATATTGGATTATGCAGATGGTTCCCTAGCTAGATTGAGAAAAACCCAAAGCACTATGGGCTACTGGATAGATCACGCAACAGATGAAGTGAGTAAATTTTTACTTTTTTTTGCAATAACTCTGGGGCTCTATAATAAACTCGGGGATTTTATGGTTTGGATTTTTGGATTTCTTTCTATCTCTGCATACTACATGGGAAGTCTTTTGTACCTTTACTTTAAAGCGGGTTTTCAATCTGTAGCTACAAAGATAATAGAAAAAGAAAAAGAAAAAAGAAAGTTCGCTAAACAGTTCTTTTTTATAGACCCATTTGTAACAGCAATAATCTTATTGGCCGCTTTCTTAAACCAAATGTACTCTCTTTTAATATTTAGTGCGGTTTATGGTTGGATCTTTGTTATAGTTGCTTTTATTTTATTAACAAAAAAAATAGTTAAACAAGATACTTCATAAAAAGCCATATCTCATAATTTCCTGTTCGGCTAAGGTTCCATCCCTTAATCTTTGCACTCTTTCACAAACTTCAAAAACCCTGTCCAGTCCTTTTTTCATTGCTTTGATTAGGGCTGCATTTTCATTACCTTCGCCAGGGCCGGCGTATCTTTGTTTTATATCCTCGATTCTTTTTTGGATGCTCATTCGTTCTCCCCTAACATTGCTTAGCTCTGCATATACAACTATTGCTTCTTGCCAGGTTCTTGGTACCAGTAAGCATGAGTCAAGTGGTTCGAATTCTTCCCTTTCTCTTACATTCTCAGGATCTGCAAACTGTTCAGCAACTACATAGTGTGACCGGAACATCTGTGCAAGTCTAAAGACATCGGTTAAAGAATCTGCAACACCCATCTCTAGGCCCTTTTGTTCAAGATAACTAGCACCCCTAAGCTCATGGAATAATTGGTCTTGTCTGAGGGGCCTTCCTATATCATGTAATCCACCAGCCAAAGCTATTTCTTCTTTGAAAAGATGTCTTCCTAATCCCGGATATCTTGAAACGGCAGCATCAACAGTTTCCCTTGCAATTTCATAACTGTCTCCAAGATGCAAAAGAAAGTTATCTGGTTCTTGCAGATTACCAGGATTTTCTTCAATTAATCTTCTTGCTAATCCCAAGGCTTCCTCGTAATTCATGATTTTTGGCATAATTCCATCGCTTAGCCTTTGGTGTTATAAACCTTTCGTTTAGTTTACTACTTTATAGTTAAGGTAAGAATATGCTCTAATCCGCAGTCTATATACTCGATCTATTTAGGAGATCATATAAAAAGTTTTTTTGCCCTCTCTAAATCTTCTGGAAAATCTATATCAATAAATTTGGCATTTTCTATGTTATGGGCTTCAACTATCCCTCCCGTATCAATAATATTATCTATTGCTTCTATAAATGATGCATTTAGATTGACTTTTGCAATATTATCTAATTCTTTTATTAGTTTCTCAGTTCCCGCACCTGAAAATTTTGCAATGCCTATAAACTCTCCATTTTCTTTGCCAGTCCTGGTTTTACTCAATTTCTTAATAATTCCTTCTTTCTCGATAACTTTCTCGGCCTCCCATCTTAATCCGTCTTTTTTTATGCAAAGGCAGATATCGGCTTTATTTTTGATTGAATCTCTGATTATTTCAGAGTCAAAAAGGATATCCGAATAAAGAAATATAAAACCCCCCTTGAATTTTTCTTTGGTAACCCATAAAGAAAGAGCCATTCCAGAAACTTCGTAGAATGGGTTGAATATGGTTTTGATTCCTAATTCTTTACAAAACGTTTCCACTTCGTTCGATAAATAACCAGTTATTACGCTTATATCGTCAATGCCTGCTTTTTTTAAATTTTCAACCTGCAGCTCTAAAATAGTTTTATCTTTTATCTTCAACAGGCATTGGGCTTTCTCTTTAGTTAAAGGCAACAATCTCGTTGCTTTCCTTGTTGCCAAAATTATTGCTTGCATTTTATTTAAATACCTAAAACTTAAATTATTTATAAAATTTTATATGTTTCAGTCTAAAGTCCCCCCCTTTACTATCCTCTTTCTCATGTAAGCACTAAATCTATCTATAATCGTAACCATAGCGACCATTATGATTAAGATAGTTAAAACTTCGCGGTTTCTAAAGAGTCTCATACTTGTTAGTAATTCCATACCAATTCCGCCGGCCCCCACTAATCCTAAGACGGTTGCAGCCCTAAAGTTATTTTCAAGATAGTACAATGAATAATTAATAAAATGTGGTTTTACTTGGGGTATGATACCCCTCACTATGACCTGTATTTTATTTGCACCTGTTGAAAGAATCGCCATGGTTGCCTCGGGATCAATAGTTTCTATTGCTTCTGAGAAGTATCTACCTAATGCGCCAGTAACGTGGGCAGCAAGAGCTAGAACTCCTGGAAAGGGACCCAATCCTACCATCGAGACAAAGATTAAGCCCCACACTATCTCATTTATTCCACGAAGTGCATCAAAAAGGGTCCTTATTGTCTGGTATACGAACCTATTTGGCATAATGTTTCTTGCGGCAAGGAAAGATAGGGGTAGGGCTATCAAGGCCCCTAAGCTGGAACCAACAATAGCCATCTGTAATGTCTCAACAGCCTTCATGAGAAATCTTCCAAGATTACTTATATCCGGCGGGAACATCCTTTTTATGAAATCTATCATAAACGGAACCCCTTTTACAAAATTAACCGGACTTGTATCAGTACCTCTAATGGCCCAATAGTAAATGATTACAATTAGAAGGCCTATTAGCAAACTCTTATATTTCCCTCCTGGAAGCCTAAGTTTTTGGTATTTCATGCTTAAAATCCAGTTTTACCGTAGAGATACCAATCCTGTGTTTTACCATATATCTCAACAATATCCCTTTCTGTAAGATCTTCTGTGTTACCATCAAAAACTATTCTTCCCTCCCTCATTCCAAGTATTCTTGAAGAATACCTTTTTACAAAATCAAGAAAGTGTAGACTCATGATTAAGGTTATTTTTCTTTCTGTGCATAAATACTTTAACAGATCCATAATTTCCTTCATCAGTTTAGGATCGAGATTTGATATGGGCTCGTCTGCGAGTATTATCTCTGGCTCTTGTGACAAGGTTCTTGCAATAGCAACCCTCTGCTTTTCTCCTCCACTTAGATTACTAACTCGCTCATCCATATGGCTTATTAGCCCGACACACTCTATATTTTTTCTGACTATGCGATAATCTTCCTTAGAAAATTTTTTGAACAATGTGTTCAAAGGAGTATTGTAACTTAGTCTTCCATTTAAAACATTTTGTAAGATAGTTTCTCTTTCAATAAGATTAAAATTCTGAAAGATCATTCCAACTTTACTCCGGATTCTAGCAGCTTTTCTTGCAGTGCACTTGACTATGTCTTCGTCCTTTATCCAAATCTTACCAGTATTTGGTTCTATTAATCTGTTAATACACTTTAGTAAAGTCGATTTGCCTGATCCACTTGAACCAATTATAGCTATACTCTCTCCTTTTTTTATATAGAAACTAATATTCTTTATAGCTTCTGTTTCTCTACCCCTATAAGTATGGCATAAATTCTCTAGTTTTATCATTTTATTACTCAAAAAATAAAAAAGGATTATTTATTAGCTGCTTCTGCGCTAGTAACATCCATTCCAAGTATCTTAGCAGTATCGCGAATGACATCATAATCGCTGTCTTCAACTGCCTGATACTTAGCAATTCCTCCCCACCCATCAACTTTATGGATTGTTTGCTCATCCATGTCAATTAGAGCTTGTTGAATCTTGTTCTTGAGTTCTTTTGGCAAGTCTCCCCTAACCGCTATTGGTGATCCCGGTATGGGTTCTGATTCATAGATTATTAGGTTGACTTCGGGGTCAATCTCGCCCGATTCTAACATCCTATCATATGAGTTATCGCTATCTGCTCCAGCGTCTACTTTCCCATTTGCAACTGCATATTCGACAGCATTATGAGTTCCTGCAAAAAAGGTCTCACTGAAATCCCTATCTGGATCTATCCCGGCTTCAATTAATATCTTACGTGGTATGAGGTTGCCTGAAGTTGATGCGGGATCTACGAAAGCAAAGCTTTTGCCCTTAAGGTCATCCAGTGTCTTTATCTCGCTCTTTGCATTTGCAATTATTATCGACTTGTAGGTTGAGGTGCCAGTGCTTTCTTTTACACCATTGACTATTGCTTCAGCATTTGCTACATTAGAGGCTATAATGTACGAAAAAGGACCGAACCATGCCATGTCAATGTGTTTTGCGCGCATTGCTTCAATTGCAGCTGTATAATCTGAAGTTACTTGTATTTCAACAGGAATTCCTAATTTTTCAGACAAATAATCCTTAACTGGCTCATAATCCCTAAGCATTTCAACTGCATCATCTGCAGGAATAAGACCCATCTTTAGAGTCTTTATTTCTCCAGAAGCGACTACATTTCCAGTTGTTGGCTGGCTATTTCCGCAACCCGCTAAAATCAATAAGACGACTACTAATGCGCCTGCAATAATTTTTTTCATTTTTTAATGCCTCCTTTTAGTTTTCTTCTTTTATTTTTTTCTTTAGAGTCGTTGAACTTTGTCCAGGATAATAAGGTGTTACGATAACTTTGAATCCGAGAACTTCAGCAAGTTTATGTGTCTCTATTAACTCCTTGTCCGAGTGGCTTTCACTTTCCATTAAGACATCTGGTTTCATTAGTTTTACATTTGTTAAGGGAGAATATGTTTTTTGGGGGACCACAACATCAACGCATTTTAAGGATTTAATCAGCCTCATTCTCTCACTGAAAGACAGCACAGGTTTAGGTTTTTTCTCCATTGCGGCTTCGTCCGTCAATACGCCCACAATCAGTCTCCCGTCTTCCCCAGCCAGGGCTTTTGCATTTTCTAAAGCGAGTACATGTCCTATATGCAGTAAATCTGCAACGACATATGCATAAACGAGTTTTGCCATTTTAACCTCTCATCTTTTTATAAAAAACAGCTAAGAAATCTTTTATAAATGTTTCACCAAAAGTTTTAAATATGATTAATTAAGATTCTAAAACTTCTTGGATTATTCCACCAAATTCTTCTTCTAATTTTCTTAAAAACAATATTTCCCTATCGATCCTCAAATATTGTTTCTTACCCAAGTAGGTAAAAAAACTTCGGATAGAAAAATCAATGATCTCATAATCCAAAGGAGGATTTGTTAACTCGCCCATTCTAATAATAATGGCTTTAATCATAGATTCTGGGTTTAATTTTTTATCAAACAAATCTTCTTTTTCTAATCTTTTTTTAATAATAAAAGAAAACTCTTCTGGCCTGAATTTAATTTTCCAAATTTTATTATTCAAAATCCTTCTTCTAAACTCTTGCATAAATTCTTCATCTTGTAATTTTTCTTTAAACGCAAAGTAATCTACATTTTTCCATAGATTCCACTGACCAGAACAAAAAGGACTTTGCGGAATAAAAAACTGCATAGGTCTAATCAAAGTATCAAAATAGACATGCCCAATTAAACTTAAGGCTGCTTCAATCTTATCTTTGGATATTTCAATCTCTTTCTTACCCAAGATCTTAATCGAGTCGCTTAAAATTCTCCTAAAATTATTTTGCTCTTCCTTGATTCTCTGAAATTCATATGAAGTTTTAGCAACATCTACTTTCTTATTTAACAATATCTTCAGTGAGCTATCCAACATCTTAGGTAGGTTGTGTAAAGAATGGCCATACAAATCTCTCAATTTCTCATGGTTTTTGTCCATAAACGGCAATAAAGAATAAATGCTTGCATTGCTGCTTCGGCCACAAACTTCCAATAACTTGCTGCTTAACAAAATCTGGGTTTTTTCATCCATTTTAGATGCTTTTCTATACTTTGACTATTTTTAAACATTATCCTATTTCAAACTTTATAAATCTTAAACCCTCCTTGTTCCCTTAAAAGCTCTAAGTCCAAATCATGTTTGCTATAGACATAATCCACCTTGGTTAAATCTGATAGGTCTCCAAATATTATCTCAGAATTCATCCAAAAACCCGCGAGGGTTGTGCTTCCGACACCAATGTTTGTTTGGTTTAGCTTACTGATGGGTCCACTATCTCTTTCGTCAAATAGTATTACCGCAGTAGGGTCTTTGTTATATTCATTAAACCATAAACCTAATTGCATTTGGTCTCCTTCATACCAATATCTATCCGAATTAACATAAGTGGTTAAATAATTAAAAGAACTTGTTAATAAGAAAAAAATTACAAAAAAATAAAAAGCTCTTTTGAAGTTGAGTTTTAAAATTTTGAGTAGGAATGGGATTGAAAAGAATAAAATGCTGAAAAAGATCAAAGTTCCAATGTTAAATATGGATTCAAAACCAGTTTTTCCATAGAAAAGATACTCAAATATATATTTGCTTGCTCCTAGGTATCCAATAGAAATATTATTGGGTGAGAATAGTGGGAATAAAATAAGTTGGGAACTTAAAAGTAAGAGAATCGAAGTGAATATTGTTGATTTCCAAGAAAAATATTTTTCGTCAAGGTCTTTTAATCCGATGAAACCCAATAGAATAAAGAGAGGAAGGACAAAGTCCATATATCTTGAAATGGGCCTTCCTGTTATCCAATCAAATAGAGTTTGATATTTTACAAAAGTAAGATTATGATTGACTGCTAAAAGAATTACGAATATCGATGAGAACAGACAGATTAGACTAAAATAAATTTTTTGTTTGTCTTTTAAGAGACTTTTCCATCCTCTTAGGCTAAAGATAAAGAATAATACGCCCAATCCTAAAGCGAGAAGGCCTAAATAGAATATGATCCAAGTGAAAAAGGATCCAATATTTGCTGTGTAGGTAACCAAATTTCTTGCTTCGCCTAAATATTCTATAGGCAGTACGCCGGGAATACCAAATATCGACCAATTCCGAATAAACCAAGGCAGTACGATCAAAAATGCCACTAGACCTAAAACTAGCTTTTTTTTAACCTGTTTAAAATCTTTTTTTATTAAACTAAACAAAAACACAAAAAATATCATTGGTATCAAGGAGACGGCGACTATTTTAGTTAAATAACACAAACCCAAAAAAATTCCTCCGAGAATATCGAATCTATAGCCTTCTTCTGTAAAAGATTTATATAAAAAATATATAAAAAACAAAAAAAGAGGGTAAAATAAATTTTCGGAGAGTAAATAGGCAGAAGAGGAAAAGTTAGTGGGTAATAAAGCTACTAATAAAACAAAAAGAAATGTTTTTCTTTTACTTAAAAATTCCTTTCCTAGTAACCAAGCAGGAAAAATTACTAATGAGGATATAATGACATTGATAAACTTCATAAAGAAATACACAATATTCATGTCTTTGAAGGCGTATGCTAATGATAAGATTAAAGGATAGAGGGGGGGGTAATAATTAATTGCAGATCCATGAACAAAAAAATTTCCATGATAAAGCAAACTACGAGCCATTTTCGCATAAACATATCCGTCAGAGAAAAGACTGGGGGCAGGAATAAAATATGATAAAACAGACTTAACTATTACTAGAACGACATACAATATAATTAATTTTTTAATATAGCTTCTCATTTTTATAAGATAGAAAATAAATAAGTTTAAAAGGCGATATTTTTAAACATTCCTATTGCCAGTTAAGATATTTTCCTACAGAATCATTATAAATGTTGGGAATCAGGAGAAGGGAGATGTTTGGTATATCAAAAGAGAGATTGAAGATAATACTCATATTTCTTGTAATATTTATTTGTATATTCACTTTTGCAATAAGTACTTCTAATTATGGAACAGTTGATACAGCAGATTATCTCGGTGCAGCGAAAGGATTTGCAGAGCTATCTCCAACAAAGATGAGGAGCAGTCATACCTGGATTACTGGTTTGGTTTTTGGACAAATACTAAAAGTTGTACCCTACTTAAATTTCCTAAAGTTTCTTAATGTTCTAGTATTGGTGTTAACTGGTGTTCTTGTTTATGCTGTTACAAAATCAAAAAAATCAATATTAATATTTGCCTTTTCGCCTGTTGTGTGGTATAATTCGCCAGCGATAAATGGCATTCAAATAGCTGCTCTTTTAATGTTTATAGGATACATTTTTTTTAAGAAATTTGAAGAGGATGCAAAAATAAGAAATTTGGTGGTTACGGGACTGCTCTTTGGGTTAGCAAATTTGTTCTGGGATAGTAGCTTTTTTTTAACCTTATTTTTCATTCTCGCATTTTTTTATAAGAAGGAATCAAAAACACTCTTTATTTTTTTAATTGCCATGGCCCTAACAAGTTCCATAAGATTGCTTGTTGATTATATTTTGTTTGACTTTCCTTTTTTCAGCCTTATTAGATTTTTTGGAGGACAAATGGCTGCTTTTTTTGGACTTGGAGGGGCTGCTCCCGAAGCAAGCAGTCTTTTATTCTTTAGAACCCCTATAACTTATAGGTTAACAGTCCTTTTTGCATTATCTCCCTTGTTATTCTTAATTTATAGAACCAATTTTAAAAAGTATAAGGCGGAGTTCTGGTTTATTATCTTGGGGTTGATTTTGTTCCTCCTTTTGGGAGCCCAGTTACGCTATCTTCCTACTTTACTCCCAATTTCTATTGTTTTATTAACTGATGTCATCAGAAAGAGAGAGTTGAAATGGCATGTTATTTTATCCATTATCCTTTTGATCTCTTTTATTTTTGCTTTTGGAGGGTTTTATAATGGAAAGTTTGAAATGATCAATAGTGATATGTTTTCTATCGCAGAAGAATTTCCTAATGAAAGATTTATCATAGGCGAAGAAGAACTTCACCAGGGAATAGCTGAGATATACTGGGGAACAGATATAAAGGAATTAATTGGGTGGCGTGAATATCTAATTTCTATAGGAAAAAGGGATAGTTATCTCACATATATGTTAGAAAGTAATTCCAAGATAAATGATGAAAGAAAGTTAAAAATAACTTTTTCATTAGAGAAAAAAGATAATCAAACTTATGAAGAGATTGATTATTTGATTACCACCAAGGAAGAATCTCCGATAGATGAGTTCAAATTAGTAAAAGAATACCAACTTCTTAAACTTTATAAAAGAGAGAGAAATTAATCCTTAAACAGTTTTTCATTTCTTCTTATTTTGGGGCCATACTGAATTAAGAAGTATAGCATTTTTAATTCTTTTTTTAAGGTAAAGGAGCTTTTTTTACCAGATTTCCAACTGACTGGAAATTCCTTCACAGTATACCCCTTCTTTTGAGCCCTTATAAGAATCTCGGCATCCCAAAACCAACCTCTTGTCTTAGAACGATCATAACCGGCTTTATTTAGTAAGTCAAAGATTATCCTTTTTTTAAAGGCCTTGAACCCACACTGGTGATCTTCAATATTGGATTTGAAATAGATCTTCATAAACAGATTATATATTTGACTTATGCTCTTTCTGAAGGTACTCCTATGGGGCTTAATTCCAAGATACCTGCTACCAATAGCAATATCATATCCGTCTAGAATATATTGAACCATTGTTTTCAAATACCTCAAATTAGTAGAAAGGTCTAAATCCATAAAGATTAGGACTTTATAATTTGCCCTATAAAATGAGTCAGCAAGATTTTCTCTCCTAGTTGGACCATTTGGATAGTACAAATAGTTCATTTCGGGATATTTTTTTTCTAGATCCAGACAAGACTTGTTAGATTGGTCTGTAGAGCCATCGTCTATCATAAATATTTCAAAGGGATACCCGAGAGTTTTAAGAGAATCATACACTTTTATTAGGTTGGTTTTAACAATAGATTCTTCATTATAAACTGGGATGAATATCGAGAGCATTCCTAGCGGAGTAATCGGTGCATTTATAAAATTAATCCAACTAAAATTTCAATTATTCTGCGAAAGTCTAACGTCGGGGTAGTATTCCCTTAAGTAGTAATCTCTCTCTGAGTTTGTAATTATAAGGTCTTTGGGATAATTAATTTTCCAAATTCTTATTGGTCCGAAAAGTCTCCCATTGTAGATCGCTAGCGGTACTTGTCCTTCACTGTCATAGACTAGTTCAAATCCTTGAATTTCTTCATTTCCAATATATGCTTTAGCAAAAAAAGAATCTTTAACTTTTTCGGAAAGGTAAACAGCGGCTCCAAGTTGGTTCATCTGGTTGTCTTGTATAGTAGGAATTATTTTCAGGCAGACATCGAAACTATCCCCTTCAAATATTTGCTTATTGTCCAAAAAGTAGAGGCATCTAAGCGGGACATTGACCTGTTGGCCTTGATAAACTAAAATCGCTTGAGGTTGTTTAACTGATATTGAATCATTTGATTGTTGTATTGGTAATATGAATCCTGCTATACCTGCCCCTCCTGCGGGATACAACTTTCCATTATAAATTAAATTTTTATCCAAAGCCACTCCCCCCCTAAACAGGAGTAAAGTTTCTTCTCTTGTTTCTTGAGTTGCAGAGGGGTCTAAACTGAAAAGGGGGACAGACGAGAATCTATCTAAATTTTCATCAGACCCGATTAAGGAATAGGCCGGATATTTTCCAATTTCATCTGAAACAATCAAAACATAACTAGCATTATGTAAATATAAAAATTTTAGAGCCTCTTCAGTAGAATTTCCTGTTAAGACATATCTTCCCATTAAAAAATTCCACCAGCCAATAAAATTTCCCCCATCAGTGATTGTTGGTCTTTCAAAACCACTTTGGACCCAATAACCATAGTCCCACCAGTGGGCAAAAACAGAGTTTTCGGGTGTATTTTCTCGAACCCATTTACCAGCTTGTTGCCACAAACTGTTATAGCCTGGGCCGGTCCCATTGGCTTGTCCTAGGCTGTTCTTATAGTAGGTAGGGATTATTCCTTTAGCAAAGGCAAATGGATTCAATAGAAGGAACAATATTAATATAATTCCTAAATATTTGATATACTTGTTGCTTTGTTTCCAAGCCAGGTCAATTAGATAGAAAACAAAAAAACTTACAACTACTGCAGTTACTGGCGTAAACTCAAAAAGTAACCTGATTGCGGACGTTGCGGCGAGTACCATTAATAGGAACCAAATAAAAATAAAAATATATTTTTTATCAATACCCCTGATCTGATTAAATGTTGTTTTTTCCTTATAAAAACTTTTTAACAAAAGGAAAGCAATGATTGATATAAAAATGACTAAAGACCCTACTAGCATTAATTTAGAAATTGTAGTTGATCCATTTAATATTGAATTTCCTGAATATTTTGAAAAAACAAAAGAGAAAATGAATAGCCCATATAGCACAGACATTGTCTTTGCTCTTTTAATTTTCTTTATGGCTTCGTAAAATAAGAAGATCGAACCAATCACGAGAGAATAAACATAAAGTTTTCCCATTTGGCCAAACCAATCGGTAACGAATGGCTTATGATTTTCAGCAACGGTTGTGACCCATCGGCTACCTTGAAAAGATTCGAATAATTGTGCTGTTACTTGTGAATATTTTCCTATTAAGAAATCGACTCCGCCCATAAAGATGAAACCTAGAATAAGAAGAAACCCCCCCATGAATACTATGCTAAACAGCCCACTGGGGAAATTAACCTTATCTTTTATTTTCATAACATTTTTTTGGAGTATAAATAAATAAAATGTTGAGGCTAAAAAAACAAAAAAGGCTGGAAGAGTAGTTAATGAATTTAAAAACGTCATGAAGCTAAGTTTCTTAAGGACAACTGTCAAGAGGATTGTTGCAATACCGAGCCAGCTGAGGAGGAGATAATAATCTTTTTTTTTAAATTTCTCTAAGGAAAGTTCAACAAGAAAAAAGAAACCTATAATTAAAAAAGCGAAGGTTATTAACCCTGCAGTTAAAAAACCTAAGACGGTCATCAATCCAGCTAATACACCAAAGAAAATACTAAACTTAATAGTTTTGCTTTGCCATGCGACCACAAAAAAATAGAAAACCATGACTAAGAACATCATACCAAGGATATCGTGATCCGAGCTTCCACCCAGGCTTCTAAATAAAAAACTAGGCATGATATTGATTAGAAAAACGCTCAATAATCCTATCCTCCAATCAAATAACCTTCTGACTAGTAAAAATAAAAATATACTGAGAAGTGCGGTGGCAATTATTGGGTAGATGATATCTGTATATTCTAAGGTAACGGAATTAGAAAAAAAGTTGAGTATTTTATAGAGGTAAGCTACAAAATAAGCAGTAAATTTGCCTAAGAATCCAATGTCTGCTCCAAATGGAGCGCTTTTCATAGGGTCAATTTGGAATAAATGGCCTTTTTCGATGATTTCCTTTGCGTATCTTAACCAAAGAGTAGAATCTAACTCTAAGGTGATATATTTTCCTGTAGTTGCGTCAATAAGCGTCTTTAATGGTTTAATCCTTATGTTAGTTCCGATCCAGATAATAATGGCTAAAAGTATGTATTGAATCCAAGCCCTCTTACAAAGTAAAAACTCTTTTATTTTTTTCTCTCTAGATCTTATTAAATCCTCTTGATCCATCGCCTTCTGGGTAGAAAAAGGCTTTAAATAATTATCTAATTTGTGTATTCGTAGGAAAACAATGATATCAATTTTTATTACGGCATTTAAGGAAGAAAGAACAATTGAGAGAGCAATAATGGCTTTTGTTAGTCAGGAGTATGAAAAATATGAATTGTTGGTTGCTGCTCCAGATAAAGAGACGGAAGAAATTGTAAAAAAGTTATCACGGAAATATAAACAAATAAAATTTCTTAAAGATAGGGGGGGAGGAAAACCTGCGGCCTTAAATCTGCTTTTTGAAAAAGCCAAAGGAAACATCCTAGTTTTAAGTGATGGTGATGTTTTTGTTGGAAAAAACTCTCTAAAATGTATTTTAGAACCGTTTGTGGATAAAAAAGTGGGTATAGTAAGCGGGCGGCCGATTTCTTTGAATAGGAAAAATAATATGTTGGGATATTGGAGTCACCTACTTACAGATGTTGGAGCACATGGGACAAGATTAAAAAGAGTGAAGCAGTGCAAGATGATCGTTTGCTCGGGTTACTTATATGCCTTTAGGAATAATTTGATTGGGAAGATTCCGGAGGATGCCTTATCTGACGATGCGTTAATATCGCATTTGGTTTATGAGAAAGGTTACAAAACAGCGTATGCGCCTGAAGCGGTGGTGTATGTAAAATATCCTACTAGTTTATCAGATTGGATTAAACAGAAGAAAAGAAGTGCCGGGGGGTATAATCAACTAAAATATTTTATAAAATCAAAAGAAAGGATGAGATCGTTTCAAAAAGAAGCCGTTAGTGTTTTGAGTATCTTTAAGTATCCAAGGAACTCAAAAGAGTTTTTTTGGACTATCGCTCTTATTATTGTTAGACTCTATCTTTGGATATTGATCTTTTTAGACATCAATATTAAGAAGAAAGATTTTAAGAAGATTTGGGTGAGGGTAGAAAGTACAAAGTAATTCAAACTGCCTTCTTTTTTTCACTTATGCTAAAAAAGACCACAAGCAGTATCAGAACAAGAATCGTTAAACCAAAGAACAAGTGGATGTAATTGCTAGCCTTTGGTGTCCTGGCTATTATTTCTCCGGTAATTTCTTCCATATTATTATCTTCTTGTATAGTCTCAATGTTAGGATTATAAAAAATAATTTTTGCAGTATCTTCACTTAAAAATTCCTTAAACCCGATATAGAGATCTCCTATTCCATCTTTATCAAAATCCAGTTTTACTGTTCGTTTTGGGCTAACTGTCATGTAACTCACTTTTTGGTCTTCGCCTCTATTAGCAAAAAGGAAAACATCTAAGTCTACGCCTTTTTGGTGTATTTTATCAATCGTTACAATGTGTCTTCCGTCAAACATGTCAAATTCTATTGCATCTCCTGACGTTACTTCCAGGATGAGCCCATTTTTGTCACCCAGATCTTTTTCTAGATCTATTTTTCTTATCTCTCCAGCTACAACGATAGTTGTGAGTAATAGCAAGAGTAATGGATAAATTACTTTTTTCATTTGGATATCTTACTTTCTCTGAGAGGGTTTATTAATTTTTCCAATATTCTGTAAAGGTTTCATAGATAAAAAGAAATTTAAAATTTAAATTAAGGCTAGAATGAGAAAATATTATTTATGAACTATCTTCAAATTCCTCACTAGTGTATATATCAAAAAACACTGTTAGAATGGAGAGTATCAAGGGGCCTATTATAATCCCCATTATACCGAAGAATTTTATACCTCCCAAGGCTCCGAGGAGTATTAGGGCTGGGTGCACTTTGCTCCTGCTTCCGATTATCTTTGGCCTTATTATGTTATCTATGGTGCTGACAATAAGGACTCCATAGAGGAGTAAACCTATTCCATTAAATGTTTGGCCTGCTGCAAGTTTTATTATTGCTGCTGGGAGCCATACAAAGGCTGCTCCAACAAAGGGTATCAAGGATAGAAGAACCATAACGATCCCCCAAAGGAATGGAGAGCCTACATCAAATATCCAGAAGCCTATACCTGCAATGGCTCCCTGGACTATTGCTGTTAGTACGACGCCGTACATTGTTGCGTAGATAGTGTCATTAAATTTGTCTCCAATTTCATTTTTATATTTTCTTTTTAATGGAAGGGCTTCTTTTATTGAAAATAATAATTTTCTGCCATCCTTGAATAGATAAAACATAAGAAAGAAGGAAACAAAAAGTTGGAGTACTTTCTCATGTATTGTGAAAATAAAATTCCCTGTCCCTTGTAAAATTGCAGTAGTAAGTCTGTCCAGACCATCATCCAGCAATGCCCCCAAATCAAGATTTTCGCTTAATTTTGCTCCAAGCAGGTTTGAAAAATATTTCTCTTGGATCTGTGCAAAGTCTATGCTTTTTACTTGGATAAATAAATCTGCGGCCTCATTAAAAAGAGCGTTGCCGATGAACAAAAGTGGGAAAAGCAGGATTGCAATAACTAATACTGAGGTAATTAATGCACCAAGGGTTTCATTCCTTACTACCCTTAGTATGAAATTATAAACCGGGTAGAATAGGTAAGTTAGAACTATTGCTCCAAATATGGCGGCTATAAATGGCCATGCTAATATAAGGGAGATTATAATTATACCTAAGAAACTCGCAATAAAAAAATACTTAGAATGTTTTTTGAGGTCTAGGTAGGATTCCACGTTTATTTTTAAAAGGTTTTTTGTTTATAATTGTTTCGAATAGATATGTTTCAGTTAAGGCATTTTAAGTCTATTGCGATTTTATAGGTTCTAGGACCGCAGGGTAGAACTTTTTTTGTTCTTAGTATTTTGATGTTTTTTTTACTGTTTTTTGCTATTTCCCTTACCTCTTCTCTTATTCTTTTGAATTCTTGTTTTGTGCCCCAAGAATAATAGTGGATTACGCCATTTTTCTTTATTTTTTTAAGTGCTAAACTTAAGAATTTATTTGAGGTTTTTGGTAGAGGCATTAATATTCTATTGAACTTTATTTTTAGTTTTGGTACTATCTTGGTTACGTTTCCTTTGATTAGTGTGATGTTACTGAGTTTGTTAAGCTGTATGTTTTGCAAGGCAAATTTATGTGCCGCTGTGTTTAATTCTATTCCAAACACTTCACAAGATGGTTGTTTCTTCTTAATTGCCACTATACTTGGTGCAACGCCGGAAAACATTACAAGAATTTTTTCATTTTTTTTAATTTGATTTGCAATTCTCTGTCTTTCAGTTAATTCTCTTGGTGAAAAGTATGTTTTTTGAGGATCAAGTTTAATTAAATATCCGTATTCTTTGTGGGTTACTTCTGTGTTTTTTTCTCCTGCGAGTAATTTATATTTTCTTTTTCTTAGTTTACCTTTTCTTTCTGACGTTTTAACTAAAATTGATTTAATAGATTTTGATTTCTTTAGTATTTCCTTTGCATTTTGTTTATCTTTTTTTAGACTTTTAGAGGATTCAATAATTGCAATTGCTTTTTCTTTATTTCCGATTATTTCATAACCCATTTTAGGTTAAGTCCATGAACCCAAACCTTTTTGTTCTTTAGGTTTTTTGGTTAGTTTTTCTAATGTTTTTTCTACTCTCTCTTGGGAGAAATCGTGTTCATCAATTAGGATTTTAAATATTTTTTCTTGGTTAATTTCTATCCATTTTAGCTGATAATTTTTCATTATCGGCATTGATTTGAATATTGCAAATATCTTTTTCCAATTGAAGTCTGGGTTTAATTCCTTGAATAATTTATCGAAATCTTTATGTTGCTTTACTAAGTTTAGAGCTTTTTTTGGTCCTATTCCGGGAATGCCCTTTGGATTATAATCCGTGCCTGTTAGGATTCCTAAAACTATTAATTGGTCTTGGTTTATTTTTAAATGTTGTAAAACGTCATTAAGTTCGATTAATTCTGGTTGGATGTAAACAAATTTATTTCCGGGTAGTTTTCTTGTTTGAGATAAAGTTAGGTTTGGGATTGTTCTTGGACAACTGTGCATTAATGTATCTGCATCACTGCTGGCAAAAGCCCACAAATCTTTTTTTTCTACCATGAATGCTCCTTGAGCGTCCGCTTCACTTGGAGAGTGTATTACTGGTAGACCTAAGGCTTTAATTAGCTCCTTTGAGTCCCTTACCATTTCATTATTTAGGTACGTTACTTGTTTAGAGTATTTGTACATAGAATCTACATCTTCTTTGTCTTTTGCTTCTTGATATTTTTCTTTGGCTTTTTCTTTTCTTTCTCTTCTTGCTTGTTGCGTTTGGAATTTTAGGTCCGGAGGTTTTCCGTCAAAAATATACACTAAGCTTATTCCTTTTTGCATTAGATTTGTTGTTCTAGTGAGGATGCCCATAAGATGTGAAGTAATATTCCCCTTAGAATCCATTAAGGGGGTTCCGTCTCTTTGTCTTATTGAACTTAAGAATTGATATATTGAATTACTAGCATCTACTCCAATCCTCTTTCCCTTTATATCTTCCCAGTCAATTGTTCTTGTTGGCAAGATTCCTGGTAGTTTAACTCCCATTTTATCTATATTGTGATGTCTAAGAAAATTTATAAAGCTTATGAGGGGATTTTGGAGTTAGAATAAAAGATGGTGATAAAGCAAGTCTATTTTAATCATAAAGGCGGGTTATATGTTTATAGAGTGCATAATGAGAAAGTTGGTAAGCTATGTTCAGGTGATTTTGGTCCGCTTAAGGATTATTTGCATTCTATGTTAAATAAGTGTCCTAATGAGTATTTTAATGGTGGGCCTAGGGGTTCTTGTTTGAGGTTTAATTTAGTTGAGAATGCTGTTGAGGTGGCTGGACATGAAGTTTCTACTCTAACAAGATACGGATTGGATGTAAATAAGGATAGGTTCAAGGATAGACATTCAAAGGTGCAGGCGTTTATGCTAGAAAATGATCAGAGTACTCTGGCAATGGAGATTCCTATTTGGTTAATGCCTAATGAACTCGTTGGGTATAAAACTTTATTTAAGTGTGACGATGTTCTTACTGGACATATTGATATTCTGAGAGTAGAAGGAGATAAAATTTGGGTTTGGGATTATAAGCCGAATGCTAATAAGGAAAAATATGCTACGACTCAAACTTTCTTTTATGCCTATATGCTTTCTAAGAGAACAGGGATAAGTTTGGATAATTTTAGATGCGGTTATTTTGACCATAATTTTGCTTATGTTTATAGACCAGAAAGAGAGCTTCTGTTGAAATTAAATCGGCAACAATCGCTTGTGGAGTCTGTTTAGAAAGAAAAAAGTTTTGTTTGTTTAGATCCTTTAACTAAATCCTCGAAATTTAAATTGAAAAAGACTAAAACCATTTCTGCGATAGGTTTAATTTGTTTGGCTATGTAGTGGTCATAATCTAATTCGTGTTTTAATTTTTGTTTAGGTTCTGGGCCTTCAGTTGTTATAAAGTATTCTATAACATTTGACTCCAATTTATCCAGTTTACGTGCTGCTTTTACATGGGGCGGCGTAGTTTTCGTATACCCTCCTAGCTCTTTCCTAATAGACTTTCTATAAACTAGTCTATCATCATAGTCTCCAGAGAGAACATCGTTAATGAATTTTTTTACAAAACTTGTGATTTCTTTTTTGTGAAATATTCTATCTAAAATTTCTTTTTGAAAAATTTGTGCTGCTTCTGTCCAATCACCTCTTATCGCTTCGAGTCCCACAATCTCAACTTCCTCCTTTCCATCTTTTTTAACTAATCCCGCGTATCTTTTTTTAGCTCCTTTTTCACTACCTCTTATTTTAGGCATTAAAAATCTGAGATAATTTTTTTCAAATTCTAATTCCAAACAAGATTCTCTTTTGTATTCTTTTTCGATATGTTCTTCATAGAAACTGGTGATATGGGTTTCTATTTTTTGTCCAACTTTTTCTGCTTCATTTTCATCTTCTGTTTTTGGATTCACGAATACGGAATCCGTGTCGGAATATATCACTTCATATCCCAGCTCTTCTACTTTTTTAGCTGTTAGTTTTATAATGTGCTGTCCAAAAGTAGTAATAGCATTTGCCATATCCATATTAAAAAATCTAAAAGAGGGAGACGCGACTATGCCCCAAAAAGAAAGTAACAATATTTTAATTGCTTGTCTTGCTAGCTTATTTCCTGCCTTTGTTGCTTTTTCTCTTTCTTCTAAAAGTGTTTTAATTATTTCTGGTAAAATGCCTTCTCCATTCCTAAAATAAACATTGTTTGGAGCCTTAATGGCGTTTTTTTCTTTTTTCTTTCCTAAAAAACTAATAGGATCGATATTAAATGTTCTCATCATACTTGGGTACAATGATTTGAAATCTAAAACAAGAACATTATCATAAATTCCAGGCTTGGATTCCATTACAAACCCGCCTGTTATTGGAGAAGGTTTATATGAAAATTTTCCAGAAGGAACAACAATTTTTCTTTTTCTTGCTTTTTTTAGGTAAATAGAATCAAAAGAAGCTATGGAGGCTGAAACTCTATCTAAGGGCATACCTGTAAGTAATGAGCGTTGTATTGTTAGGTCAAGAACTTTAGACTTAAGAAGAATATCATAAACCAACTTAGAATCCAACAGGTTATAGTCTAACAAAAGTTTCTGATCTTTTTTGTAATATTCATCTATTTTAGATTTGTCTTCGGGGGCAATCAATTTTTTTTGTCCTAGAAATTTTATTGCTGCTGTGTCCAATTTATAATCTCTTAACTTTATGAAAGAGGTCTTTAGTAGGTTTATTCCATCCAAAACTTGTCTTCCTGAAACATCTGCTTTGCTTTCTCTGAAAAAACTTTCTTGAATTTTTATCTGTGAATTGAGGTTGTCTCTTCCTAGATTGAAAGGAAGTTTGTATTTTGTAAATTTTTCTTTTAGGTAATTTAAGTCAAAATCTATAACATGCCAACCGGTTATGATGTCGGGATCTTCTAACAGCAGGGCTTTTTGAAAAGTTTCTAATAGGGATTCTTCATCTGGGCAGGAGATTGTGTTTGGAAATTTTTTGGTTGAGATGATGAAGGATTTTTTGTACTTTTCAGAGTATAAAGAAAGGCAGTATAATCTTTTTCCATCAGTACTTGTTTCGATGTCTAATGAGACAATCTGTAGGTTTTGAGGTATATAGTCTGTTGGAGAAATTTCTGGTTCTTTGTAAATTCTATCAACTGTTTCACTTGATTCATAGTCTCCTTCAATTTCTAAAGAGCCTTGTATTTTTTTATCGATCATGAATCTGTAAGAAAACCTGATATCTGCTTCATAGCATTCGATATTGCTTTCTTCAAATAAATATCTTAATTTTGGAACATCTGAAGGGATGTCTAGTATTATTTTGGTTACTGGTTCTTTCTTTAAATTTTTGAGGTCTGTTTTTTCTGAATCGAATTTGTCGAGCTTTTGTGCTTTTTTTAGATCCTTTGTTTTTATGAAAAAATATGGTCTGGAATAGTTTATTGTTAGAAAAGATTGGTTATTTTCTAGTCTGCCAAATAGGTAAACGTATGCCTTATTATCGATTACCCTGTACGTTGGATAGATGATGAACCCCTTCATTTTACTATAATTTGCAGCGTATTAAGGTTTATAAAGGATATTTTTTTAAGTTATTTCATGGAAGGTTATATCAAATCTGGAGAAATCTGTAAAAAAGCCAGAGAGTATGGTGCTACGTTATTGAAAGAGGGTGTAAAGTATTTAGATATTGCTGAGAAAGTAGAGGCAAAAATTGTGGAGCTTGGTGGGAAGCCTGCCTTTCCTGTTGATGTTGGTATAGACCATGTTGCAGCTCATGATTCTCCAAGATTTGATGATGATAGAGTTTTGAAGAAGGGGGACGTTGTTAAGCTTGATTTAGGGGTTCATGTGAATGGGGCTGTAACTGATACTGCTGTGACTGTTGAGGTTGGGAGTGATGAGTTTGATAAGTTAATTAAATGCTCTGAAGAAGCCTTGAATAAGGCGCTTGAAATTGCGAAGCCTGGAGTTGAAATCGGTAAGATTGGAAAGGTTATTCAAGAAGTGATTCAAGGAAAAGGATTTTCACCGATAATCAATTTATCAGGGCATAGGGTTGATTTATTTGAAGTACATGCAAAGCCGAGTATACCTAACTATGATAATGGAGATTCTACTAAACTTGAAGAGGGGCAGGTTTTTGCTATTGAACCTTTTGTGACTACAGGAGAAGGCAAGGTTACAGAAGGAAAACTTAGTGGGATTTATGAACTTGTTTTTGATAAAAACATTAGAGATGCAAATGCTAGAAAAATTTTAGAGTTTATTAAGGAAGAATATGGAACTCTGCCTTTTTCAGAAAGATGGTTGATTAAGAAGTTTGGGAATGTTGCTAAATTAGCTTTATTGTTATTGGGGAGAGAGGGAATAATAAAACAATTTAATACTTTGCCAGAAATAAGTAAGGGTCAGGTTGCGCAGGCTGAAAGAACATTTATTGTTGGGAAGGGGGTTATTAATTGAGGGTTTAGAGATTAGAACTAGACGTTTCTTGCTTCTTCTAAAAGGCTTTTGGCCCTAGCAAGTAATTCGTTTCTTTTAGACATTCTTTCTGTTTCTGCCTGCGTTTGTTTGAGTAACACGTCTAAATTTTCGGCGCGACCCTGCGGGTCCTCAAAAAACTGTACCCTGCCGTCGGAAAGCGAGTAGAGCAAGAGGTCGTTCCAGAAGTAGAGGTCGTCGAACCTGTACCGATAGGCTCTACGGAGACCACTTTGATCAGCTGGTGTCCAGATATGGATGCCTTCATCTTCACTTTCAGCATGTACTAAAGTTCTTGTTTCCGTATCATATCTTACTCTTTGGTCTTTTGTTAAGAATGGGGCCTCTATTGCCTGTGTTTGGGCTGTTTTTGTGAAGGTAAAACCATAATCATTCTCTGCTGTTTCTACTCCTAATCCTTGGACTAATAAAGGAACTTCTAATTTAGTGGGATCTCGGCCTAAAATGTCTAAGACCCTTATTCTTAGGTTTTCATTTGGACCT